>DASVGI010000151.1:0-16578 GCA_036379595.1 Casimicrobiaceae bacterium | reverse complement strand
CCACGTCAACTTCGTCCTCGGGCCGTACAGCTCGGGTCTCACGAAGGCGATCGCTCCGATCACCGAGAAGTACAAGATCCCGATGGTCGAGGGCAACGGCGCCGATCGCGCGCTGTTCACGAAGGGCTACAAGTACCTCTTCGCCGTGCTCGATACGTCCGACTACTACCTCCGCTCCGCCGTCACGATTCTCGCCGAGGAAGCGAAGAAGGAGGGGCGCGACCCGAAGACGCTGAAGATCGCCATCGCAATCGAGAACGACGACTTCTCGCAGGATGTCCGCGACGGCGTCATCGAGGACGCGAAGAAGTACGGCATGCAGGTCGTGATCGACGACAAGCTTCCCGCCGACCTCAACGACATGAGCGCGACGCTGACCAAGGTTCGCGCGCTGAAGCCCGACGCGCTGATGATCTCCGGGCACGAGAAGGGTGCCGTGCTCGGCATCCGCCAGGTCGCCGCGGAGAAGATCTACGTGCCGATGCTGGCGCTCACCCACTGCGACTCGGCGAAGATCACCGAGAAATTCGGCAAGGATGCCGACTACGCGTTCTGCGGCTCGCAGTGGGACGTCAGCATGACCTACACCGACCACTGGTTCGGGAACTCGCAGAAGTACGCCGAGATGTTCAAGAAGGCGTTCAACTACGCGCCACCGTACCAGGCTGCCGAATCGACGGCGACGGTCGAGGTCTTCGCCGATGCGATCGCGCGCGCCGGCTCGCTCGACCCGCAGAAGGTGCGCGACGCGATCGCGGCGACCGACCTGATGACGTTCTACGGCCCGGTCAAGTTCGACGCCACCGGCAAGAACGTCGCGAAGTCGATGGTCATGTACCAGGTGCAAAACGAGAAGTACGTCGTCGTCGCGCCGGCGAAGTGGGCGAGCGGCAAGCCGATCTTCCCTGCGCCGCAGTGGGACCAACGCAAGTAGCGCACTGACGCCCCGCCGTCGCCGGCGGCGGGGCTCGCGCGATGTCGAATCTCGGCGTCCTCTTCGACGCGCCGATCCTGCTGCTCCAGCTCGTCGCGAGCGGCATCCTGGTCGGCGCGATCTTCGCGCTCGTCGCGTACGGCATGGCGCTCGTCTGGGGGGTGATGAACATCATCAACATCGCCCAGGGCGAGTTCGTGATGCTCGGCGGCTACATCGTGTTCTACCTCGCGCGCGGCGGGGTCCCACCGGTGCTCGGCATTCCGCTCGCGGCGGTCGCGATGTACGTGATCGGCATTGCGCTCTATCGCACCGTCATCTGGCGGATCGTCGACCGCGACATGTTCACGTCGATCCTCGCCACCTTCGGCATCAGCATCCTGCTGCAGCAGCTCGCGAACCAGCTCTTCAGCGCCGACATCCGCACGCTTCCTTCGGGCCTGCCGAGCCTGCTTCTCGCCGGCGGGATGATCACGCTTCCCGAGATAAAGCTCGTCGGATTCGCGACCGCGATCGTCGTCGGCGCCGCGCTCATCGTGTTCCTGCGCAGCACGCGGCTCGGCCGCGCGATCCGCGCGACGTCGCAGAATGCGCGCGCCGCGCGCGTCCTCGGCGTCGACACCGGGCGCGTCTACGCGGCGACCTTCGCGCTCAACTGCGCGATCTGCGGGGCGGCCGGCGGCCTCGTCGTGATGACCTGGTTCGTGCAGCCCTACCTCGGCCTCACCTACACGCTGCGCTCGTTCATGATCGTGATCGTTGCCGGGCTCGGCAATCTTCCCGGCGTGATCGCCGCCGGCGCCGGGCTCGGCGTCGTCGAGGAATTCGCGGGCTTCCTGCTCGGCGCCGAGTACCAGACCGCGTTCATCTTCCTGCTCCTGATCGGCATCCTCGTCGCGCGCAACTTGGCGCTTGCGCGACACCGGCGGTATCTCGAATGACCGGCGCGCGGCGCGACCTCGCGATCATGGCCGCGATCGGCGCGGCCGGCATCGTTGCGCCGTGGATCGTCCCGGCGATCACCACGCAGCTCGCATTCCTGTGGCTGATGATCCTGTTCGCGCTGACCTGGGACATCAACGGCGGGCAGATGGGGTACAACTCATTCGGCAACGTGTTCTTCTTCGGCGTCGGCGTCTACGCCTGCGCGCTGGTGCAGCGCGATTCCGGACTTTCCTATTACCCCGGGCTCTTCGCAGGGATCGGCGTCGGTGCGGTCTGCGCCGCGATCTCGGCGCTCATTCTCGGGCCGGCGATGCTCGCGATCCGCGGTCATTACTTCGCGATCGCGACGCTCGGGCTCGCCGTCGCGGCCGCCAACCTCGCGTCCGCGTGGGAATACATCGGCGCCGCGTCG
Organism: Casimicrobiaceae bacterium; assembly: GCA_036379595.1. Classification (GTDB taxonomy): domain Bacteria; phylum Pseudomonadota; class Gammaproteobacteria; order Burkholderiales; family Casimicrobiaceae; genus VBCG01. The sequence goes on along the minus strand of DASVGI010000151.1, from coordinate 14,287 downwards.
GGGATGGCGACGCCGGTCTATCCCGGCGCGATCGCGGGCCGCTCGCGCTTCTTCTACTACCTGTTGTTCGTGCTGGCGGCGCTCACGTTCATCGCCGTGCGCCAGCTCTACGCGGCGCGCATCGGGCTCGCGATCAACGCGATCCGCGACGACGAGCAGAAGGCCGTCGCGATGGGGCTTCACACGACCCGCTACAAGGTCTTCGCGTGGTGCGTGTGCGCGCTGTTCCTCGGCGCCGCGGGCGGACCGGTCGGTAACCTGGTCGGATTCATTTCGCCGGCCGACCTCGCGTTCGCCGGCGCGACGTTCGGCGTCTGGATGGTGCTGATGGCGGTGCTCGGCGGCAAAGGGACGCTGTGGGGACCGGTGCTCGGCGCGACGCTGTTTCATGCGACGCAGGAGCTCTTCTGGACTTATCTCCTCGGCTGGCAGCGGGTGGCGATGGGTCTCCTGATCGTCGTCATCGTCGTCTTCTTCCCGACCGGCATCCTCGGTCTCGGCTCGCGCGCGCGCAGGCGCGACGTCGCCGCGGAGCCGGCAGTGCGGTCCGAAGCACCGCGCGCGTCGTGACCGCGCTCCTCGAAGTTCGCGGCGTCAGCAAGCGCTTCGGCGGGGTCATTGCCAACCGCGATGTCTCGCTCGACGTGCCGCGCGGGCGCATCACCGGGCTCATCGGTCCCAACGGCTCGGGCAAGACGACGCTGTTCAACTCGATCGCCGGGCACCATCCGATCGACAGTGGCTCGATCCGCTTCGATGGGCGCGAGATCTCGCGCCTGCGCGCGGGACGAATCGCCCGGCTGGGGCTCATCCGCACGTTCCAGCAAACGCACGTCTACGGCGGCCTCTCGTGCCTGCAGAACCTCGAGATCAGCACCGCGCAGTCGGGCGAGACGCTCTTCACGATGCTGCGCGCGGCCTCGGCGCAGGTGACCGGTCGCGCCGAGACGCTGCTCGAGTTCGTCGGTCTGCACGCGAAGCGCCATCACCTCGCCGGGCAGCTCTCGTTCGGCCAGCAGAAGCTTCTCGAGTTCGCGATGGCGCTGATGAACGAGCCGAAGCTTCTGCTCCTCGACGAGCCCACGGCGGGAATCAATCCGGTGCTGATCAACGGGCTCGTCGACCGGTTGAAGCGCGCCAACGTCGAGCTCGGCATCACGCTTCTCGTGATCGAGCACAACATGCGGGTCATCATGAACCTCGCGAGCCACATCTACTGCTTCGCGCACGGCGAGTTGCTCGCGCAGGGGAGCCCCGACGAAGTGCGCGACGACCCGCGTGTCGTCGAAGCGTATCTCGGGGGGCGCTGATGGCCGGGCCGGGCGAGCCGGGGGGAACGAGCGGTTACGGCTTCGGCACCACCGACGTCGTGATGTCGGTCGAGGAGGTCGCCACTGCGGCCGCCGAGCTCGCCGGCGAGGGTGTCGCGATCGACGAGCTTTCCCGGCTTGCCGGAGACGATGCGTTCGTCGCGATCGACCGCCTGGTCGCCGGCTACGGCAAGATGCAGATCCTGCACGGATTCGATCTGCGCGTCGCGCGCGGCCAGTCGCTGTGCCTGATCGGACCGAATGGCGCCGGCAAGTCGACGGTGCTGCACTCGATCCAGGGCTTCACCCGCGTCTTCTCGGGAACGATTCGCGTCGACGGACGCGACGTGACGCGAATGTCCGCGCACCGCAAGCTCCGCGATGCCGGCGTCGCGTACGTGCTGCAGGACAACTCGGTCTTCCCCGGCATGACGGTCGAGGAGAACCTGCTGATGGGGGGCTACCTGCTGAAGAGCCGGCACGAAGCGCGACACGCGACCGACCGCGTGCTCGAGCGCTATCCGCGCCTCGCGGAACGCCGCCGTCAGGACGCGGGCGTGCTGTCGGGTGGCGAGCGCCGACTGCTCGAAATCTCGCGTGCGCTGATCATGGATCCTGCGGTGCTGCTCGTCGACGAGCCATCGATCGGCCTCGAGCCGCGCTACATCGACATGGTGTTCGAGATCCTCGCCGACCTGCAGCGGACCGAGCGGAAGACGATCATCATGGTCGAGCAGAACGCGAAGAAGGGCCTCGAGTTCGCCGACCTCGGCTACGTGCTGGTGGCCGGGCGCATCGCGCTCGCCGGCCACGGCCGGACGCTCCTCGCCGACCCCGAAGTCGGGCGCCTGTTTCTCGGCGGCTGAGCAACGGAAAACCGCATAGGTGGGGTCAGGTCTTGCCTTTTGCCCCACGCCAAGCGGGGCCAAAGGCAAGACCTGACCCCACCTACGGGTTTCCGCTCACTGCCACAGCCCGGGTTGATGCTCGATCTCGGCGAGCGAATCCTCGCGCTCGCGCCACCACGCTCTGAATTCGCGCTCCGGAAGCGGCTGCGTGTAGAGGTAGCCCTGCGCTTCCTCGCAGCCGTGGCTTCTCAGGTACTCGGCCTGCGCCGCCGTCTCGACCCCCTCGGCGATGCAGCGCAGCGACAGCGAATGCGCCATCGCGATGATCGCCTGCGTGATCGCCTCGTCGTTGCGGTGCCTGCCGAGCCCGTGCACGAAGCGTTGATCGATCTTGAGGCCCTGGATCGGCAGCCGCGCGAGGTAGGAAAGGCTCGAGTAGCCGGTGCCGAAATCGTCGATCGTGATCGACACGCCCATCTGCTTTAGCCGCATCAGCGTTGCGACCACGCGCTCGGGATGCGAGATGATGACGCTCTCGGTGATCTCGAGATCGAGGTAGTGCGGCGCGAGGCCGCTCGACTTCAACGCCTCTTCGAGCGTCGCCAGCCACTCGTCGTGCTCGAGCTGCTGCACCGAGAGGTTGACCGACAGCCGCAGCGGGATGTCCTGGCGGTGCCACTGCACGACCTGGCGGCAGGCGTCGCGCAGCACGCGCGCACCGAGGTCGTGGATCATCCCGGACTCCTCGGCGACGGGGATGAACTCCGACGGCAGCACGACGCCGCGCTCGGGGTCGCGCCAGCGCAACAGCGCCTCGACGCCGCAGGCGCGCCCGCTTCTGAGCTCGATCTGCGGTTGATAGACGAGGAAGAACTCGTCGTCCATCAGCGCGCGGCGCATGTCGGTCTCGAGCTGCAGCCGCTGCTGCAGCCGCGTGTTCATCTCGGCTTCGTAGAAGCGCCAGGCGTTGCGCCCCGCGTCCTTCGCCGCGTACATCGCCGTGTCGGCCTGCTTGATGAGTGCCACGCTGTCGTGCGCGTCGAGCGGATACATGGCGACGCCGATCGAGCAGGTGAGCGTCGGGGTCTGGTCGCCGAGCCGGAACGGAGCGAGCAGCGATTCGCGGATGCGCTGGATCACCGCGAGCACTTCGAGCGACCCCTGCGCCGGGTCGAGCCCGGGAAGGATCACGACGAACTCGTCGCCGCCGAGCCGCGCCACCGTATCGCTTTCGCGCGTGGCGCCGACGAGCCGCTGGCCGATCGCGCGCAGCAACTGGTCGCCGGCATCGTGGCCGAGCGTGTCGTTGATGCGCTTGAAGTGATCGAAGTCGAGGAACAGGCAGCCGACCAGCGTACCGTCGCGATGCGCCTGCGCGATGATCTGTCGCAGCCGCTGATTGAGGAGCGACCGGTTCGGCAGGCCGGTGAGGATGTCGTGCTGCGCGAGCTTGAACGCGTGCGCGGTGGCGATCTCGAGCTCGCGCGTGCGTTGCGCGACCTTGTCTTCGAGCGTGCGCTGGTAGTTCGCAACCTGCTCCTGCGAGCGCGCGAGGCGCTGCGTCATGTGATTGAACGTGTGCGTCAGAAGGCCGAGCTCGTCGGACGAGCGCGCCGGGACGCGCACGTCGAGCCGCCCGGCGCCGACGGCGCGCGCGGCGCGCATCAGCCGGTGCATCGGCGCGACGAGTCGCCGCGTGAGGATCACCGTGACCACGACCGCCATGACGATCAGCACCGCAGCGACGATGAGCGCCCCCACCATCTGGTCGAGCAGCACGGCGCGCTGCGGATCGAAGCTCATCCCGAGGCGGATGTAGCCGAGTGGCGCCTGCAGCCGCGCCGCGCGATCGGCGAGGCCCGCCGCGCGCACGCTGTTGGCATTGGGCGCCGGCGTTCCGACGTGCGCGCCGACCGGGGTGACCGGCGTGACGAATTCGAGGAATCGTCCCTCGGGAAGGATGCGGTCGACGACGCGCGTCGGACCACTGCGCGGCGGAAGCTCGCCGGCCATGAGCGCCGGAATCACGCCATCGCGCAATGCGGGCGCGAGGTAGCGCACTGCGACGACCTGTTGTGCGGCGTCGAGAACGTAGACGTAGGCGAAGTTCGCCTCGTCGGGGAGGCTTTCGAGGATGTGCGCGAGGCTTGCCGCGTCGTGGTCGTGCAGTCCCTGCGCCGAGAGGTCGGCGAGCATCTGCGACAGCGTTTCACCCTGCACGCGCAGTTGCCGGTCGGTATCGGTCCACTGGCGATAGAACACGAACGCCGTCACGGCGACGGCCGTAAGCACGATGAGCGCGATCGACAGCAGATTGAACTTGGTGGCGAGCCGGGTCCTGACCGGCGGCAGCTCGATCGGCCGTCCGGTGTCGGTGGTCAGAGGTGTGCTGTCCTGGCGGGCGCCGCGTCGCATGGCCGCGAGATCACTCCGGGTGCATCCGCCCGGCCGGACCGAGCGGATCGGCCGTGACGCTCGTCCAAAAGTCTACCATCGGGTGTCCGGCTCGCCCGCATTGGGTGTCCGGGTCACCCCGCATTGGCGACGCGCGGCGCGTCAGCTAGACTGCGGGCAGGGGGCAGGTCGCCGCCGAGATGGTCTGTGGCGGTGCCGCGTCCGTGCCGGAATTTGCGAGGAGATACCCCGATGTCAGCGATCCAGTCCGTGTTGCAGGAGGAACGTGTATTCCAGCCGTCGGCTGCGTGGGCAGCCCAGGCGAACGTGAAAAAAGCCGATGCCGACGCGATGCACGCGAAGGCCGCGCGTGATTTCGAGGGCTTCTGGGCCGACCTCGCGCGCGAGCGGCTCCTCTGGCACAAGCCGTTCACAAAGACGCTGAACGAGAGCAACGCACCGTTCTACAAGTGGTTCGAGGACGGGCAGCTCAACGTGTCGTACAACTGTCTCGACCGCAACCTGCAGAACGGCAATGCGAACAAGGTCGCGCTGATCTTCGAGGCTGACGACGGCAAGGTGACGAACGTCACGTACCAGGAGCTGCATCAGCGCGTATGCCGGCTGGCCAACGGACTGAAGTCGCTCGGCGTCAGGAAGGGCGATCGCGTCGTCATTTACATGCCGATGTCGATCGAGGGTGTGGCGGCAATGCAGGCGTGTGCGCGCATCGGCGCGCCGCACTCGGTCGTGTTCGGCGGCTTTTCGGCGAAGTCGCTGCAGGAGCGCATCGTCGACGCCGGCGCGGTCGCGGTGATCACCGCCGACGAGCAGATGCGCGGCGGCAAAGCGATTCCGCTGAAGCCGGTCGTCGACGAGGCGTTGGCGATGGGCGGCTGCGAGAGCGTGAAGAACGTGATCGTCTACCGGCGCTCGGGTGGTGCGGTCGATTTCGCCAGGGGCCGGGACGTCTGGCTGCACGATCTCGTCGACAAGCAATCCGACACCTGCGAGCCCGAATGGGTCGACGCCGAGCACCCGCTGTTCATCCTCTACACATCGGGATCCACCGGAACGCCGAAAGGCGTGCAGCACAGCTCGGCAGGCTACCTGCTGTGGGAAATGCTGACGATGGATTGGGTGTTCGACTTGAAGGACAAGGACGTCTTCTGGTGCACCGCCGATATTGGCTGGGTCACCGGGCACAGCTACATCGTGTACGGGCCGCTCGCGTGCGGGGCGACCGAGGTCGTGTTCGAGGGCGTGCCGACGTTCCCCAACGCGGGCCGCTTCTGGAAGATGATCGCCGACCATCGCGTCAACGTCTTCTATACCGCGCCGACGGCAATCCGCGCGCTGATCAAGGCCAACGCGTCGGTGCCGTCGACCGCACCGTCGAATTACGACCTCTCCAGCCTGCGCCTCCTCGGCTCGGTCGGCGAGCCGATCAATCCCGAGGCGTGGATGTGGTACTACACGAACGTCGGGCGCGAAAAGTGTCCGATCGTCGACACGTGGTGGCAGACCGAAACCGGCGGCATCCTGATCAGCCCGCTGCCCGGAATCACGCCGCTCGTTCCCGGATCGTGCACGGTGCCGCTTCCCGGGGTCATGGCCGCGATCGTCGACGAGACCGGGCACGAGGTGCCGAACGGCCAGGGAGGCATGCTGGTCGTGAAGCGCCCGTGGCCGGCGATGATCCGCACGATCTGGGGCAATCCCGAGCGTTACCGCAAGGGATACTTCCCCGAGGAGCTCGGCGGCAAGCTCTACCTGGCCGGCGACGGCGCGGTCCGCGATGCGAAGACCGGCTATTTCAGGATCGTCGGCCGCATCGACGACGTGCTCAACGTTTCAGGGCACCGTCTCGGGACGATGGAGGTCGAGTCCGCGCTCGTCGCGAATCCGATCGTCGCCGAGGCTGCAGTCGTCGCGCGCCCCGACGAGATGACCGGTGAGGCGATCTGCGCGTTCGTCGTGCTGAAGCGCACGCGTCCCACCGGCGGTGAGGCCGCCGACATCGCGAAGCAGTTGCGCGACTGGGTCGCCAGGGAGATCGGCGCGATCGCGAAGCCGAAGGACATCCGCTTCGGCGACAACCTGCCGAAGACGCGCTCGGGCAAGATCATGCGGCGGCTGTTGCGCTCGATCGCCAAGGGCGAGGAGATCACGCAGGATGTCTCGACGCTCGAGAATCCGGCGATCCTCGAGCAGCTCAAGCACTCGGTGTAGGTTCGTTGGAAAACCGGGACGTACCACGTTTTTCACTGTCGGTGAAAAACGTGGTACGTCCCGGTTTTCGGGTCAGCGCGTGACGGTCAGCGTCGTCTTCATGCCTTCGGCGTAGTGCCCCTGTTCGTTGCAGAACAGCAGGTACGAGCCGGGCGTGAGGTCGAGGTTCAGCGTGCCCGAGTGACCCGGCGCGAGGTCGCCGACCTCGCCGAGCGAGTGGATCCTGTGCTCGTCGACCTCCTGCTTTGCGCTGTCGTACGGGAGGGGCTTCTTCCCCGGATCGTGCAGCACCAGGACTTCGTGGACGAGCGTCTTCGAACGGTTGATCGCCCGCAGCGTGACGGGGCCCGCCTTGATCGTGCGATGGTCGAGAACGATCTCCATCCGGGTAACCGATGGGTCTGTCGACGTATCCTCGAGCAGCGCCGTCACGGTTTGCCGCGCAGCGGCCGCGTGCGCAGCCGCCGCGTGCGCGGCCGGCGTGAGAAGGAGGACGGTCGTAACGAATGCTGCGGCGCGCATACAGGCGATTCGACGTGACATGAACGACTCCTCTAATTGCCGTCGGACGGTCGCGGCGGAAAAAGGTTCTACGGACGAGCGGATCGGACGCGGATCGGGCAGCGTTCGATCGGGCAGCGTTCGATCGGGCAGCGTTCCTCGATGCGCATTGTGCGCGTGCTAGACTCGCCGCGGAGACCGCGATGGATCCGAACCACGAAGCGCGCCTCACCGCCTTGTCCCCGCTCGACGGGCGTTATGCCGGCAAGGTCGAGGCGCTGCGAGGTCATTTCTCCGAGTTCGCACTGGTCCGCAATCGTGTGCGGGTCGAGCTCGCGTGGCTGCTCGCGCTCGCGCAGGAGCCCGGGATCGGCGAACTGCCTCCGTTCTCCGTCGCCACGCGCAACGCGATCCTCGAAGCGTGCACGGCGTTCTCGCCCGCCGACGCCGCGCGTGTCAAGACGATCGAGGCGCGAACCAATCACGACGTCAAGGCGGTCGAGTACTGGCTGAAGGAGCGTTTCGCGGGCATGCCCGACGTCATGCGGGCGGCGGAGTTCATCCACTTCGCGTGCACGTCCGAGGACATCAACAACATCGCCTACGCGCTCGCGCTGCGCGACGCCCGGCGCGACGTGCTGTTGCCCGAGCTCGAAGCGGTGACGGGCGAGTTGCGCGAGCTCGCGCACCGGCACGCCGCCCTGCCGATGCTTGCCCGCACCCATGGGCAGGCAGCGACGCCGACGACGCTCGGCAAGGAGATGGCCAACGTCTGCGCGCGGCTCGAGCGGGCGACTGCCGCGCTGACGCGGGTGCCGATCAAGGGCAAGATGAACGGCGCCGTCGGCAACTACAACGCGCACGTCGTCGCCTACCCCGAGGTCGACTGGGAGCGCCTCGCCGCAAAGACCGTCGCCGGGCTCGGCCTCGAGTTCAATCCGTACACGACGCAGATCGAGCCGCACGACTGCATCGCCGAGTACTGCGATGCAGTCGCGCGCGCGAACACCGTGCTGATCGACTTCGATCGCGATCTGTGGGGATATATCTCGCTCGGATACTTCCGGCAGCGGATGAAGGAGGGTGAGGTCGGCTCGTCGACGATGCCGCACAAGGTGAATCCGATCGACTTCGAGAATTCCGAGGGAAACCTCGGCGTCGCCGATGCCCTGCTGCGTCACCTCGCCGAAAAGCTTCCGGTGTCGCGCTGGCAGCGCGATCTCACCGACTCGACGGTGCTGCGCAACCTCGGCGTCGCGCTCGGACACTCGCTGCTGGGCTGGGTGTCCCTGAGGCTGGGGCTCGCGAAGCTCGAGGCCGACGCGAGCCGCCTCGCCGCCGATCTCGACGCGAACTGGGAGGTGCTCGCGGAAGCGATCCAGACCGTGATGCGGCGCTATGGGCTGCCGGAGCCGTACGAGCAACTGAAGGCGCTGACGCGCGGCAGGACCGGGATGAGCGCCGGCGCGTTGCGCGAGTTCATCGGCGGGCTCGCGCTCCCGGACGACGCGAAGGCGCCTCTGCTCGCGCTCACGCCCGCAACCTACGTCGGCCTCGCCCCCGCGCTCGCGCAGCGCATCTGACGCGGCGCTCGCATCGCACCTAGCCTTGCGGCACGGTGGCAACGCGCGCGGGGAGCGGCCGGAGGGCCTGAAGTCCGTGAACGCGTGCCTGCGGGTGCCCGGCGCGCCATCGCTCGGGGACAGCGGCACCCATACGGTGCGCCCGGGCTCGCTCGGTGCGCCACCCGCGACGGCCCGCACTCCCACAGGCCCTCGGCCGCTCCCCGCGCGCGTTGCCACCGTGCGCGGCTGAAGCGTACGCGCGAACTTGCGGCGACGCGTTGCTGGGCTCGTCTGGACAAGTCGTCGTGGGCGAGCGGTGCATGGTCGCGGATGAGGGCGTCGTGCGTGTACCGTGGCTGAGTGTGTCGGCGGCGTGCGTGTGCTTGAGCGTGCCGGCGCGGAGCGTGTGCCTCAGTGTGTCGGTGCGGTGCGGAGGCGCATCCGAAGGCCTGTGGGAGTGCGTGCCGTCGCGGGTGGCGCGGGGAGCCCAGCACGCCCTCACGCACGCCGGCAGTCGCACACCTGGCGAGTCCGCGCCGGGCACCCGCAGGCACGCGTTCACGGACTTCAGGCCTTCGGATGCGCCTCTGCACCGCACCGACAGACTCAGTCACTTCCACCGCCGACATACTCAGCCACGGCGTGCGGCGCCGAAACGCTCAGCCGCAACGCGCGCAGCCGCTCACGAATCTCGCGCGCCGCGCGCATCGCGCGCGCTGCCGCTGCGTCGCGCGCGCCGCTCGCGCACGAACGTCGTCGCAGCGGGGATCAGCGACACCACGACGATCGCGATCACGATCAGCGACAGGTTGCCCTTCACCCATGGAATATTGCCGAACAGATACCCGGCATAGACGAGGAGCGCGATCCACGCGCAGCCGCCGATCACGTTGTACGACAGGAATCGCCGGTACGACATGCCGGCGACTCCGGCGAGGAACGGTGCGAACGTGCGGATGATCGGGACGAAGCGACCGATGATGATCGTGACGCCACCGTAGCGGTCGTAGAACTCCTGCGTGCGCATCAGGTGCTCGCGCTTCAGCCAGCGCGAGCGCGGTGCGTCGAAGACCTTCGGGCCGATGTAATGCCCGACGCCGTAATTGACCGAGTCGCCGAGCACCGCGGCCGCCGCGAGCAGCAGCGCGAGCAGGTGGACATCGAGCCCGGCGGCGGCGACGACGGTGCCGGCGATGAAGAGAATCGAATCTCCGGGCAGGAACGGGAATACGACGAGCCCGGTCTCGGCAAAAATCACGGCGAACAGGATCGCGTACAGCCACGGGCCGTAGGTGCCGGCGAGTGTGGCGACGGTCTGGTCGAGCGCGAGGAGCGAGTAGAGGAGGGTGGTCAGCACGCCGGGGCCCGTCAACCGGCCCACAGCGCGGCCTGATGGCGCACGACGTCGGGAAGCGTTCCGCTCGCGGCGAACTGCCGCCGCAGCCAGGTAGCGTCGTTGCCGTCGGTCAGCAGGCGGTCGAGCGCGGCGAACGCGTCGGTCGAGCCGAGGAGGCTCGCGTGCGGTGCGAGGCGATCGAAGGTCTCGGAGAGATCGTCGGCAAGCGGGCGCGACGTGCCCGACACCGGATCGACGAGCATCCCGGCGAGGCCGTGGCGGCAGGCCTGAAATCGGTTGTAGCTGTGCGTGAGATAGATGTCCGCAGTGACTTCGGGGCGCGCTTCCCACAGCCAGCTCGCGAGCGCCTGCGCGAAGGCGGCGATCTGCGCGGCGCGGTCGACGGTGAGCGGCGTGTCGCAGACGCGGATCTCGACCGTGCCGTACTCGGGCTTGGGCCGGATGTCCCAGTAAAAGTCCTTCATGCTGGCGATGATGCCGAGATCGAACATGCGGTCGTAATAGCGGTTGAACTCGCGCCACGAGCGCACGAACGGCATCGTCCCCGACAGCGGAAAGGCGTTCACCACGGAGAGACGCGACGAATCGAAGGCCGTGTCGACCCCCTGGTAGTACGGGCTCGACGCGGCGAGCGCGATGAAGTGCGGCACGTAGCGGACGAGCGCGAGCGTGAGCCACACGGCGTCGTCGGCGCTTGTGCAGCCGATGTGGACATGTTGGCCGAACACGGTGAACTGCTTCGCGAGAAAGCCGTACTTCTCCGACACAGACCGGAAGCGCTCGGTCGGATAGATCTTGCGCTCGCTCCACTTCTGAAACGGGTGCGTGCCGCCGCCGGAGATCGCGACGTTCATCTTGCGCGCGTGTCCCGCGAGCACGTCGCGCGTGTCGCGAAGCTCGGCGAGGAGCTCCGGATAGCGCCGGTGCACCGAGCTGTTGATCTCGACCATGCTCTGCGTGATCTCGGGCTTCAGCTCGCCCGCCGGAGCGTCGCGCGTCGCGCGGCGCAGGAGGTCGTCGGCGTCGGGAGCGAGGTTGAAGTCGCGCGTGTTGACGAGCTGCAGCTCGAGCTCGACGCCGAAGGTGAGGGCGTCCGATGCGGTGAAGTCGAGGGCTGGCATCGGCAGAGTTGGCGGCGGTGGGGATCGGCTCAGTCGCGCGCGGCGGCCTCGCCCTCATCGGCGCGCAGCAGCGCGTAGCGTGTGGCGATCGGCCCCAGCAGATAGAGAATGGCGACACCCGACGCGACCACCGCCGTGAGGCGTGCGCCGAACTCGGGCGCAACGTCGTAGATCGGCTGCGTCATGCCGATCGACAGCCCGAGCATTGGCGTCAGCGCGAGCCCGAGTGTCGCCGCCTGGCGCGGCGAGATGTGCGCGGGCCAGGAGAGCGCGAACAATCCCACGGCCTTGCCGATCGCGCGCGCGACGACGAATGCGAGACCGAGCCATGCGATGCTCCCGAACTGGTCGAAGCGCAGCGCCGCGCCGGCGAGGACGAACAGGAAGACGAAGAAGAGTTGCGCGGCACGCCCGAAATCGACATCGATCAGCCGGTGCTCGCGGTCGAGGTTGCGCGCGCAGGCGCCGAGCACGAGCAGGGCGAGGAGCACCGACAGGCGGCCTGCCTGCGCGGCGCCAACGGTGACGATGATCGCGCCGACGGTGAGGATGAACTGCGGGCCGGGCGATTTGCCAACCCAGCGTGCGAGGAGCCCGAGCACCCGGAATGCTACGTAGCCGAGCAGGAACGAGCCTGCGACGATCCACAGCGAGCGCGCGACCGGGCTCCAAGACGCGCCTTCGGCGCGCGCCTCGATGAACGGGAGCAGCACGGTGATGCCGAGCATCGCGACGATGTTGTTGAGCGCGACATGCCAGAGCATCCGGCGCGTGACCGGCCCGTCGGCTTTGAGCTCGTAGGTGACGAGGAGCACCACGGCGGGTGCCGTCGCGATGCCGACCGTTGCGGCCACCGCCGCTTCGAGCGTATCGATGCCGCCGACGAAGTGCAGCAGCGCGAACATTGCCGCGAACGAGATCACGCTCTCGGCGAGGCCCATCGGGAGCAGCCAGCGGTCATGGCGCGCCCAGCCGAGGTCGAGCCGACGGCCGAGGTCGAACACGATGAGGCCGAGCGAGAACTCGGCGATCACGCGCGCCTGGGCGAGCAGCGGCTCGTCGAGCCAGCCGAGCCCGCCGGGCCCGAGCAGGAAGCCGGTCGCAATGTAGCCGGTGATCGCCGGCAGCACGCGTGTCGTCGCGGCGAGACGCCCACCACAGAGGCCGGCGAGCAGCAGCAGCCCGAACACGATGAAGCCGTTGATCGGCGGCGGCCAGTGCGGGAGGAATCCGGCCAGCGTCATCGCTGCGGTCCGCACCTGGCTCGCGTCCTGTACGGCGCTGCGCCGGTGCGGGCGCTGCGCGGATCAGGGCAGGATCTTGTCACCGGCGAGGCCCCGGTTGCGATCCGGCTTGACCAGATCCTCGCGCGAGACGCCGAGCCACATGACGAGCGACGCCATGACGAGCGCCGACGAGTAGATGCCGAAACAGATGCCGATCGCGAGCGCGAGCGAGAAGTGATGCAGCGTTTCGCCGCCGAAGAAGAAGATCGACAGCACCATCAAGAGCGTACAGCCGTGGGTGATGACGGTGCGCGACAGCGTGCTGGTGATCGCGCTGTCGATCACGTGCGTGACGGTCGCCTTGCGCATCTTGCGGAAATTCTCGCGGATCCGGTCGGCGATAACCACCGACTCGTTGACCGAATAGCCGAGGACCGCGAGCACCGCGGCGAGCACCGGCAGCGAGAACTCCCACTGGAAGAGCGCGAAGAAGCCGAGAATGATGACAACGTCGTGGAGGTTCGCGATGATCGACGCAACCGCGAAGCGCCATTCGAAGCGCACCGCGAGATACACGACGATGCCGATCGACACCAGCAGGAGCGCGAGCGCGCCGTTCTGGTAGAGCTCCTTGCCGACCTGCGGGCCGACGAACTCGACCCGCTGCTGGGTGGCGGTCGGATCGTCCGCCTTGAGGCCCGCCATCACGCGATCGGAAAGCTTGGAGCTCGACACGCCGGCCTCGACCGGCAGGCGGATCAGCACCGAGTTCGACGCGCCGAAGCTCTGGGCGGTGGAATCGCCGAGTCCGAGCTTGTTCAACGTCGCACGCACGCCGGCGTAGTCGACCGCGTGGGCGTAATGGACTTCGAGCACCGTCCCGCCGCGGAAGTCGACGCCGAAGTTGAGGCCCCTGACGGCGAGGAACACCACTGCGGCGATGAACGTGACCGCGGAGATCACGTTGAACACCAGCGCGTGGCGCATGAACGGGATGTCGCGCGAGATGCGGAAGAATTCCATGGCTATCGTCCGTTCGGATCAGGCGTCGGCGAGTCGCAGCAGTGTCATTTCGCCGTGGCGGTGCTCTTCGCCGCTGCACCGCCTTTGGCCGCCGTGCCGCTCTTCGCGGCGGGGATGCCCGGTTTCGCCGCGGCGCCGGCAGCCGGGGAGGTGCCGCTCGCCTTGGGACGCCACACCTGGCCGATCGAGATCTTGTCGAGCTTGCGCCGTCCGCCGTAGATCAGCGCGACGATGCCGCGCGACACGAACACCGCCGAGAACATCGACGTGAGGATGCCGAGCACGTGGACGACGGCGAAGCCCTTCACCGGCCCGGTGCCGAACGCGAAGAGCGCGATGCCGGCGATCATCGTCGTGACGTTCGAGTCGAGAATCGTCCCCCACGCGCGCTCGTAGCCGGCCTGGATCGCCGCGTGCGGGGTCGAGCCCCAGCGCAGCTCCTCGCGGATGCGCTCGTTGATCAGCACGTTGGCGTCGATCGCCATGCCGAGCGTCAGCGCGATCGCCGCCATGCCGGGCAGCGTCAGCGTCGCCTGCAGCATCGACAGGATGGCGATCAGCAGCATCAGGTTGATGACGAGCGCGGTGGCCGAGATCACGCCCATCAGCATGTAATAGACGCAGATGAACGCGGCCAGGGCGACGAAGCCATACTTGACCGAGTCGAAGCCCTTGGCGATGTTCTCCTTGCCGAGGGACGGGCCGACGGT
>DASVGI010000150.1:0-22110 GCA_036379595.1 Casimicrobiaceae bacterium | reverse complement strand
AAATGCGCTTCGATCAGCGCGTACAGATTGGCATTCATCGCAGGGGACGCGCCGCGGCGATTATTGCACGGGCGGCGCCAACGCCGCCCATAATGCGGCCATTATGCAAACGATTATCAACTTTCACTATCGCTTATGGATCAACGGCTTTACGATACACATCCTGATCCCGGGGGAGCGGGCGTGGAGGCAGCGTGAAGATTCACGAATACCAGGCGAAGGAGCTGCTGCGCGAGGCCGGAGTGCCGGTGCCGCGCGGGAAGCCGGCGTTCTCCGTCGACGAGGCGGTGACGGTCGCGCGCGAGCTCGGCGGGCCCGTGTGGGTGGTGAAGGCGCAGATTCACGCCGGGGGCCGCGGCAAAGGCGGCGGCGTGAAGCTCGCGCGCTCGCTCGACGACGTGCGCACGCTCGCCGGCGAGATCCTCGGCATGCGGCTCGTCACCCATCAGACCGGTCCCGACGGGCAGACGGTGAAGCGGCTCCTGATCGAGGAGGGCGCCGACATCCGGCAGGAGCTTTACGCCGCGCTGGTGGTCGACCGCGCGGCGCAGCGCGTGACGCTGATGGCGAGCGCCGACGGCGGGATGGACATCGAGGAGGTGGCGGCGAAGACACCCGAGCGGATCCACCGCGTGGTGGTCGATCCGGGGCGCGGCCTGACGGCGGAGGAGGCCGACGGGCTCGCCCGGAAGATCGGGGTGCCGCCGGCGAGCGTGGCGGCCGCGCGCGAGGTGTTCCAGGGGCTCTACCGGCTGTTCGAGGCGACCGACGCGTCGCTGGTCGAGATCAATCCGCTCGTCGTGACCGGCGACGGGCGCGTCGTCGCGCTCGATGCGAAGCTCAATTTCGACGCCAATGCGCTCTTCCGCCATCCGGAGATCGTCGCGCTGCGCGATCTCGACGAGGAGGATCCGGCCGAGATCGAAGCATCGAAGTACGACCTTTCCTACATCTCGCTCGACGGCGACATCGGCTGCCTCGTGAACGGCGCCGGGCTCGCGATGGCGACGATGGACGTGATCAAGCTGTACGGCGGCAGCCCGGCGAATTTTCTCGACGTCGGCGGCGGCGCCTCGGCCGAGAAGGTGACCGAGGCGTTCAAGATCATGCTGCGCCATCCGGGGCTGAAGGCGATTCTCGTCAACATCTTCGGCGGCATCATGCGCTGCGACGTGATTGCGCAGGGAGTGATCGCGGCGTCGCAGGCGGTCAGCCTGACGGTGCCGCTCGTCGTACGGATGAAGGGAACGAACGAGGACGAAGGGAAGGCGCTGCTCGCGCGATCGGGGCTGCCGATCATCACCGCCAGCGACATGGCCGATGCCGCGCGGAAGGTGGTCGCGGCCGCGCACGGTTCGACGACATAGAGCGAGGGGCGGGGAGAATGAGCATTCTGGTGAACCGCAATACCCGCGTGATCACGCAGGGCATCACCGGCAAGACGGGACAGTTTCACACGCGCATGTGTCGCGACTACGCGAACGGGCGCGCGTGCTTCGTCGCGGGAGTGAACCCGAAGAAGGCCGGGGAGGACTTCGAGGGCATTCCGATCTACGCCACGGTCCGGGAGGCGAAGCAGGCGACCGGAGCGACGGTATCGGTCATCTACGTGCCGCCGCCGTTCGCGGCCGCGGCGATCGACGAGGCGGTCGACGCCGGTCTCGATCTCGTGATCTGCATCACCGAGGGTATTCCGGTGCGCGACATGATCCGCACCCGCTATCGGATGCAGGGAACGAAAACGCTGCTGCTGGGGCCGAACTGCCCGGGGGTGATCACGCCCGACGAGATCAAGATCGGCATCATGCCGGGCCACATCCACCGCAAAGGGCGCATCGGCGTCGTATCGCGCTCGGGAACGCTCACCTACGAGGCGGTCGGCCAGCTCTCGGCACTCGGGCTCGGGCAGTCGAGTGCGGTGGGCATCGGCGGCGACCCGGTGAACGGCCTGAAGCACATCGACGTGCTGAAGCTCTTCAACGACGATCCTGACACCGATGCCGTCGTGATGATCGGCGAGATCGGCGGCAGCGACGAGGAGACGGCCGCCGAATGGGCGAAGAGCCACATGAAGAAGCCGGTCGTCGGCTTCATCGCCGGCGTGACGGCGCCGCCCGGAAAGCGAATGGGCCACGCCGGCGCGATCATCTCGGGAGGCAAGGGGACGGCGCAGGCGAAGCTCGAGGTGATGGAGGCCTGCGGAATCAAGGTCACCCGCAACCCGGCCGAGATGGGAACACTCCTGAAATCGGTGCTCTAGCGGGACTACAATTATCGTTTGACGACGCTCGCTCGGCGAGGCGTCAGGCGATCACGGAGACAGTCATATGGACAATGCCACCGCAGTACGTGAATCCACCGTGCCCGCGAGCGCCGCGAAGGCAAAAGAGCCGTCCGGCGAGCGCGCCGAAGAAGCTGCGCACGAGGAGACCGACGGCTTTCATCTCGTCATCGATGCGCTGAAGCTGAACGGCATCGACACGCTCTTCGTCGTGCCGGGCATCCCGATCACCGATCTCACGCGCAAGGCGCAGGCGGCGGGTATTCGCGTGATCTCGTTTCGGCACGAGCAGAACGCGGGCTACGCCGCGTCGATTGCCGGCTACCTCACGCAGAAGCCCGGCGTCTGCATCACCGTGTCGGCGCCGGGCTTTCTCAACGGCCTGACGGCGCTCGCCAACGCGACCACCAACTGCTTTCCGATGATCCAGATCAGCGGCTCTTCCGAGCGCGAGGTCATCGACCTGCAGCAGGGCGATTACGAGGAGCTCGACCAGTTCGCGATCGCGAAGCCGCTCGCGAAGGCGGCCTATCGCGTGCTGCACGCCGAAGACATCGGCGTCGGCATCGCGCGCGCGATCCGCACCGCGGTATCGGGCCGGCCCGGCGGCGTCTACCTCGACCTCCCGGCGAAGCTCTTTCCGCAGATCCTCGACGCGGCGACCGGTGCGAGCACGCTGATCAAGGTCGTCGATCCCGCACCGAGCCAGATCCCGTCGAAGGAGTCGATCGACCGCGCGCTCACCCTCCTGAAGAGCGCGAAGCGCCCGCTGATCATCCTCGGCAAGGGGGCCGCCTACGCGCAGGCCGATGCGGGCATCCGCGCGCTCGTCGAGAAGAGCGGCATTCCGTACCTGCCGATGTCGATGGCCAAGGGGCTCCTTCCCGATACGCACGAGCAATCGGCCGCGGCGGCACGCTCGTTCGTGCTGCCCGAGTCCGACGTCGTCATGCTGATCGGCGCACGCCTCAACTGGTTGCTGTCGCACGGCAAGGGGAAGACCTGGGGTGCGAAATCCGCGAAGGGCTGGGGCGCGCAGCGCTACATCCAGGTCGACATCTCGCCGCAGGAAGCCGACAGCAACGTCCGCATCGACGCGCCGGTCGTCGGCGACATCGCGTCGTGCGTGTCGGCGCTGCTCGCGGGGATGGGCAATGCGTGGCCGAAGCCGCCGGCCGAGTGGCTGAATGCCGTCGCCGAGCGCAGGAACAAGAACGTCGCGAGGATGGCCGAGACGCTCGCGAAGAATCCGTCGCCGATGAACTTCCACAGCGCGCTCAACGTCGTGCGCGACATCGTAAAGGCCAATCCCGACGCTTATCTTGTCAACGAAGGCGCCAATGCGCTCGACTTCACGCGCAGCATCGTCGACATGTACAAGCCGCGCAAGCGCCTCGACGTCGGCACCTGGGGCGTGATGGGTGTCGGCATGGGCTTTTCGATCGCTGCCGCCGTCGTCGGCGGGCAGCCGGTGATCGCTGTCGAAGGCGACAGCGCGTTCGGGTTCTCGGGGATGGAAGTCGAGACGATCTGCCGCTACAGGCTGCCGGTGTGCGTCGTGATCCTCAACAACAACGGCGTCTATCGCGGCGACGAGGTCAATCCGACCGGGGGCGATGATCCGCATCCGCTCGGCTTCGTCAAGGCGGCCGCCTACGACAAGGTGATGGAGGCTTTCGGAGGAGTCGGCGTGCGGGTGACGACGCCGGCCGAGCTGCGCGCGGCGATCGAGGAGGCGCTCCGCTCGCGCAAGCCCACGCTCATCAATGCGCTGATCGACGAAGGAGCCGGCACCGAGAGCGGCCGTATCTCGAACCTCAACCCGGTGTCGAAGAAGAAATCCTGAGCGCCGGCGCGCGTGACCCGCGCGTGCGCGATGACGAGACGTTCGCGCGCGTCTGACGACCGAGGCTCCGCGCGCGGGCGCATTCTCGCGCTCGCCGATCGCGAGAGCGTCGAGTTCCTGCCGCCGGCGGGGGCGAGCCCGCACCTCGCGCGCTTCGGCATCGCCGCGCAGGACGACGACGGCGTCGTCACCGCGCGCGTGCGCGTCGGCGGGGCGCCGATGCTCGTCGCGTCGCAGGACGCGCGTTTCCTCGGCGGAAGCGTCGGCGCGCACCACGCGAAGGCGCTGCAGGCGGTATTCGCCGCGGCGCGCGCCGAGTCGGCTGCTGCGGTCGTGCTGCTGCTCGCGTCGGGCGGCGTGCGGCTGCACGAGGCCAATGCCGGCGAGCTCGGTCTCTCGCGCGCGCTGATGGAGCTCCTCGACACGCGTGCGGCCGGCATCCCGGTACTCGCGATCGCCGTCGGTCACGTCTTCGGCGGCGCGTCGGTGCTCGCCTGCGCCGCCGATCGCCTCGCGGTGCTGCCGCAGGTGCGGATCGGCCTCTCGGGTCCGCGTGTGCTCGAATCGGTGCACGGGAAGTGGGAGCTCGATTCCGACGACGAGCGTGACGTCGACCTCGTGTTCGGCGCGCTGTCGCGCACGCGCTCGGGCTACACCGAGCTCGTCGCCGACGACCCCGAGGCGCTGCGCGCGTGGGTCGTGAGCGCAGCACGCCAGCACGAATCGTTCGAAACGCAGATCTATGCCGCGCACACGTGGCTCGCGACGCGCGTAGCCGCCGACGTGGCGCAGCCGCCGGCGTTCGAGGCTCTTCCGTGCTTCGACGGCGCCACGCCGGTCGATCCGGGGGGGCGCCTCTGGCGCCATCCGCGCTGCTGGCTGACGGCGCCGACGTCGGGGACGGCGGTCGGGCCGGCCGAGGCCCACGCGCTCGACAGCGCCCTCCTGCTGCACGTCGCCGGAGCGCGCAGCGCCGCACCCGAGCCGCTGGTGCTGGTCGAGGATTCCGCCGGCCACGCGGTGTCGCGCGCCGCCGAGATGCGCTTCGTCTCGCAGTACCTTGCGCATCACGCTGCCGTGCTCGCGCTCTTGCGCCATCGCGGCCGGCGTCTCGTCGGCCTGCTCGCCGGAACCTGCCACAGCGCCGCGTTCTTCAGCAACGTGCTGCAGGCCGGCGAGCGCTACGCGCTGCCGCAGGCGCAGGTCATCGCGATGGAGCCGACCGCGATCGCCCGCGTGACCGGCGTCGACGCCGCGGCATTGATCGAGAGCGACCCGATGCTCGGACACCCGGTGCGCCACTTCGCGGCGCAGGGGGGCGTGTCGGCAATGATCGACGACGCTTCGCTCGCGTCGCTTCGCATCTGATGCGCACACGGCGCGTCGCGCGCCTCGCTATCCTGCTGACGGCGGTTGGATGCATCGCGGTCGCGGCGATGGCGACGGCGGCCCCAGCGTTCGCGGCGACGAGCGCTGCAGCGAACACTGCAACGCAGCGTTCCGACGCCGCGCGCGAAGACCGCTGGGCCGCCCAGATCGCGCCCGATATCGTCGTCGGCGACGTCGTCTGGCTGTCGACGCCGTCGCGTCCGCGCGTGCTCGCGATCTACGCCAAACCCGCGACGTCGCCGGTGCGCGCAGCCGTCATCGTCGTGCACGGGATGGGCGTCAATCCCGACTGGGGCGTCGTCGGCGTGCTGCGCAGTGCGCTTCCCGACGATGGCTTCGCGACGCTCTCGGTACAGATGCCGGTGCTCGCCGCCGACGCGCCGCGCGGCGCATATGCCGCGCTCTTTCCCGAGGCCGGAGAGCGCCTCGACGCAGCGTACGCGTGGCTCGCCGCGCGCGGCTACAAGCGGATCGCCGTCGTCTCGCACAGCCTCGGTGCGGCGATGACCGATGCATGGCTCGCGCGGCCCGCTGCGGCGCCGATCGTCGCGTGGATTCCGGTCGGCATGCCGGTGCCGTTCTCGCGCGCTCCGCGCGAGCCGGTGCTCGACGTGGTTGCGGAGCACGATCTCGCCGACGTCGTTGCGAGCGCTCCCGCGCGCGCCGCGGAGCTCGCCGGGGCGCGCTGCTCGCGCCAGGTCCGCGTGCCGGGGACCGATCACTATTTCGAGCGCGGCGGCAAGGCGCTCGCCGCGCGGATCGCCGCGTTCCTCGACGAGGTGCTGCGCGGCGACTGCCGCCGCTGAGTAAGCTCTGCAAGCTCGAGACGGGCCCTATTTCAGGGATTCGCCGCGCCGGGTCGAGCGATGGGGATGCTACGGACGCGCTCTACACCGACCGTGGAGGCAGGGAGTGGGGCGCCGTGACGCGCGAGTTCGGCTGCGGAACGCAGCCGGTGTTTGAGCCCGCCACGGTGCCCCACTCCCTCGGCCTCCGCGGTCGAACTCGCGCGCCGCAGCATCCCCACCGCTACCCAGCGCCGCGAATCCCTGAAATAGGGCCCGTCTCGGTCTTGCAGGGCGCCACTAATCGCGGTCGTCGTCGATGCCGGCGGTCGCGCGCGCGACGCGATCGCGCACAGCGGCCCACGCGACGCCGCCGGGCACGTCCTCGATCAGGATCACGTCGACGGCGGCGCCGTCGAGCCGGCGCAGGTTCGCGTAAAGGTCGTGCGCGTAGCGCGCCGGGTCGCGCGAAGCCGCAATCCACACGCCATCGAAGTCCTCCGGCGCATCGCGATCGAACGCGAGCACGCCGACGCGCTCGTCGCGCTCCGCGAGCTGGCCGAGCTCGGCGCGCAGCGCCGAGTGCGCGACGCGCGCAGCCGGCGTGCGCGGCGCATAGTGCGACGGCAGCGTGCCCGACGCTCTCGGCGCTGCGACGGCGCCTTCGACCGGCGCGCGGCCGAGCACGGCGGCGATCGCGTCGGCGCCGATCGCGCCCGGCCGCAGCAGCAGCGGACGATCGCCGTCGAACGCGACGATCGTGCTCTCGATGCCGAAATCGCACGGACCGCCGTCGAGAATCAGCGCCACCGCGTCGCCGAGATCATCGGCCACGTGCCACGCGGTGGTTGGCGAGACGTGGCCGAAGCGGTTCGCCGAAGGTGCGGCGATGCCGCCGCCGAACGCCGCGAGGAGCGCGCGCGCAACCGGATGCGAAGGTGCGCGCAACCCGACCGAGTCCTGGCCGCCGGTCACCGCGTCCGACACGCGCGGATTGCGCGGAACGACGAGCGTCAGCGGCCCGGGCCAGAACCGCTCGGCGAGCGCACGGGCGCCATCGGGCATCGATGCCGACCACTGCAACGCCGACTGGAGGTTCGAGACGTGGACGATCACCGGATGATCCGCAGGCCGGCGCTTGGCCTCGAACAGGCGCGCGAGCGCTGCCGGGTTCGAGGCATCGGCGCCGAGGCCGTAGACGGTCTCGGTCGGGAATGCGACGAGCTCGCCCGCGGCGAGCAGGCGCGCCGCTTCGTCGATCGCCGAGCCCGCGGTGCCTTCGACCGGGACGATGCGCGCGCTCACCGCGGTCCTGGCGAGGCGGCCGACGCGTGACGCCTGCGCGGCCGACCCCACCTGCTAAAATGCACCACTTCATGCGCGGACCGCGGTGCGCGGTCGGAATGCAAACTGCGCCGCGATCTGCGGCGTAATTGGCGGCGCAATCCTGCAGGAGTGGCGATGAGCGAATTCCTTTTCACGTCGGAGTCGGTGTCGGAGGGTCATCCGGACAAGGTTGCTGACCAGATCTCCGATGCCGTGCTCGATGCGATTCTAGAGCACGATCCGACCGGCCGCGTTGCCGCGGAAACGCTCGTCTCGACCGGCCTCGTCGTGATGGCCGGAGAGATCACCACGACCGCGAACGTCGATTATGGGCGCGTCGCACGCGATGCGATCCGCAGCATCGGCTACAACGACCCAGAGCTGCGCTTCGATGCCGACGGCTGCTCGGTGATGGTGTGCTACGGCAAGCAGTCGCCGAACATCGCCCAGGGCGTCGACCGCGCGTCCGACGATTACCTGAACCAGGGCGCGGGTGACCAGGGCCTGATGTTCGGCTACGCCTGCGACGAGACGCCGGCACTGATGCCCTTCCCGATCTACTACGCGCACCGCGTCGTGCAGCGGCAGAGCGAGGTGCGTCGCGACGGGCGCCTGCCGTGGCTGCGGCCGGACGCCAAGTCGCAGGTCACCGTGCGCTACGTCGACGGGAAGCCGAAGAGCGTCGAGACCGTCGTGCTGTCGACGCAGCATCACCCGAGCATGAACGAGCGGCAGAAGGAGCTCGCCGAGGCGGTGATCGAGGAGATCGTGAAGCCGGTGTTTCCGCGCGAGATGCTCGCCGGCACGCGCTTTCTCGTCAATCCGACCGGGCGCTTCGAGATCGGCGGCCCGCACGGTGACGCCGGCGTCACCGGACGCAAGATCATCGTCGACACCTACGGCGGCGCCGCGCCGCACGGCGGCGGAGCGTTCTCGGGCAAGGACCCGTCGAAGGTCGACCGCTCGGCCGCCTACGCGGCGCGCTACGTCGCGAAGAACGTCGTCGCGGCAGGGCTTGCGCGTCAGTGCCAGGTGCAGGTTTCGTACGCGATCGGCGTCGCGAAGCCGATCAACGTGACCGTCTATACCGAGAACACCGGTCGCATTCCCGACGCGAAGATCGCCGAGATCGTGCAGACGCAGTTCGACCTGCGGCCGAAGGGAATCATCCGCATGCTGGACCTGCTGCGGCCGATCTACCGCAAGACCGCGGCGTATGGTCACTTCGGTCGCGACGAGCCCGAGTTCACCTGGGAAGCGACCGACAAGGTCGAGGCGCTGCGCGAGGCCGCGGGTCTGCGCGAAGCGGCCTTCGCGGCCGACTGACGCGCCTGGCACCCGGGGCGGCGCGCACTGCGGCGAAAACGCCGGTGACTCTGTTCGATCCGATCGAGCTTCGCGAGCTTCGGCTCGCGAATCGCATCGTCGTCTCGCCGATGTGCCAGTACTCGGCGGTCGACGGCTGCGCCACCGACTGGCATCTCGTCCACTGGGGACAGTTGATGATGTCGGGCGCGGCGATGTTCACGATCGAGGCGACCGCAGTGACCGCCGACGGGCGCATCAGCCCGGGGGACCTCGGTCTCTACGACGACGCCTGCGAGGACGCGATTGCGCGTACGCTCGCGCGGGCGCGCGCGCAGTGCCCGCCGGTCGCGGTGGCATTGCAACTCGCGCACGCCGGTCGCAAGGGATCGTCGTACGAGCCGTGGAAAGGCGGCGCACAGATTCCGCTCGCGGACGGCGGCTGGACCGTGCTCGCGCCCTCAGCACTCGCGTACGCTGCCGGCGAGGCAGCACCGGCCGAGATCGATGCGGCCGGCCTTACCGCCATTCGCGACGCGTTCGTCGCGAGTGCGACGCGCGCCGCGCGGATCGGCATCGACGCGCTCGAGCTCCACTTCGCGCATGGCTATCTGCTGCACGAGTTTCTGTCGCCGCTTTCCAACCATCGCACCGACGCCTATGGCGGCAGCTTCGAAGCGCGCATTCGCTTTCCGCTCGAAGTCTTCGATGCGGTGCGCGCCGCGTGGCCGTCGTCGCGACCGCTCGGCGCACGCCTGTCGTGCACCGACTGGGTCGACGGCGGGTGGGACCTCGAGCAGTCGATCGAGCTCTCGCGCCGGCTCGTCGCACGCGGCGTCGACTGGATCGACGCATCGAGCGGCGGCGTTTCGCCCGCACAGAAGATTCCCGTCGGCCCGGGCTATCAGGTCAGCTTCGCCGGCGCGATCCGACGCGCGACCGGGGCGACGACGATTGCCGTCGGCATGATCACGAGCCCCGAGCAGGCGGCGGCGATTCTCGCCGCCGGCGACGCCGACATGGTGGCGCTCGGGCGCGCATTCCTGTGGGACCCGCGCTGGGCGTGGCACGCGGCGGCTGCGCTCGGTGCCAGCGTCGCGCCGCCGCCGCAGTATTCGCGCGCGGCGCCACGCGCTGCGGCCGCGGTCTTCGCCGGCGCCAGGATCGGGCAGCGCTAGGGACGCTATAATCCACGGTTTTCGAGTGACGATCCCATCATGGCCGAACGAAGCCGCACCCGCCGCAACACCCTCGAGCGACGCTGCCTCCCGAAGACGTTCAAGCGCATGTTCGTCGGTGCGCCCAAGGGCATCTTCAAGATGCTCGAAAAGATCAAGAAGGCGTGACACCGGGGTGCCGGCCCCGCTCGTCGCGAAAGGCCGCTCGACGCGGTCGAGCGCCGGCCGGCGTCGCGCGTCGAGGCGGGCCGTATGCCGTTTGCCTACTATGACCGGCTATCGGCGGCGAAGAAGCGGATCTACCGCGCGAGCGATGCGATCGACGCCGTTCCGGTGTCGGTTGACGCCTCTGTCGGCGCAGTCGTCGGTCGCATCCGGCAGACGCTCGAAGCCGACGATCGACGCGCGTTGCGCGATGCCTGCCAGGACCTCGCCAATCATCTGACTCGCGGCTGGCAGGTGCCGCCGCTCATGATCCGCGTGCTCGCGAAGCGCCCTGCCGACGACAGCGGCGAGCTGCACGGCCTCTACGAGCCCGGCGACGACGGCGCGCCCGCGCGCATCAGCGTCTGGATGCGTACGGCGCAGCGGCGCCAGATCGTCGCCTTCAAGAGCTTCGTGCGCACACTCTGCCACGAGCTCTGCCACCATCTCGATTACGAGCTGTTCGGCTTCGAGGAGACCTTCCACACCGAAGGCTTCTACAAGCGCGAGTCGAGCCTCGCCAACGCGCTCCTCGCGCAACTCCCGGCCGCGAGCGACGTGCGATGAGCGACGACGGGCCGCTGTGGCGGCCGCTCGCGCTCCTGTGGCTCTCGGGCATCGCGCTGCGTCTCACCATTCTCGCGGTGCCGCCGGTGATTCCGGCGATCCGCGCCGAGTTCGGGCTCTCCGCAACCGAGGTCGGTCTTCTCGGCAGCATCGCGCCGCTCCTGTTCGCGTGCGCGGCGATGGGCGGCGCGCTCCTCGTCGCGCGGATCGGCGTGCGCGGCGCGCTCATCGGCGGTCTCCTGATCGTCGCCGTCGGCACGGCGCTGCGCGGCCTGGCGATCGACTTCACGTGGCTGCTCGTTGCGAGCGTCGTCATGTCGGCGGGCGTTGCGATCATGCAGCCGGTGATGCCGACGACGGTCAGGCACTGGATGCCGCCGGCGCACATCGGGCTCGGGACCGCGACCTACACCAACGGTCTTCTCGTCGGCGAGGTGATCCCGGTGCTGCTGATGCTGCCGGTGATCATGCCGCTGATGGGCATGAGCTGGCGTGCGGCGCTCGCGGTGTGGGCGATCCCGGTCGCGTTGACGGCGCTCTTCGTGCATCGCGCTGCGCCGCGCTTTCCCGATCCGTTCGTCGCATTGAGGCACGCGCCGCGCCGGTGGCTGCCCGACTGGCGGCGCGGGCTCGTCTGGCGACTCGGCATCCTGTTCTGCTGCATCAACGCGATCTATTTCGGCGTCAACGCGTTCATTCCGATCTATCTCACCAACCACGGTCGCGCCGACCTCATCAGCGCGACGCTCACCGCGCTCAACTTCGGCCAGATCCCCGCGTCGCTGCTGCTCGTCGTCGTCGCACGGCGCATCGAGCGGCGCGCGTGGGCCTACATCGCATCGGGGCTCGTGTCGCTCGCCGCGATCGTCGCGCTGGTGTTCGCCGTGGGGCCGCTCACCCCGCTGTGGGCGGGCATCCTCGGCTTCTCGGATGCCGCAGCGCTGATCGTCGGCCTCACGCTGCCGCCGCTTCTCTGTGCGCCCGAGGATGTCGCGCGCACGTCGGCCGGCGTGTTCACGCTGAGCTACGGCGGTGCGGTCGGCGTCTCGCTCGTTGCCGGCGCACTATGGGACGCGACCGGCGTCGCGTGGCTCGCCTTTGCCCCGATGGCCGCGTGCGCGCTCGTCCTCGCCGCGACGGCGCTGATGCTGCGTGCCAAGCGCGAGCTCCGCTGACGGCGAACGCCGGCCGGCATCGAACCCCGCGTTGCGCTGAGGTACAATTCGCCCTCTTCAGCGCCCCGAGGAGCGTTGCAACCCGCGTCGGCAGCCGCCGCCGGGCCAGGCTCGGGGCAGGCCATCGTGCCTCTTGCAACGGCGCTCGTTGAACCGCGGCTCGTCCTGCGGACAACGGGTGACCGCCTCGCCCACTGTCTTGCAGCAAGCCGCCCACCTTCAACGGAGTGAGCGATGAACGCTGCCAACGAATCCAGGAACTTCACCGACTGCGAAGTCGCCGACCTTGCGCTGGCCGACTGGGGCCGCAAGGAGATGGCGATCGCCGAGACCGAGATGCCCGGTCTGATGGCCATTCGCGACGAGTACGCCGCGACCAAGCCGCTCGCCGGCGCACGCATCGCCGGAAGCCTGCACATGACGATCCAGACCGCGGTGCTGATCGAGACGCTGCAGGCGCTGGGTGCGCAGGTGCGCTGGGCGTCGTGCAACATCTTCTCGACGCAGGACCACGCGGCGGCGGCGATCGCCGCGCGCGGCACGCCGGTATTCGCGAGGAAGGGCGAGTCGCTCGACGAGTACTGGGCGTACACGCACCGGATCTTCGAGTGGGACGGCGCAGCGAACACCGCGTCGAACGCGACGCCGAACATGATCCTCGACGACGGCGGCGACGCGACGCTGCTCGTCCATCTCGGCGCGGCGGCGGAGACCGACCGCTCGGTGATCGCGAGCCCGGGCAGCGAGGAGGAAGTCGCGCTGTTCGGCGCGATCGCGAAGCGCCTCGCCGCCGATCCGACGTTCTATTCGCGAATCAAGGCGAACATCCGCGGCGTCACCGAGGAGACGACGACCGGCGTCAAGCGCCTCTACCAGATGCACAAGGAGGGGCGCCTCGGCTTCCCGGCGATCAACGTCAACGATTCGGTGACGAAGAGCAAGTTCGACAACCTCTACGGCTGCCGCGAATCGCTCGTCGACGGCATCAAGCGCGCGACCGACGTGATGGTCGCCGGCAAGGTCGCGCTCGTCTGCGGCTACGGCGACGTCGGCAAGGGCTCGGCGCAGGCGCTGCGCGCGCTCTCGGCACAGGTGTGGATCGCCGAGATCGATCCGATCTGCGCGCTGCAGGCGGCGATGGAGGGCTACCGCGTGGTGACGATGGACGATGCCTGCGACAAGGCCGACATCTTCGTCACCGCGACCGGGAACGTCGACGTGATCACGCACGCGCACATGCTGCGGATGAAGAACAACGCGATCGTCTGCAACATCGGCCACTTCGACAACGAGATCGACGTCGCGTCGCTGAAGAGCTACCGCTGGGAGAACATCAAGCCGCAGGTCGATCACGTGATCTTCCCCGACGGCAAGCGGATCATCCTGCTCGCCGAGGGGCGGCTCGTGAACCTCGGCTGCGCGACCGGCCACCCGTCGTACGTGATGAGCTCGTCGTTCGCGAACCAGGTGATGGCGCAGATCGAGCTGTGGACCGCGGCGCGCGAGCGCTCGAACCGCTATCCGGTCGGTGTCTACGTGCTGCCGAAGCACCTCGACGAGAAGGTCGCGCGGCTGCAGCTCTCGAAGCTCGGCGCGAAGCTGACCGAGCTCACCGACCGCCAGGCGCGATACATCGGCGTGGATCGGGCGGGGCCGTATAAGGCTGAGACGTACAGATACTAGGAGTGGGGATAGAGGATAGGGGATCGAGGGACGAGGAGCGAGGATAGGGGATCGAGGAGTGAGGATCGAGGAGTGAGGATCGAAGAGCGGGGGGCGAGGCGAGCATGCGCATTGCGGTGATCGGTGCCGGCGGAGTCGGCGGCTATTTCGGAGCGAAGCTCGCGCGCGCGGGCAACGACGTCGCGTTCGTCGCGCGCGGCGCGCAGCTCGCTGCGTTGCGTGCCCGCGGTCTTCGCGTCGAGAGTGCCGGCGGCGACATCACGCTCGCACCAGTCGTCGCCACCGACGATCCGTCGACGCTCGCGCCGGTGGACGCCGTCATGCTCTGCGTGAAGCTGTGGGACGTCGAGGCCGCCGCGCGGCAGATCCGGCCGCTCGTCGCGGCGGGCGGCGTCGTGATCCCGTTTCAGAATGGCATCGACGCGCATGAGATCGTCGCCGGTGTCGTCGGCCCCGACCACGTGCTGGGAGGGGTGGCCTACATCTCCGCGGCGATCGCCGAGCCCGGAGTCATTCGTCATGTCGGCTCGATGGCGCGGCTTCGCGTCGGAGCGTTCGCCGGCGGCCCGGCAGCCGCCGCGCGTACGTTCGTCGACGCGGCCGCCGCGTCGGGAATCGAGATCGAGCTCGCGGCCGACATCCGTCGTGCGCTGTGGGAGAAGTTCGTGTTCCTCACAGCGCTCTCGGGAGTGACGAGCCTCGCGCGCTCGCCGGTCGGAGTGATCCGCAGCGACCCCGACCTGCGCGCGGCGTTCGAGGCGGCCGTGCGCGAGGGACTCGCCGCGGGAAAGAGCGAAGGCGTCGCGCTCGGTGACGCATTCATCGCAGGTGCCTTGCAGGTCCTCGATTCGCTGCCGGCCGAGATGCGCACGTCGATGCAGGTCGACCTCGAGGCGGGGCATCGGCTCGAAGCGCCGTGGCTGTGCGGCCGCGTGGCGTCACTCGCCCGCCGGCACGGCTTCGCGGCGCCGGTCAATGCGACGATCTACGCGGCGCTGAAGCCGTTCGTCGGCGCACCGACACACAGTGGAGGAGCGTGAGATGCGCCTTCTCATCACCTGGCTCGCCAACGCGCTCGCGCTGCTCGCGCTGCCGTATGTCTTCACGCACATCCACGTCGCGTCGTTCGGGGCGGCGCTCGTCGCGGCGCTGCTGCTCGGCCTCGTCAACACGCTGATCCGGCCGATCCTCGTGATCCTGACGCTGCCCGCGACGCTTCTGACGCTCGGCCTCTTCATCTTCGTCATCAACGGGCTCCTGTTCTGGTTCGTCGGCTCGTTCGTCAGGGGCTTTACCGTCGACGGCTTCTGGACCGCGGTGTTCGGCGCGATCGTCTACAGCATCATCTCGTGGGCGTTGTCGGCGCTCGTCCGGCCGCTCGAAAGGCGCTCGTCGTGAGCGCCGTTGAGGTGCGCCAGGGTCGCATTGCCGCGCCACTCTGCAGCCTCGAGTTCTTCCCGCCGAAGACGCCCGAGGGCGTCGCGAAGCTGCGCGCGGCGCGGCGCGAATTCGCGCCGCTCGCGCCGGCGTTCTGCTCGGTTACTTACGGCGCCGGCGGCTCGACGCGCGACGGCACGCTCGCGACGGTGCTCGAGATCCGTGCCGAGGGTCTCGAAGGTGTGCCGCACCTGTCGTGTATCGGCTCGACTCGCGCGGGCCTGCGCGAAGTGCTCGAGCAGTACCGCAGTTCGGGCATCAGGCACCTCATTGCGCTGCGCGGCGATCTGCCGTCGGGAAGCGTCGACGCAGGCGAGCTCCATTACGCGAGCGAGCTCGTCGCGTTCGTTCGCGCCGAGACCGGCGACTGGTTTCACATCGACGTCGCCGCCTACCCCGAGATCCATCCGCAGGCGCGCAACCCCGACGACGATCTCGCGCATTTCAGGCGCAAGATCGACGCCGGTGCAAATTCGGCGATCACGCAGTACTTCTTCAATCCCGACGCCTACTGGCATTTCGTCGACGCGTGTGCGGCGCGAGGCATCCCGGTTCCGATCGTGCCGGGGATCATGCCGGTGTCGAGCTTCACGAAGCTCGCGCGCTTCTCCGACGCCTGCGGCGCCGAGATCCCACGCTGGATTCGCCGGCGCCTCGAGGGCTTCGGCGACGACGCCGCCTCGATCCGCGCGTTCGGCGTCGACGTGGTGACCGCGATGTGCGCGTCGCTGCTCGAGCGCGGCGCGCCGGGGCTGCACTTCTACACGCTGAATCACGCCGCGCTCACCGTGGAGATCTGGCGGCGGCTGGGGCTCGCGGTGCGCTGACGCCGTGGTGACGCCACGCGGCCGCGTTACGCCGCGGTGATCGCGGCAGTGATACCCGACGCGCGTCGATGTCCCGGGCTCAGCCCGGACCCGGCGTGTACGACTCGAGCTCGATCAGCGCGTGCTGCGTCGGGATCACGTCGATGCCGTCGCGATGGTCGCCGCGCTCGCGATACTGGCAGTTCTTCTCCTCGCGCACCGGCGCGCCGACGGCAGGCGCATACCAGATGAGATCGTTGCACGTGGTGGGCTCGCGCCAGAACTCGTCGTCGTCGAGACGCATCAGCACGCGCAGCTTGATCGCGTCGTAGTCTCCCGCAGGCGTGGTGACGCGGTCCCAGCCGACGACGCGGACATAGTGGTTGATCTGCCCCGCCTTCTTCGTCGTCTCGTTGTAATTGTCGATCCACTGGTTCCAGCTCGCGCCGGATGTGAGCGGAAAGCGGTAGCGCAGGAGCGGGGTCTTGAACCGGCGCGTTTCGTCGTTGAAGAGCGCTCCGACGCGGACGATTCCCGGCGCGCTCCAGATCTCGGTGCGCGTCCCGTCGACGCTCGGCCCGCGCTGCGTGATCCGCACCGTGTAGCCGCTGGCGTCGTGCGCGACGATCTCGCGCGTCTCGGTCCAGACGACCGGCACGCGAAAGCCGTCGCGCGCGCGGTACACCCAGCGCGTGCCGACGGTGAGGTGCGGCGCCTCGACCGCTCTCTGGCCGGCAGCGGACTCGGGCGTGAGCGCGCCGCCCGGGAACGCGCAGCCGGCGACGAGCGCGACCGCCGCGAGCAAGATACCGAAAAGACCGCGTCGGACCACGTCGTTTAGAACGATGTGGTTTGTCCCGGTCTTCGTCACGATACTCGTCGTTACTCCTGCGGCCGATCGGTGATCGCGCCGAGGCTCGCCGTCGACACGAGACGCGTGTATTTGGCGAGCAACCCTTGCGTGTAGCGCGGCGCGGGCGGGCGCCAGCGCGCGCGCCGTGCGGCGAGCGTCGGCTCGTCGACGTTGAGCTCGATCGCCAGCCGATCGGCGTCGATGGTGATCGAATCGCCTTCCTCGATCAGCGCGATCGTTCCGCCGACCTGCGCCTCGGGAGCGACGTGGCCGACGACGAGGCCCCAGGTGCCGCCCGAGAAGCGCCCGTCGGTGAGGAGTCCGACCGAATCGCCGAGACCCCGTCCGATCAATGCGGAAGTCGGCGCGAGCATCTCCTGCATGCCCGGCCCGCCCTTCGGGCCTTCGTAACGGATGACGATGACGTCGCCCGGCTGGATCTTGCCGGCGAGAATTGCTTCGAGGCACTGCGGCTCGGAATCGAACACGCGCGCGGGCCCGGTGATCGCGTGGTGCTTGATCCCGGTGATCTTGGCGACGCAGCCTTCGGGTGCGAGGTTGCCGCGCAGGATCGCGAGATGCCCCTGCGCGTACAACGGCCGATCGAACGGACGGATCACGTCCTGATCGCTGCGCGGCTCGCGCGGCGTGGCGGCGAGCTCGTCGGCGAGCGTGCGACCGGTGATCGTCATGCAGTCGCCGTGCAGGAGGCCGCGGTCGAGCAGCATGCGCAGAACCTGCGGGACGCCGCCGGCCGCGTTGAAGTCGACGGCGACGTAACGGCCCGAAGGCTTGAGGTCGCACAGCACCGGAACGCGCTTCCTGATGCGCTCGAAATCGTCGATCGTCCATTCGACGCCGGCCGCGGAGGCGATCGCGAGGTAGTGCAGCACGGCGTTGGTCGAGCCGCCGGTCGCCATCACGAGCGAGATCGCGTTCTCGATCGACTTCTTCGTGATGATGTCGCGCGGCTTGCGGTCGGCCTTGACGGCATCGACCAGCACGGTCGCCGACACCGCTGCCGAATCGGCCTTCTCGGGATCGGGAGAGGCGAGCTGCGAGCTTCCGAGAAGGCTCATGCCAAGCGCTTCGAACGACGACGACATCGTGTTCGCCGTGTACATGCCGCCGCAGGCACCGACACCGGGGCACGCATGGCGCTCGATGCCATCGTAGTCTTCCTTCGCCATCTTCCCCGCCATGAATGCGCCGACTGCCTCGAACGGCGAGACGATGGTGAGCGCTTCGCCCTTCCAGTGCCCCGGCTTGATCGTCCCTGCGTAAACAAAGATTCCGGGCACGTTCATCCGCGCCATCGCCATCATCGCCGCGGGCATGTTCTTGTCGCAGCCGCCTGCGACCAGCACGCCGTCCATGCGCTGGCCGTTGACGGCGACCTCGATCGCGTCGGCGATCACCTCGCGCGACACCAGTGAGTACTTCATGCCCTCGGTGCCCATGCCGATGCCGTCGGTGACGGTCGGGATGCCGAACACCTGCGGCATCGCGCCGGCTTCCTTCAGCGCGACCATCGCGCGATCGACGAGCGGCTGAATCCCGGCGTTGCACGGATTCATCGTGCTGTGGCCATTGGCGACGCCGACGATGGGCTTGTCGAAATCCGCGTCGCCGAAGCCGACGGCGCGAAGCATGGCGCGATTCGGCGAACGGGCGACGCCCTGAGTGATCAGTTGCGAGCGGCGGTTGTACGACACGGGATTCTCCAGGGAGGAAGCCAATATGGTATATGGACGCGCATGCTCGTGTACCCGAATTTCGATCCGGTTGCGTTTCGCATCGGGCCGCTCGCCGTGCGCTGGTACGGGCTCATGTACCTCGTCGGCTTCATTCTGTTCATCGTGCTCGGCCGGCGTCGCGCGCGAAAAGCCGCCGGCAACTGGCGCGCCACCGACATCGACGACATGCTGTTCTATGGCGTGTTCGGCGTGATTCTCGGCGGCAGGCTCGGCTACGTGCTGTTCTACAAGCCCGGCTATTACTTCGCGCATCCGCTGGAAATCTTCGAGGTCTGGCACGGCGGCATGAGCTTTCATGGCGGCCTCCTCGGCGTGCTGATCGCGCTCTGGTTCTTCGCGCGCGGACGCGGCCGGCGCTGGCTCGAGGTCACCGATTTCGTCGCGCCGCTGATTCCGCTCGGGCTTGCCGCGGGACGCCTCGGCAACTTCATCAACGGCGAGCTCGTCGGCCGCCCGACCGATGTCCCGTGGGCGATGGTGTTTCCGCAGGTCGACAATCTGCCGCGGCATCCGTCGCAGCTCTACGAGTTTGGCCTCGAAGGGGTGCTGCTGTTCATCATCATGTGGTGGTTCGCGTCGAAGCCGCGACCGACCGGCGCGGTGTCGGGACTGTTTCTGGTCGGCTACGGAACGTTCCGGTTCATCGCCGAATTCGCGCGCGCGCCGGACAGCTTCCTCGGCTTTCTCGCGCTCGGGCTCACGATGGGGCAATGGCTGTCGCTGCCGATGATCGTGATCGGCGTCGCGCTCCTCGTCCGGGCGTACCGCCGCGCGGGGGCTTCCTAGTCCAGACGGCGGTAGTCGCCGTCGACGGTGCGCCCGCGTTGCTGCGACGGACCCCGACCCGCGGCGACGGGCTGCGGCTCGAGCCGTCCGTGCAGATTGATCGGCAGCGCGAGGAGGACGAGCGCGAGCGCATCGGAGACCACACCCGGCGCGATCAGCAGGAGGCCGGCAGCCACCCGCCTGCCGCTGTCGAGGAGCGCACGCAGCAGGTTCTCGTGGCCACGAAACGCCGCAAGCGTTCGCATGCGAAACTCGGCGCGTTCGTTAGTAAGTACATACACTCCGGCAATCGCCGAGGCGATCAACCACACCCACAGGGGTACGCCGGTCCATCGGGCGAGCCTGACCGTCACCATCAGGTCCGCGACCGGGAAGGCCAGTACAATCGCCAGAATCAGGAAACGCATCGAAGCTCCTTGCCGAACGCCGCGGTCATCGTCATCACCCATGTACCCGACGCGTCGATCGCCGAGCGCATCGCGCGCGCACTGATCGATGATCGTCTGGCGGCGTGCGTGAACATCGGCGCTCCGGTCGAGTCAATCTACCACTGGCAGGGCCGCACCGAAACTGCGCGCGAAATCCCGCTCGCGGCGAAGACCCGTGCAGCGCTGATCCCGGAAGTCGAGGCGGCCATTGTTCGGCTTCATCCCTATGACATTCCCGAAATCATTGCGATCCCTGTCATCGCCGGTCACGCGCCTTATCTGGCGTGGATCGATGCCGAAACGCGCGCACCCGACGGCAGCGAATCGATCCGCGTTTGAATCCCGGCGCGGGCGCTGGATCGAATCGCGGCGCCGGCGCTGGACGCGGCGATCGATATTGGCGCTCATGCTGGCCGCGGGTGTCATCTCCGCTCCCGCGTTCGCCCAGTTCGCGGGCGCGACGCCGCAATTGCTTCCACCCGACCAGGCCTTCAGGCTGTCGGCGCGCGCGCTCGATCGCGACACCGTCGAGGTTCGCTTCGATATCGCCGACGGCTACTACCTGTACCGTGATCGCATGTCGTTTCGCGTCGAGCCGGTGGCGGCGCGCGCCGCCCTGCTGCCGCCGGGCAAGCGCAAGCACGATGCGTTCTTTGGCGACGTCGACACCTATCGGGGAATCGTCGAGCTGCGCGTCCCGTTGACCCGCGCCGCCTCGGCGGGTGAGGCGCTGACCGTTTACGCCGAATCGCAGGGTTGCGCCGACGTCGGCGTCTGCTACCCGCCGAACCCGCAACAGGTGCGGGTGACCGTTCCGGCGGCGGGCGCCCGGGCGGGCGATTTCGTCGAAGCGCGCACCAAGGGCCTGTTCAACTAGTATCGACAATGCGACGCCGGACGCTCCTCGTTGCCGGGGGCATCGCTGCGGTGCTGGGCGCCGCCGGCGGATTCGCCGCCTTTGAAGCCTCGCGCGCACGCCGTCGCGATGCGGCGGCACTCCTGGGTCTCGTGCTGCCCGATCTTTCGGGGCGCGAACAGGCGCTCGCTCAATGGCGCGGCAAGGTCCTGGTCGTCAACTTCTGGGCGACCTGGTGCGCACCGTGCCGGGAGGAGATGCCGCATTTCGTCCGGGTCCAATCGGATCATGGCGCCAATGGCCTGCAATTCGTCGGTATCGCCGTCGATTCTGTCGACAAAGCGCGACAGTTTGCAGGAGAAGTCGGGATCAATTACCCGATCCTGATCGGCGGCTACGGGGCCATCGAGCTTTCCCGTGCGCTCGGCAATTCGGTCGGCGCGTTGCCGTTCACCGTCGTGCTCGACCGGCGCGGCGAGCTCGTCTGGACCCATCTCGGCGCGGTCAGGGAGCCCGCATTCGGCAAGCTTCTCCAAGGGCTCCTGCAAGGGACGTGATTTGCGGCGCTCGAGCGCGCGAGCGTCGCGTGATTCGTAGCGATCGCCGCCGATCGCGCCGGCATTTACTGGACATCTGCAGCCAAGCGGGGCAGACTGGATAGCCTCGCAATCGACTTCCCGACACGCCCGCCCCTTTGCATGGATCTGCGCAAGCTCAAAACGCTGATCGAACTCGTCGAGACGTCCGGCATTGCCGAGCTCGAGATTCAGGAAGGCGAGGAGCGGGTGCGCATCACCCGCGCGGTCGCCCAGACCCATCCGATGGTGATGTTCCAGCCCCAGACGGGAATGGCGACGGCTGCCGCTCCGACGCTGCCGCAGGCGGCCGCGCCGGCGCCGGAGGCGCCTGCCGAGCCTCCGGGTCACGTCGTCAAGAGCCCGATGGTCGGCACCTTCTACCGTTCGGCGTCGCCGGGGGCGAAGGCGTTCGTCGAGATCGGTGATGCGGTGAACGCCGGCGACACCCTCTGCATCGTCGAAGCGATGAAGCTGATGAACGAGATCGAGGCCGACGCCGCCGGGACGGTCAAGGAGATCCTGGTCGAGAACGGACAGCCGGTGGAGTTCGGTCAGCCGCTTTTCGTCCTCGAGTAGCGGCATCCGTGGCGGAGCGCGGCAAGCTCTTCGACAAGGTCCTGATCGCAAACCGCGGCGAGATCGCGCTGCGCATCCAGCGCGCGTGCCGCGAGCTCGGGGTCAAGACGGTCGTCGTGCATTCGGAGGCCGACCGCGACGCCAAGTACGTGGCGCTCGCCGACGAATCGGTGTGCATCGGTCCGGCGCCCTCGGCGCAGAGCTACCTCAACATTCCGGCGATCATCGCCGCGGCGGAAATCACGGACGCCTCGGCGATTCATCCGGGCTACGGTTTCCTGTCCGAGAACGCGG
>DASVGI010000149.1:0-25564 GCA_036379595.1 Casimicrobiaceae bacterium | reverse complement strand
CCGCCGGCAACGTGCTCGTCTACGCGACGTCGAACCGCCGTCATCTGCTGCCCGAATACTTCACCGAAAACCTCGAGACGCGTCATGAAGGTGACGAGGTACATCCGGGCGAGTCGGTCGAGGAGAAGGTGTCGCTGTCCGAACGCTTCGGCCTGTGGGTGTCGTTCTATCCGTTTGCGCAGGACGACTACCTCGCCGCGGTCGCGCGATGGCTCGATCATTTCGGCGTCAAGTCCGCGACCGGCGGGCGCGAGACCGACGAGCGTACACGTGAGGCGCTGCAGTTCGCGCTGCAGCGCGGCTCGCGCAGCGGGCGCGTGGCATGGCAATTCGCGCGGCATTACGCGGGCGGCCTGGGCCTCGAGCGTCGCCGGTGACCGACCCGCTTCGTGTCGCCGCCGCCGTCATCGTGCGCGCGGACGGCGCCGTGCTGCTTGCGCAGCGGCCTTCCGGCAAGCCGTGGGCCGGCTACTGGGAATTTCCCGGCGGCAAGCTCGAGCCCGGCGAGAGTGCGAGCGAGGCGCTCGCGCGCGAGCTCGACGAAGAGCTCGGCATCCGCGTTCGCCGCGCGGCGCCCTGGCTCACGCAGACGTTCACCTATCCGCACGCGACGGTTCTGCTCGAGTTCTTCCGCGTCTTTGCCTGGGACGGCGACCCGGTCGGCCGCGACGGGCAGGCGTTCGCGTGGCAGCGCCCCGAGGCGATCGAGGTCTCGCCGCTCCTTCCCGCGAACACACGCGTCATCGCGTCGTTGACGCTGCCGCCGGTGTACGCGATCACGTGTGCCGGCGACATCGGTGTGCCGGCGATGCTCGAGCGTGCGGAGCGCGCGCTCGCACGTGGATTGCGCCTCGTGCAGCTTCGCGAGAAGACCTGGGACGCGGCGCGGCGCGCGTCGTTCGGCCGCGAGCTGATTGCGCTCGCGCACCGGCATTCGGCGCGGGTGCTGCTGAATGGCGACGCGACCGAGGCGCGCGCGCTCGGTGCCGACGGCGTGCACTGGACGTCGGAGGCGCTTCATCGAGCCGGCGGTCGACCGGCGGACCTCGTCGTCGCGGCGTCGTGCCACACGCGCGCCGAGCTCGACCGCGCTGCGGCGCTCGAAGTCGATTTTGCGGTGCTCGGCCCGGTTCGGCCGACGCCGTCGCATCCGGGTGCCGCGCCGCTCGGCTGGGACGCGTTTGCGCGCCTGGTCGCCGGAACGCGCATCCCCGTCTACGCGCTGGGTGGCCTTGTGCCCGCCGATCTCGACACGGCGATCGCGCACGGTGCGCACGGCGTCGCGCTGCGGAGCGCGGCGTGGCCCGCGGATTGATCGCGCGACGCCACATCCCAATCGACGCCTGACTCGAGTCGACGGACAGGATCAGGGTTCGTCGCGACCGGTCCCGCCCGACGACGTATCGGGCCCCGACTCGCCGGGTGCTTCGTCGCTCGGCACCCGATAGCGCTCGGAGAGCCACGCGCCGAGGTCGAGCGTCCTGCAGCGCTCGGAGCAGAACGGACGCCACTTCGATTCCGTCGTCCACGGAACGGGCTTGCCGCATTGCGGACAGCGCACGATGCGCGGCGCGTTCATCGCCAGTCGAACAGCGAACCGGTGAGCGACGCGGGCTCCTCGACGGCGTTCGCTGCGAGGTGGGCCGGAACGAGGCTGCCGACGCGCACGCCGAGGAGCCGGATCCGGCGCTCGAGCGCGACCCGCTTGAGGCAGCTCCCCGCGGCGCGACGGATCGCTGCCGCATCCTGCGTCGGGGCGGCGAGCGTCACGTCGCGCGTGACCGTGCGAAAGTTGTCGTAGCGAAGCTTGAGACCGATCGTGCGCCCGGCGTAGCCCTTGCGCATCAGATCGTCGCCGACGCCGTCGCAGAGCTCGGTGAAGATCGCCGACAGCAGCGCACGGTCGCGCGTCGCCGAGAGATCGCGCTCGAAGGTCGTCTCGCGACTGATCGACCGGGGCTCGCTCGATGTGACGACCGGCCGCGCATCGCGGCCGTGCGACGCGGCGACCATCCATTCGCCGTGCGCGCGGCCGAAGCGCTCGACGAGGAGCCCCGGATCGGCGCGCGCAAGATCGGCGATCGTGTGAATGCCGAGCGCGGCGAGGCGCTCTGCCGACTTGGGCCCGATGCCGTTGATGCGCCGTGCCGGCAGCGGCCAGATGCGGCGCTCGAGGTCGCCTTCGCCGATCAGCGTAAGGCCGTCGGGCTTGTCGAGATCGGAAGCGATCTTCGCGAGCAGCTTGTTGGGAGCGACGCCGATCGAGCAGCGCAGCCCCGTTGCTGCACGCACCGCGTCCTTGATCGACTGCGCGAGCGCGCGCACGGCGTCGACGTCCCGGTCGCGGATAAGCTCGGTGAGGTCGATGTAGATCTCGTCGATGCCGCGGTCCTCGATCCGCGGAGCGATCGCGTGCACGGCCTCCTTGAACCGGCGCGACATTCGCCGGTAGGCGTCGAAATCGACGGGGAGCAGGATCGCGTGCGGCGCGAGCGCGGCAGCCTTCATCAGGCCCATCGCCGAGTGGACGCCGAGCGCGCGCGCCTCGTAGGTCGCGGTCGTGGCGACGCCGCGCCCGGCGTAGTTGCCGAGCGTCGCGAATTCCCGCCGGACTGCGCCGGTCGCCGGATCGGTGCACTCCACCGGCCGATGCGCACTCCCGCCGCCGATCACCACCGGCAGGCCGGCGAGCTCGGGATAGCGAAGGAGCTCGACAGACGCGTAGAACGCGTCCATGTCGAGGTGGGCGATCAGACGCGCGTTCAGAGGTTACAGAACGCGAGCTCGAAAGCCACGTCGTCGTCGACGACGTTGCCGCGATTCATGCCGGAGACACCGATGAAGCGGATGTTGAGCGCGTACTTGTTGGCGCTGATCTCCGGCACGCAGGGGAGATCGCTCTCGACCGAGAGACGCAGGAGCTGCGCGACCTTGGTCGTCGTCAGCATCAGCTGGAACACACCGTGGCAGGCGACGTGGCGGCTCGTGCGGACGTTCTCGCGCAGCAGGTGCAGCACGATCGCCGCGCCGATGCGGATCGGCTCGAACGGCTCCATCCACGTGGCGAGGTCGTGGTGCCTCGCGGCGGCAGCGCGGTTCAGCCAGTGGTGATACGCGGGCAGATCGAACTCGGATACGCCGCCGGGAATCGCGGCGCGCTGCTTCACCGCCATCAGCCATTCGTTCTCGCGCAGGTGCGTGCCGGCTTTGCCCGCCTGGGCGAGGAGGCTGGCACTCACGCCATCGATCTCGGAGAGGAGCCGCGCCAGTCGCTGCTGGTCGATCTGCGCGTTCTCCTTCAACGGCAGCAGCACCTGCTTCTGCCGCTCGAGCTCCTGCAGGAGGTCCGCCTTCAGGTCCGCGCGCGCCGCGACATCGGTGATCTCGAACAGCGACAGCAGCGCAGCGTGATGCTCGTGGGGGTCGTCGCGGCTCGCGAAGAAACGCGCGCGCGCGAACAGATCTTCGAGGCGCATCAGCGTGCGGATGCGCTCGTTTAACGGGTGCTCGTAGCGGATCACGATCAAGCGGCGGGATTCAGGCCGTCATTCTGCCCCAATCGCGCGCGACCTTCACGCGTTCCCGCACGCGGCGTTCACGCGTTCCCGCGCGCGAGCTCGCGGTAGCGCTGGTCGAGCGCGGCAACCTGCGGACCGATCCGGTCGGGCGAGCCCGAGTTGTCGATCACGTCGTCGGCGCCGGCGAGGCGTGCGTCGCGCGCAAGCTGCGTTGCCATGATCGCGCGGACCTCGGCCTCGGTGAGGCCGCTGCGCGCGCGCACCCTCCTGATCTGCTCGTCCTCGCTGCAATCGACGACGAGGACCCGCGCGACCCGCTCGCGCAGGCCGCCGCGTTCGAAGAGGAGCGGCACGACGACGATGCCGTACGGCGCCGTCCATCGCGCGATCGCCGCCTCGGCGCGCGCGCGGATCAGCGGATGGAGCAGTGCTTCGAGATCGTGGCGGACCGTCGCATCGTCGAACGCGCGCCGGCGAAGCTTCGCGCGGTCGAGCTCGCCGCTGGCGTCTACGAACTCCGCTCCGAAGCGCTCGACGATCGCCTGGTAACCCGCCTCGGAGCGTCGCGAGAGCTCGTGCGCGAGGAGATCGGTATCGACGACCGGGACGCCGAGCCTCGCGAAAGCGTCCGCGACGGCCGTCTTGCCGCTGCCGATGCCGCCGGTCAGGCCGACGGCGAGCGGAGCGGTCACGGCAGGTACGCCTGCGCGAGCACGGGGCCGAAGAACAGCGCGACCACGCCGGCGATGGCGAGGAACGGCCCGAAGGCGATCGGCACGTTGTGGTCGCGGTTCCTGAACACCTTGAGCCCGATGCCGATCGCGGCACCCGCGACGCACGAGAGAATGATGATGAGCGGCAGCATCTGCCAGCCGAGCCACGCGCCGAGGGCGCCCAGCAGCTTGAAGTCGCCGTGACCCATCCCTTCCTTGTTGCGGATCAGCTTGAACGCCCAGTACACGGCCCACAGGATCAGATAACCGGCGATCGCGCCGATCACGGCGTCGGCGAGCGGAACGAAGAGGTGGAAGAGGTTCGCGACGAGCCCGGCCCACAGGAGCGGCAGCGTCAGGTTGTCGGGGAGGTACTGCGTGTCGAAATCGATGAAGGTCAGCGCGATGAGCGTCCACAGGAGGATGCACGCGCCGACGCCCTGCCAGGTCGCTCCGAACTGCCAGATCGCGCATGCGGCGAGCACGCCGCCCAGGAGCTCGACCAGCGGATAGCGTGCCGAGATCGCCTGTCCGCACTGCGAGCAGCGCCCGCGCAGTACCAGCCACGAGACGACCGGCACGTTCTCGAGCGCGGTGATCGGATGGCCGCAGCCGGGGCAGCGCGAGCGCGGCAGCGCGAGGTTGTAGACCGGCGGATCCTCGGCCGGCGCGGCCTCGCTGCGCATCTCGGCGCACTGTGCGCGCCAATCGCGCTCGAGCATCTTCGGCAGCCGGTGGATGACGACGTTGAGGAAGCTGCCGACACAAAGCCCGACGACCAGCGCGATCGCGGTCGCGGCAAGCGGGGATGCGATCACGCGCTCAGGGCCAGACGACCGCGGCGAGCGCTCAGATGACTGCGCCGAGCTTGAAGATCGGCAGATACATCGCGACGACCAGCCCGCCGACGACGACGCCGAGGAACACGATGATCACCGGCTCGAGCAGGCTGGACAGCGCGGCGACCGAATCGTCGACCTCGCGTTCGTAGAAATCGGCGACCTTGCCGAGCATGTTGTCGAGCGAGCCCGATTCCTCGCCGATCTGCGTCATCTGCAGCACCATCGTCGGGAACAGGTTGGTCGCCGCCATCGCATTGGTGAGGCTCGTGCCGGTGCTGACCTCGGTCTGGATCCGCTTCGTCGCATTCGCGTAGACGATGTTGCCCGATGCGCCGCCGACCGCGTCGAGCGACTCGACCAACGGCACGCCGGCGGCGAACATCGTCTGCAGCGTGCGCGTCCAGCGCGCGATCGTCGCCTTTTCGAGGATGCCGCCGACGACCGGCAGCTTCAGCATCAGCCGGTGCACGGTGAAGCGCACGGCCTCCGAGCGCTTGATCGACAGGCGAATCCCGACGATGACGCCGATTGCGACGATGAAGATCGCCCACCACCACTGCACGAAGAAGTCCGAGATCCCGATCACCTGCTGGGTGAGCCACGGCAGGTTGGCGCCGAACGCATTGAATACCTTCTTGAAGGCAGGAATCACGAACACCATGATCACCCACACGACGACGATCGCGACGACGATGACCGAGATCGGGTAGAACAGCGCCGACTTGATCTTGCTCTTGATGGCGAGGATCTTTTCCTTGTAGGTCGCGAGACGATCGAGGATCGCGTCGAGCATGCCCGCGGTTTCGCCGGCCTGCACGAGGTTGCAGTAGAGCGGATCGAAGTGCTTCGGGTATTCGCGGAACGCCTGCGACAGGCTCGACCCGGTCTCGACCTTGTTTTTCAGGTCCATCATCAGCCGCGAGAAGCGCGCGTTGCTGTGGCCGCGGGCGATGATGTCGAACGACGTCAACAGCGGCACGCCCGCCTTCAGCATCGTCGCGAGCTGACGCGTGAAGAACGTGATGTCCTTGTCGCCGATCGCGCGCCCGCCGCGAAACGACTGGCGCTTGATCTTGTCGACGCGGATGCCCTGGCGGCGCAGGTTGCTCGTGGCGACCGTCTCGGAGATCGCGCGGAGCTCGCCGCGAACCGGCTTCTTGTTGCGGTCGACGCCCTCCCAGAGGAAGGTGAATTCGCGCGCTTTCAGATTCCGGCGTTGAATGGTCGCGGTGGCCATCGTGATGTCCTCGGAAGCGTGTCCTGCGGCTACTCGTTGGTGACGGCCTCGATCTCCTCGAGCGAGGTGATCCCGGCCCTGACCTTGCGAAGACCCGATTGGCGCAGCGTGCGGATGCCTTCGCGGCGTGCCTGCTCGGCGATGTCGAGCGAATTGCCGTTGCGCATGATGACCTGGCGCATCTCGTCGCTGATCGGCATCACTTCATAGACGCCGATGCGGCCCTTGTAGCCGGTGCCCTTGCAGTGGTCGCAGCCGACCGGGCCGAGCGGCTGCCAGCTTCCGTCGAGGTCGGCTTCGACAAACCCGGCGCGAAGCAGCGCCTCGGGCGGGATGTCTTCGGGTCGGCGGCACTGCGGGCAGAGCCGGCGCGCGAGACGCTGCGCGGTGATCAGGTTCACCGACGACGCGATGTTGAACGGGGCGACGCCCATGTTGAGGAGCCGCGTCAACGTCGTCGGCGCGTCGTTGGTGTGCACCGTCGACAGCACGAGGTGCCCGGTCTGCGCGGCCTTGATCGCGATGTCGGCGGTCTCGAGGTCACGGATCTCGCCGACCATGATCACGTCAGGGTCCTGGCGCAGGAACGCGCGCAGCGCGGTGGCGAAGGTGAGGCCCGCCTTCTCGTTGACGTTGACCTGATTGACGCCGGGAAGGTTGATTTCGGCCGGATCCTCGGCGGTCGCGATGTTGGTGCCGGGCTGGTTGAGGATGTGCAGACACGAGTAGAGCGACATCGTCTTGCCGCTGCCGGTCGGCCCGGTGACGAGGATCATGCCGTACGGCCGCCCGATCGCGAACAGCATCGCTTCCTGCTGATCGGGGTCGTAGCCGAGGCTCTCGATGCCGAGGCGCACGCCCGCCGAATCGAGAATGCGCAGCACGATCTTCTCGCCGAACAGCGTCGGCAGCGTCGACACGCGAAAATCGATCGCACGCGTCTTCGACAGCACGAGCTTCATCCGCCCGTCCTGCGGCACGCGCTTCTCGGCGATGTCGAGGCGGCTGATCACCTTGATCCGCGAGGCGACCTTGTCCTTGATCGCGAGCGGCGGCTGCGCAACCTCCATCAGGATCCCGTCGAGGCGGTAGCGGATGCGGAAGTACTTCTCGTAGGGCTCGAAGTGGATGTCGGACGCGCCGGCGCTGATCGCGTCGAGCAGCACCTTCTGGATGTAGCGGACGACCGGGGCGTCCTCGACCTCGCTTTCCTCGTCGGTCGGGCCCTGCGGCACGCCTTCCTCGAGACCGATCTCGATGTCCTCGAGCGAGGCGAGCTCCTTCAGCGTCACGCCGGACGACTCGACGACCTTGGCGATCGCCTGACCGAGCTTGTCGTCCTCGACGACGACCGGCTCGACGACGAGGTTGGTCTTGAAGCGGACCTCGTCCAACGCCTGCAGGTTGGCCGGGTCCGACGTCGCGACGTAGAGACGGTTGCCGCGCTTGTGCAGCGGCAGCACGCGGCGCGTCTGCGCCATCTTCACGTCGATGTAATCGCGCGAGAGCTGGTCGAGGTCGAAGCCGGCGAGATCGAGCAGCGGCACGCCGAAGGCGCGCGACGCGAACACGGCGAGCTGCTGTGCCGACAGGCGCTTGCCCGAGAGCACCTGCTCGGTGAACGACACCCCGGCCGAATGCGACTGGATCTGCAGCGCTTCCGCTTCGGCCTCGGACATCACCCCGTGCTGCGCGAGCGCGCGGGCGAGTCCGCTGATGTTCCGGGTGGCGGCGTGC
The DNA here is from genome assembly GCA_036379595.1 of Casimicrobiaceae bacterium. GTDB lineage: Bacteria > Pseudomonadota > Gammaproteobacteria > Burkholderiales > Casimicrobiaceae > VBCG01. Next base: position 17,517 of record DASVGI010000149.1, on the reverse strand, counting down.
GTGGCCATCGCTTTCAGGATAGGGTTTGCGGCCGCGCTGTACCGACCGAAACGGAACCAATGGAAGCAATGATCGTGCCCATTGCGACGCTAGCGCGATGCCTTATCGATGCGATCGTCCATCTCGATATTCCATTTGCATGAAAGTTGCCGTCACGATGATGCATGGGCGACCGGGGTTTGTAAAGCCGCGCCGGCGCCGCCGATCGGGGGCAACAGCTTGACGACCTTCACGGCGCGGTCCTGCGTCTGCAGCACCTCGATCCGCTGGCCGCCGATCTCGAAACTTAGGCCGGCATCGGGGATTTCGCCAAGATGCTCGACGATCAGCCCGTTGAGCGTTTTCGGCCCGTCGAGCGGGAAGTGCGTCCCGAGCCGCCGGTTCAGGAGGCGCAGCGGCACCATGCCGTCGACGATCGAGCTGCCGTCGGCTTCCCGGCGCAGGCTCGAGGCGCCGCCGGGAGCCTGGGTGGTGAATTCACCGACGATCTCCTCGATCAGGTCTTCGATCGTCACCAGGCCCTGCAACTCGCCGTATTCGTCGACGACGAGCGCCATGCGCTGGCGATCGACCTGGAACTGCTGCAGCTGGGTGAGCAGCGGCGTTCCGAGCGGAACGAAGTACGCCGCGCGCAGCAGCGGGCGCAGGCGCTCGCCGTCGAGCTCGCCGGCGTTCATCAGGTGAATCAGCGATTTCACCGCGAGGATGCCGACAATGTTGTCGAGGCTGCCGTCGTAGACCGGTATCCGAGTGTGATACGACGTTGCGAGCTGCTGACGCAGGAGCTCGGGCTTCTCCGAGAGATCGAGCGCGTGGATCTGGCTGCGCGGCGTCATCACGTCGTCGACGGTGATCGCTTCGAGGTCGAGCAGGTTCGCGAGCATTGTCTTCTGCTTGCCGCGGAAATACTGCGCGCCTTCGAGCACCAGCGAGCGCAGCTCCTCCTGCGACAGTGCCGTCGACGACTGCGTCGCCGGGCGGAAGCCGACGAGCTTCAGCACCGCGTGGACGAAGAGATTCACGAACCAGACGATCGGGCGCGTCACGCGCAAGAGCGGCGTGAGCGCGAAGCTCACCAGCGGCGCGAGGCGGTCGGCATAGGCGGCGCCGATGACCTTCGGCGTGATCTCGGAGAAGACGAGGATCAGGAACGTCACCGCGACGGTGCCGAGCGCCAGCGACCAGCGCCCCTCGCCGAAGAGCCGCACCGTCATGATCGTCGCCAGCATTGCCGACGCCGCATTGATCAGGTTGTTGCCGAGCAGGATCACGCCGAGCAGGCGATCGGTCTTTGCGAGCAGCGCGAGCGCGAGCCGGGCGCCGCGCGCGCCGCGCTGCGCGTGGTGCTTCATCCGGTAGCGATTGGCCGCCATCATCGCCGTCTCGGCCATCGAGAAGAACGCCGACATCACGAGCAGGATCGCGAGCGCGATCGCGAGCGTCGCTAACGGGATGTCATCCATGCGGACTCGTTGCCGATGACGGCGACGACGAATTTGCTCCCGAGGTAGCCGAAGGCGAGCAGCACGCTGCCGCCGAGAATCCACTTCAGCGCGGTGCGCCCGCGCCAGCCGTAGCGCCAGCGGCCGAACAGCAGCACCGCGAACACGAGCCAGCCGGCCACCGAGAAGAGGTTCTTCTGCGAGAGCGTGAACGGCTTGCCGAACAGCTGCTCGGAGAACAGGATGCCGCTTGCGAGCGTCGCCGTCAGCAGCACGAAGCCCGCGCCGATCAGCCGGAAGAGGTAGCGCTCGAGGGTGAGCAGCGGGGCCGCCGCCGCGCGCGCCGCGTCGGGAATCGCGCGATGGAGCCTGCGCTCGAGCCCGGTCATCACGAGCGCCTGCAGCGCGACGACGGCGAGGAGCGCGTAGCCGACGAGTGCGACCGCGATGTGCGTCGCCGCCCACGGCTCGTCCGCATAGGAGAAGCGAAACGTCGACGACGCGATCGGCGGCAGCAGCGCGCACGCGGCGGTCACCGGCAGCACGACGGGGATCACCGCAGGAAGCGTGCGCAGAATGCCGGTGATCCACGCGACGAGCACGGCGAGCCCGGCGACGAGCGACATCGCATTGACGAACGAGAGATCGAGGCCGTCGGGGCGCACCACCGCGTTCCAGGTCGCCACCGCGTGGACGACGAGCGCGACGGCGAGCAGCGCGCGCCCGGCGTCGCGGTGGCGCGGCGCCGGCGGCGCTCCGACCGGCCACAGCGCAAGCGCGGCAGCCGCGTAGAGCGCTGCGACGACCACGTGCAGTAGAATGACCATCCGCAATCAAGTTTACCCTACGTGCGCGGCGCGTTTCGCCGCGTGCCCGCAGGGCTTTCCCGCATGTTCGATACGCTGACCGGACGCCTCGCGCGGGTCGTGAAGACGCTGCGCGGCGAGGCGCGGCTGACCGAAGCCAACATCACCGACGCGCTGCACGAGGTGCGCCTGGCGCTTCTCGAAGCCGACGTCGCGCTGCCCGTCGTGCGGCGCTTCGTCGCCGACCTGCGCGAGAAGGCGCTCGGCACCGAGGTCGTCGGCTCGCTCACCCCCGGCCAGGCGCTGATCGGCGTCGTCGCCCGCGAGCTCACCGCGCTGATGGGCGGCGCGGCGGTTCCGCTCGACCTCGCGGTGCAGCCGCCGGCGGTGATCCTGCTCGCCGGCCTGCAGGGCGCCGGCAAGACCACCACCGCGGCCAAGCTCGCGCGGCTCCTGATCGCGCAGAAGAAGAAGGTGCTGCTCGTCTCGGCCGACGTCTACCGGCCGGCCGCGATCCTGCAGCTCGAGACGCTCGCGAAGCAGGTCGGCGCCGACTTCTTCCCGTCGACCGCGGGCGAGGCGCCGGTCGCGATCGCCAGCGCTGCCGTCGACTGGGCGCGCCGCCACTATCACGATGTGCTGATCGTCGATACCGCGGGCCGGCTCGCCGTCGACGAGGCGATGATGAAGGAGATCGCCGAGCTGCACGCGGCGGTGACACCGGTCGAGACGCTCTTCGTCGTCGACTCGATGCAGGGCCAGGACGCGGTCAACACCGCGCGCGCGTTCCGCGATGCGCTGCCGCTCACCGGCATCATCCTGACCAAGCTCGACGGCGATGCGCGCGGCGGCGCCGCGCTCTCCGTGCGCGAAGTCACCGGCGCCCCGATCAAGTTCAGCGGCGTCTCCGAGAAGCTCGACGGGCTCGAGGTGTTCCACCCCGAGCGGATGGCGACGCGCATCCTCGGCATGGGCGACGTCTTGTCGCTGATCGAGGACGCGCACCGCACGGTCGACCTCGAAGAGGCGAAGAAGCTCGCGAAGAAGGCCAGGACGGGCAAGGGCTTCGACCTCGCCGACTTCAAGTCGCAGATCGGCCAGATGCGCAAGATGGGCGGGCTTTCGGCGCTCGTCGACAAGCTCCCTGCCGAGCTCGCGCGCGCGGCGCAGAGCGCGACGCTCGACGAGCGCCGCGTCGCGCGCCTCGAAGGCATCATCGACTCGATGACGCCGCAGGAGCGCGCGCGGCCCGAGATCCTGAAGGCTTCGCGCAAGCGGCGCATCGCCGCCGGTGCCGGGGTCTCGGTGCAGGAGGTGAATCAGCTCCTGAACCAGTACGAGCAGGCGCAGAAGATGATGAAGATGGTCGCGAAAGGGCCGCAGAAGATGCTGCGCGGCCTGCGCAGCATGATGCCTGGGATGCGCTGACGATCACGCTCGCGGCACGCCTTTGACCGGCGGGCGGACGATGCCGAGGCCGATCAGCAGCAGATAGATCCAGCGCGAGTGGACGCTCGTCGCGCTCACGCTGAGCTCGATCAGCGCGGCGACGACGCCGGCAACGACCACCGCGACCACACCCGCGTAACGCGCGCGCACGAGCCGCCAGGTGCCGAGCGGATCGGCAAGCGAATCGTTGGCGAGGCGATGGCAGATGCGGTGCCACATCGCCGTCGCGCAGACCAGCAGAAAGAACAGGTTGGCGCCGTACAGGATCGCAGCGCGCGGGCGATGCGGATGGTCGCCGACGAGCGTGGTCAGCGGCGGGATCAGCGTGACGAAGAACAGGAACACGAGATTGCCGAGCGCGAACGTCGCGTCGGCATCGCGCTGCCCGTCGGTTTGCGATCGGACATGGAGCCTCCGCGTGGCGCCCCGGACGGGCTGGCGTCTCGGACGGGTTGGCGCCTCGGACCGGTTTGCCTGGAGCGTCCTTTTCATAGTAATATCAACCTCTTTTCGGGCTGCTTCCGCCCGTACCAGGATCCGACCCATGGTTGTCATCAGGCTGGCCCGCGGCGGCGCCAAGAAGCGGCCGTTCTATAACGTCGTCGTCACCGATTCGCGCAACCGGCGCGATGGACGCTTCATCGAGCGCGTCGGGTTCTACAGCCCGATGGCGGCCGAGCACGAGGAAGGCCTGCGCATCGCGCAGGACCGCGTGAGCTACTGGCGGCAGCACGGTGCGAAGCTCTCGGAGACCGTGGCGATGCTGGTCGAGCGCGCCGCCAGGGGCGAGACGCGCACGGCACGACCCGCGGCGGCAGTCGGCGAGGCTGCAGCCGCACCGGCGAGCGCCACGACGAGCGCTGCGGCGATCACGCCGGCGAATGAGGCGCCCGCCGCCTGATCTCGGCTCGATGGTCGTGATGGCGCGCGTCGGCGCACCGCACGGCGTGCGCGGCGAGGTGAGGGTGAAGCCGCTCTCGTCGGATCCTTCGGTACTGCTCGACGCGAAGCGCTGGTGGATGCGGCGCCAGCTGACGGGTGGCGCCTGGCAGCCGTGCCGGTTGCGCGGCGCGCGCTTCGCCGGCGATCAGGTGATTGCGCAGATCGACGATGCCGCGACGCGCGACGCGGCTGCGACGCTGCGCGGCGCCGAGATCGGGGTCGATCGCGCCGACCTGCCGCCGGCCGGCAGCGGACAGTGGTACCGGCACGATCTGATCGGCATGGCGGTGGTCACTCGCGCGGGGTTGAGGCTGGGGACGGTGCGGGCGTTTCGCGACAACGGTGCGCATCCGCTCGTCGAAGTGGCGGGCGAGGGCGGCGCCGAGCGGCTGATTCCGTGGGTGCCGCAATACATTCTCGCGGTGGACGCCGACGCGCGCCGGGTCGACGTCGACTGGCAGCCTGATTACTGACGGTCGACGACGTCTCGGACAATGCGCATCGACGTCGTGACGCTGTTTCCGGAGCTGGTGACGTTCGCCGCCGGCTTCGGCGTGACCGGACGCGCGCGCGAGCGCGGCGTGTGGCAGCTCGGCGTATGGAATCCGCGCGATTTCACCGACGACGCGCACCGGACCGTCGACGATCGACCCTATGGTGGAGGGCCGGGGATGGTGATGCTCGCCGAGCCGCTCGAGCGCTCACTCGCGGCAGCGCGGGCGGCGCAGGCCCAAGCCGGCGTCGCGACGCCGCGCACGCTGTATCTTTCGCCTGCGGGCGCACCGCTTACGCACGCGAAGGTGATCGAGCTCTCGCGCAGCGAGCCACGCGGCTTCATCCTGCTCGCCGGGCGTTACGAAGGCATCGACCAGCGGCTGATCGACCGCGAAGTCGACGAGGAAGTGTCGATCGGAGACTTCGTCGTCTCGGGAGGTGAGTTGCCGGCGCTCCTCCTGATCGACGCGGTCGTCAGGCAACAGCCGGGCGTACTGAACGACGCCGAGTCCGCGGTGCAGGATTCGTTCGTCGACGGGCGCCTCGACTGTCCGCACTACACGCGCCCAGAAGTCTGGCGCGAGGTTGCGGTCCCCGGAGTGCTGCTGTCCGGAGATCATGCCGCCATCAGGCGGTGGAGGCAGGCCGAGGCGGTCATTCGAACCGCAAGGCGCAGGCCCGATCTGCTGCACCATCGGCCGTTGACGGGCGAGGAGCGGCAACTGGTCGGGAACGAAGGACGATAACGAAAAGGATCGCGCATCAGGGGGCGCCCTGCTCTGCACGCCAAGTGCCGCCGATGCGGCCACGAAAGGAACGTGTGCAATGAACGTCATCGAAACGCTCGAGCGCGAGGAAATCGCGCGGCTCGGAAAGTCGATCCCCGACTTCGCTCCGGGCGACACCGTGATCGTCAACGTCAACGTGGTCGAGGGTGAGCGCAAGCGCGTCCAGGCCTACGAGGGCGTCGTGATCGCCAGACGTAACCGCGGACTCAACTCGTCGTTCACCGTGCGCAAGATGTCGAGCGGTGAAGGCGTCGAGCGCACCTTCCAGACGTATTCGCCGCTGATCGCGTCGATCGAAGTGAAGCGCAAGGGCGACGTCCGGAGGGCGAAGCTCTACTACCTGCGCGAACGGTCGGGCAAGTCGGCGCGCATTCGCGAGAAGCTTGCCGCGCGCGACAGCACCAGGTCCGGCGAGAGCACGAAGTCCGGCGAGAGCACCAGGTCCGAATAGCGGTTCCGGTTCGGCCGCGCCGCTCGCATGGGCGGCGCGTTGCTCTATGGCGGTGGCGCGTTTCTTGCACGCGGTGGACTGGTTATTGCACCGGAGCCGCCGTCTGGCGTCTGCTCGATTGCCAGGCAGCGGCATCTGACGCAAGATTCCAACGGCATATATCCGGGGATTTCGCCGCACCGCATGAAGGCCACGCTGTACGACGCGCTCGGCATCGCCCCGACTTCGTCCGACGAAGACGTTCGCGCCGCGCTGCGCGGGCTCATCCGCAAGTATTACGCGAAGACGCGCGACGGCCAGGGCAACGTCGAGGAGGCGCTGCGCTTCATCAACCACGCGAGCCGGATCCTCGGCGACCACGACCGCCGCCAGCGCTACGACCACGACCTCGCCGGCTCGGCTGAATCCGAAGTCCTCGGCGAGCGCACCGGCGGGCGCGAGCTCCTGCTCGGCGACGACGCCTACACCGAAGTCGGGACGGTGAGCGCACCGGGCGAGACCGCCGTCGAGGATCCGCTCGACACCGGTCTGCCGGGAGCCGCGCCCGACGAGCCGCCGATGCACCACCCCGGACTCACGCAGCGCGTCGCGCCGTTCGTCCACTCGCCGTGGGTGACGATCGGCCTCTGCGGCGCATTCGCCGCGTTCATCGTCGCCGCGGTGATTCTCGTCACGCCCCCGGACGCGGTCGTCGTCGGGCGCGAGGTGCTCGGATGGCTGACGGCAACGCTGCTGGTCCTCGTCGGCGTCTACGCCGCCGTACACGGGATCGTCAAGCTGCGCCGGCGGCATTCGATTGCGCGCTCGGGCCTCGTGCCGCAGACCGATCTCGCGATCCTCAACTGGCGCCGCGAGCGCAGCGTGTTCCTCGGCACCAATCAGCCGCAGGAAGACGCGTCGTGGATCTTCCAGTTGCGCATGGCCGAGCTCGAGCGTGCCAAGGCGGGGCGGACGAGCGAGCCGCGGCCGTGGCATCGCCTCGCCGCGCGGCTCTTCGACTATGCGCTGTGGGGATTGATGCTGGCGCTGCTCCTGACCCAGCTTCGCGCGACCGGCGCGGTCAGCGCGAAGACCGCGTACTGGCTCGCGCATCCGCTGATCGCGCCGTCGCTGATCTCGCTCAGCTGGGTTCCGCTCGAAGCGCTGCTCGTCGCGGCGGTGGGGACGACGCCGGGCAAGTGGCTGTTCGGCATCTATCTGCAGCTCTCGATCTCCGATGCCTATGCGCGCCTCGACACGCGCGCGCAGCTCGCGCGCGGGTTGCGACGCGCGCTGCGCGTATGGATCGAAGGCGTGGGCTGCGGCTTTCCGCTCGTGGCGCCGATCCTGGTGGCGATCGCCTACGAGAAGCTCGCCGAGAATCAGGAGACCGACTGGGACTTCGCGCTCGACTGCCTCGTCACGCACGGACCTGCCGGCGTTCTCAACTCGATTACCGGCGTGTGCGGGATCGCGGCGATGGCGTGGCTCTACGGCATCGCCTGGCATCAGCCGACCGCGGACACGATCGGCTGGACGCGCACGACGATCGCGGGATCGCTGCCGTCGCTTTCCACGTTCATGCGGGTGCTCGACGGCAGCGGGCGCGCGGTCGAAGCGTTGTTCCCGTCGCACGCCGGAACGAGAGCGCTTGCCGCGACGTCGCGGCCCGGTGCACCGGTGCCGGTGCAGGCGCAGCGCGAAGTCAGCGTGGCCACGGCATCGCCGAGTGTCGGCGACGACGGCTTCGAAGCGATGCTGGCAGCGCGCCGCGCACGCGTCGTCGCGCTGAAGGCGGACGGCCCGCAGATGCTCGCCGCGCGCGATTATCCGCGTGCCGCCGAGCTGTGCCGCGCGTGGGCGGACCTCGATCTCGCCAACCCGGAGGCGTGGCGCTGCCTCGGCGATGCCGAGCAGGGGCTCGGACATTACCAGGAGGCGCTCAACGCATTCCGGAAGGCAAAGCAGCACGCTCCCGAGGACCGGACCCTCGACGCTTCGATCGAGAACGCCGAGCGCGGGATCATCCATCAGTTCCTCGATCGGTACAGCCATTAGCGAAAAACCGGGACGTACCACGTTTTTCGCTCGTCGCGCGTTTCTTGTTCCGGTCGTCACCGCAGCGCTGCTCGTCGCGTGGGTGGCGACGATTGACGCGGTCGGCGTGCCGCCGCGCCGTCTGGCGCCGTGGCTCGAGCGCCGCGCGGCGGGGCACGACGCGCTGATCGTCGGCGCGGCGCGGCTCGCGGCGAAGACGCTCGTCGCGCTCGATCGCGGCGATTCCGGGTTCGATCTCGCGGCGCTGCGCCCGGCGTTCATCGCCAGTGACCATGCGGCGGCAAACGCTACGGCGGTACACGCAGCGCGCGAGATCGTCGTCGCGACCGCGCGCGATGCGCGCGACGCGATCGCCCGCGCCGAGCCCGGCGACGTCATCACCTTCGCGCCGGGCCAATACCGATTCCGCGGCAGCTACATCGAAGTGTCGCGCGCGGGGCGCGACGATGCGCCGATCACCGTGCGTGCCGCCGCGCCGGGCACGGTCACGCTCGACTTCGATCTCACCGAAGGCTTCCTCGTGTCGGCGCCCGACTGGACGTTCGAGAATCTGCTGATCCGCGGCGTCTGTACCGACCACTCGAGCTGCGAGCACGCCTTCCACGTCGTCGGGCGTGCGACGCACTTCGTCGCTCGCGGTAACACGATCCTCGACTTCAATGCGCAGTTCAAGATCAACGCGAGCGACGGCGCATTCCCGGACGACGGGCGCATCGAAAGCAACGTGATTGCCGACACGGCCCCGCGCCGGACCGCCAACCCGGTCGCGCCGATCGACCTCGTCGCGGCGAGCGGCTGGCGTATCCGCGGCAATCGCATTGCCGATTTCGTGAAGGCGGAGGGTGACCGCATCAGCGTCGGCGCATTCGCGAAGGGTGGTGGAGCCGACAACCGCTTCGTCGGCAACGTCGTCGTCTGCGAGGAGCGACTGCGCGGCGAGGGGGGACAGCGCGTCGGGCTGTCGCTCGGCGACGGCGGCACCGGCGCGGCGTTCTGCCGCGATCGACGCTGCATCGTCGAGCAGGAAGGAAGTGCAATCGAGTCGAACACGATCGCTTCGTGCTCGGACGACGGCATCTACCTCAACCGCGCGGCCGCGAGCCGCATCGCCGGCAATACGCTGATCGACACCGGGGGGATCGTCGCGCGCTACCCCGAGACCGCGGCTGAAGTCAGCGGCAACCGCGTCGACGGCGCGATCGTCGCGCGCGACGGGGCGGTGCTGCACGCAACCGACAACCAGTCGACCGCGTTGCCGTGGCTCTACCTCGGCTGGCACCCGGTGCGATGGCGCTTCGATCCCGTGGCGCCGCCGGATAGGTGATCAGCGGCGGATGCGGGTGATCAGCAGCGGATGCGCGTGATCAGCGGCGAATGCGGGCGAGGAGTGCGGAGGTCGAGCGCGCGAAGCGGAACGGAATGGCGACGAACCGCCCACCGTGGGCGATCACCTCGGCAGCACCCACCGTCGTCGCAACATCGTAGTCGCCGCCCTTGACGAGGACGTCGGGCATCACGGCGAGAATGAGCGCGAGCGGCGTGTCGGCGTCGAACGGAACCACGAGGTCGACGCAGCGAAGCGCGGCGAGCACCGCCATCCGGTCTTCCTCTGTGTTCACCGGCCGGTCGGCGCCTTTGCCGAGACGCCGCACCGACGCGTCGGTGTTCACCGCGACCACCAGCGATGCACCGAGGCTCCTCGCCTCTTCGAGGCATGCCACGTGTCCGCGGTGCAGGATGTCGAACACGCCGTTGGTGAACACCAGCGGGCGCGGCAGCGCGGCGATGCGCACAAGCGCGTCATCGGCGCCAGCGACGCGCGTCAGCGTCGGATCGGCGCCTGCGACGCTCGCGAGCATCGGGTCGGCGCGCGCGGTGTCCGGATGCTCGGTGGCGCCGCTCAATCGATGTATTCGAATACCTTGACGACGCGCGTCACGCCCGACGTCGACGAGGCGATCTGGGTGGCGGCGTCGGCCTCGGCGTGCGTGACGAGCCCCATCAGGTAGACGACCTGACGCTCCGTCACCACCTTGACTCGGGTTGCCGCGAACTTGTTGGCTTCGACGAAGCGCGACTTCACCTTGGCGGTGATGTAGCTGTCGTTGCTGCGCGAGCCGATGCTCGACACCGGACCGATCAGGAGCTCGTTGTGGACTGTGCGGACCTTCGGAGTCTTCCGCGCGATCTCGACGATCGAGTTCAGCGTGTCCTGCGTCGGCACCTCGCCGGTGAGCAACACGACGCCGTTGTAGCTCGTCACGTTGACGTGAACCTGGTCGCCGAAGCCAGTGCCGATGTTGTTGGCGATCTTGAGCTCGATCGACTCGTCGTCGACCTGGGCGCCCGCCGAGCGGCGGTCGGTCGCGACGAGCGCGGTTCCTCCGACGGCACCCGCGACCAGCACCGGCGCGCAGCCGGCGAGAAGGGTGGCGCCGGCGGCGATTCCGGCAAACAGCGCAAACAGCAGTCTTCGGTTCATGCTTCGTCTCCGAGCAGGGTGGCGTCGATGAGATCGCAAAGGCAGTGAATGGCGAGGAGGTGAACTTCCTGGATGCGCATGGTGCGCGCGTGTGGGACGCACAGATGGACGTCCTCGGCGCCGAGAAGTTCGCCGATGCGCCCTCCGCCCTTGCCGGTCAGCGCCACGACGTGCATCTCGCGCTGGTGCGCCGCGTCGACCGCCGCGATCACGTTGGGCGAGTTGCCCGAGGTCGAGATGGCGAGGAGGACGTCGCCGCGCGCTCCGAGCGCGCGCACCTGCTTCGCGAAGACCTGTTCGTACGAATAATCGTTGGCGACCGCAGTGAGGAGCGACGTGTCGGTGACAAGCGACAGCGCCGGAAGCTCGGGGCGCTCGCGCTCGAAGCGGCCGACGAGCTCGGCCGCGAAGTGCTGCGCATCGGCCGCCGATCCACCATTGCCGCAGGCGAGAATCTTGCCGTCGGCGAGCAGGCACTCGGTCATCAGGCCCGCCGCACGCGCGATCGGCGCGGCGAGCTCCGCCGCGGCGTCCTGCTTCAGTTTCGCGCTGTCGGCGAAGTGCGTGCGGACCCGCTCGACGTGGTCGGCCATGGGCGCCGATTATACCGGGCTGGCGTCGCTCATCCGAGCACGTCGCGATGCCATTCGATCGTCGACGCGTCGAGGCCGCGCATCACGATCGCGTCGAAGCGGCACGGTGGCTCGTGGCCGAGCATCGCCAGATAGCCGCGGGCCGCGAGGGCGAGGCGGCGGCGCTTCGCCTGCGTGATGCTCGCGAGCGGCCCGCCGAACGACGCCGAGCGGCGCATGCGCACCTCGACGAATACGACCACGGCGCCGTCGCGCGCGACGAGGTCGATTTCGCCGAAGCGCGTGCGGTAATTGCGCGCGACGATCGCGAGCCCGCGTGCGCGCAGGTGGTCCGCGGCGAGCGCCTCCGCGCGTGCGCCGGCGGACGCGCGATCAGGGTGAAGCTTCGAGCGGGACGAGCTGACCGTCACGATAGACGCCGAGCGCCGCCTCGCGCACGAAGTGCCGCCCGGGCTCGAGCGTGATGTGCCCGGTCGCGCCGTCGAGCTCGAAGCTCGCCGGCGGCCCGTCGCGAAACGTCACCGCAATGCGGAATGCATCGAAGCCGAACGCGTAGAGGCGTTCGAGCGCGTCGCTGTCGGTGTCGCGCGGCGTCAGCGCCGCGAAGCGCGGCGCGTCGGGCGTCAGGAGCCAGGGAATCTCGGCAACGCGGATGCCGTCGAGGTCGTGCGCGGTGGCGAGCGTCGGCCGCTCGAAGACGAGTCCGCTCGCGTAGGCGGCGACCGTGCCGAGGAACGGCTTCACCAGCGACGCATGGTGGCTGTTGAGTGCGAGCAGCACGGCGTCGGGCGGCGATTTCGCGAATGCATCGCGCAGGTCGGTCAGCGCCTGCGGCGACGCGTCGAATGCGATGTCCGCCGGCGCGCTGCCGCCCTGACTCGTCCAGGCGGTGGCGAACGCCGCCGCGAGCCGATGCATCAGCGGCGTTGTGCCTTCGACGATGTCGATGCTCCGTACGCCGTCGGCGCGCGCGCGGCGGGCGAGGAGGCGCGCATCGCTGTCGACCGAAAGCGGGAACGTGAAGATCGCCTGTGGCAGCGCTGCGCCGTCCTCGCGCTGATTGAGCGCGAGGGTCCATGGCAGCGTCGCACCCGATGCCGCGAGCGTGTCGAGATCGCTGCGCACCAGCGGACCGACTGCGACGCGAACACCACGCGCGAGCGCGTTCGTAAACGCCGGGACCACACCGCCGGGGCCGTAGCTGATGACGATGCAGCGCTCCTTCGCGCCGGCGAGTTGCGCGGAATCGAGAAAGCCGTCGCGGACGGCCGCAGCGGCGCGCGCGAATGCGGACTCGTCCAGCGGAAGCACGAGCGCAATCGAGTCGGTCGTTGCCGGCGGCGGCAGCGGACCCTCCGGCACGGCGACGTTGGCTGAACCCGTGGCGGGCGTGCCGGTCGACGCAGCGCCGGCGGACGAAGCGCCCGCTGCTCCCTGCTCACCGGAAGCGCCGCTTGCCTCCGACGGTGCGCCGGACGGCTGCGTCGGAGCTTCGTTTGCCGGGGCTTCGACGCGCGCACCCGGCGGCGATGCCGGCGTGCGGGTTGCGGGCCCGATCTCGGCACAGGAGAATGCACCGGCTCCGAGAACGCCGATGATCGCCATCCGGGCGAGTCGCGCGGCGAAGGTTCGGATGCAGGGAGACACGGCGCGGAGCAGACGGGAGCGAGGAGTGAAGGAGCGAGGAGGGAAGGTGCGGGGAGTGAAGGAGCGAGGAGTGAAGGAGCGAGGAGGGAAGGTGCGGGGAGACGGGGACATGGCACGGAAACCGTTGATGCGTGAGCTCGATGCAATCGTGTTCCGCGCCGAGGCCGGGTCATTATATGTGGTCGCCACGCCGATCGGTAACCTGCGCGACGTCGGTCTGCGCGCTCTCGACATTCTGCGCACCGCCGACGTCGTCGTCGCCGAGGACACGCGCGTCACTGCGGGGCTCCTCGCGCACTACGGCATCGCGACGCGCGCGCGGGCGCTGCACGAGCACAACGAGGCTGCGCGCGTTCCGGCTCTCATCGGCGAGCTCGCCGCAGGCCGCAGCATCGCGATGGTGAGCGACGCCGGGACGCCGGCGATCAGCGATCCGGGCGCGCGTCTCGTGCGCGCCGCGCTCGACGCCGGTCACCGCGTGGTGCCGATCCCGGGCCCGAGCTCGACTGCCGCAGCCGTGTCGGTTGCCGGGCTCACTGCGGCGCGCTTCGCGTTCATCGGGTTCCTTCCGCCGAGGGACAAGGAGCGCGTGGCGCTGATCGCCGCGTGCGCGAAGCTGCCGCTGGCGCTGGTCTTCTTCGAGGCGCCGCATCGCGTCGTGGCCACCGTGACGTGGCTCGCGCAAGCGCTTGGAGGCGCGCGGCGGCTCACGATTGCACGCGAGCTCACCAAGGCCTTCGAGTCGATCGCCTCGCTTGCGCTCGGCGATGCGGCGAAGTGGCTCACGGCCGACGCCGATCGGCAGCGCGGCGAGTTCGTGCTGATCGTCGATGCGCCGGATCGCAGCGCGGACGACGATGCCGGACGGGAGCACCTCGACGAAGACGCGCTCAAAGTTCTGTCGGTGCTGCTCGACGAGCTGCCGCCGTCGCGCGCGGCGCACGTCGCAGCGACGCTCACCGGTGCGCCACGCGACACACTGTACGCACGCGCAGTCGCGCTGCGCGAGCGGCACGAACGATAATTCGCACGATTCTCGAGGCGATTCCGACGATGAAATTCGACGAATTCAAGGTTGGGCAGATATTGGTGCGCGGGCCGTATCCGATCACCAGGGAAGAGATCCTTACGTTCGCGCGCGCCTGGGACCCGCAGTGGTTTCACACCGACCCCGCGCGCGCCGAGCGCGGGCCGTGGAAGGGCTTGATCGCGAGCGGCTGGCAGACCTGCGGCATCGCGATGCGCCTCGCGGTCACCGGCATCCTCGACGACTCGGAGACGTTCGGCTCGCCGGGCCTCGAGTATCTGAAGTGGCTGGCGCCTGTGCGCCCCGGCGACTCGCTGACGCTGCACGCCGAGGTGCTCGACGTACGCTGCTCGGAGAAGAAGCCCACGCTCGGCATCCTGCGCTGGCGCTGGCGCGTCGAGAACCAGGAGGGGATCGCCGTGCTCGAGCTCGTCGCGACGAGCCTGTTCGACCTCGATCCCGGCGCGAATGGATGAGTGGGCCCTGCTGGGATCGAACCAGCGACCAAACGATTATGAGTCGTCTGCTCTGACCGACTGAGCTAAGGGCCCGCAGCGGCTTGCGGCCACGACGCCAGCGGGCCCCGTGCACGTTGCAGCGGAGTGGAGCGTCGATGGCGCGCGGATTATAGCGTCCACTCCCTGCCACGCGCGCGGCGCTTGCCATACGAGCGGTACCGGCGCGAACATTGGCCATGCACCATTACCTGTGGCCGCTGATCGAGCCGGCATCGATCGCGCTCGTCGGCGCGTCGGAGCGCGCCGGATCCCTCGGCGCGGTCGTGCTCGATCATCTGCTCGGCGGCGGGTATCGCGGCGCGATTCATCCGGTGAACCCGCGTCATCGCCGCATCCGCGATCGCGAATGCTGGCCCGATCTCGGCGCCATCGGCAAGCCCGTCGACCTTGCGATCGTCGCGACGCCGCCACACGCCGTGGTCGCTGTCCTCGACGCCGCCGCGCAGGCGCGCATCCGCACGGCAGTCGTGATGACGATGCCCGCCCCCGGCAGTGCACGCGCCGAGCAGCAGTGGGTCCGCGAGGTGGTCACCGCTGCGCGGCGCGGCGGTGTGCGCATCGTGGGGCCGGGAGCGATCGGCATCGTGCGTCCCGGCATCGGCCTCAACGCGACGTTCTGCGCGCCGGACGCGCAGCCGGGACGCCTCGCGCTCATCGTGCAGTCGGGCGCAGTGGCGACTGCGATGCTCGATTTCGCGACGCCGCTCGGCATCGGCTTCTCGTCGGTGATCTCGCTCGGTCTCGGCGGTGACGTCGGCTTCGGCGATCTGCTCGACTGCCTGCTGCTCGATCCGGGCACCGACGGCATCGTGCTCTACATCGAGCGTCTCGACGGCGCGCGTACGTTTCTCTCGGCGCTGCGCGCGGCGGCGCGAACGAAGCCGGTGGTCGTGCTGAAGGCGGGCCGCTCGCTCGAAGCACCCGCCGCGGTCACACCCGACGCAGTGTTCGGCGCGGCGATGACGCGCTCGGGCACCGTGCGCGTGACGACCTACACGCAGCTCTTCGCGGCAGTGCGCATCCTCGCGCTCGGCAGGATCCCGCATGGCGATCGCGTTGCGATCGTCGCCAACGGCCGCGGCCCCGCGCTGCTCGCTGCCGACCGTGCGAGCGATTGCGGCGTGCTGGTTCCCTCGTTCAGCGCGGCGACCGTCGATCGGTTGCGGCAGGCGCTCGCCGACGATGCCGCGGGGAACAATCCGGTCGACATTCGCGGCGATGCGACCCCGGGAGCGCTCGCCGATGCTGCGCGGATCGCGCTCGACGATCCGGGCATCGACGCGCTCATTGCGCTGCACGTGCCGCGGCCGAGCTCGCTCGCCGTCGATGCCGCGCGCGCGCTCGCCCCGGTCGCGAAAGGGCAGCGCAAGCCGGTGCTCGCCGCCTGGCTCGGCGCGCTCGATCGCGACGACGTCCACGCGGCGCTCGACGCGGGCGGCGTGCCGAACTTCTTCACGCCCGAGAACGTCGTCGAAGCGCTTTCGTGGCTGATTGCTTATCGGCGCAACCAGGCGTGGCTCCTCGAAGTGCCGCCGCCGCAACCGGAGCCCGAGCCGCCGGACCTCGCCGCGCTGGAGGCCCTGCGCGCCGCACTCGCCGGCGATGCGCGGCGCAGGCTCACGATCGGCGAGGCGCTCGTCGTGCTCGCCGCGTTCGGAATCGGCGCGCCGGTCGTTCGCGCGTCGTCGCTCGATGAGGCCGAGGCGGCGGCGAAGGCGATGCACTATCCCGTGGCGCTTTCGCTCGACGTCGCGGACCCGCCGCAGGCGCGCATCGCCCGCAGCCGGCAGTCGCTCGCGCGGACCTGGCACGCGCTCGCCCGCGGCGCGCAGCCGCGCGACCACGTCTCGGCTGGCCGCGTCGTCGTGCGCAAGGCGCCGCGCGGGCACGATGCGACCGCCGTCTCGATCGGTGTCGTCCGCGATCCGACGTTCGGTCCGGTGATCACGCTCTCGCGCGAGAGCGGCAAGGATGCACCGCGCAGCACGGCGCCTGCGATGATGCTGCCGCCGCTCAACGCGCGGCTCGCACGCGCGCTGATCGCCGAAGCGGGCGGGCGCGCGGGATCGTCGCACGATCTCCATCAAACGGAAGCGGCGGACGCCGGCGCCGACGCCGCCTGGCTCGATGCGTCGGAGAGCGATGCGCTGACCGAGCTCCTGATCCGGATCTCGGCGCTGGTATGCGCACTGCCCTGGGTCGAAACCGTCGATCTCGACCAGGTGCTGATCGACGGCGGTCGCGCATTCGTTGCCGGGGTCGACGTGCGCGTCGATCCGCGCCGCCGGCTGCAGCGCGGTTATCCGCACATGGCGATCCATCCGTACCCGGTCGAGCTGATCTCGGAGTTGAGCCTTCGCGACGGCACGCGCCTGACGCTGCGGCCGATCCGCCCGGAGGATGCCGAGCTCGAGCGCAGCTTCGTCGCGGGGCTCTCCGAGCAATCGCGCTACTACCGCTTCTTCTACCGGATGGGCGAGCTTGCGCCGGCGATGCTTGCCCGTTTCACGCAGGTCGACTACGACCGCGAGCTCGCGCTCGTTGCGGTCACCGGCGCCGAGGAGGGAGGCACGCCGGCATTCGTCGCGGTGGCGCGGTATCTGGCGAACCCCGATCTCGGCAATGCCGAGTTCGCCGTTGTCGTCGGAGACGCGTGGCAGCACCGCGGCATCGCGACGCTCCTGATGCGCAAGCTGATCGAGTGCGCGAAGCGCCGCGGATTTGCGCGCATGTCGGGAGTGGTCCTGCGCCAGAACGAGCCGATGCTGGCACTGATGCGCTCGCTGGGCTTCGCGATCGAGGACGACGCCGAGGATCCGGCGCAGGTCGTCGCGACGATG
>DASVGI010000148.1:0-4176 GCA_036379595.1 Casimicrobiaceae bacterium | reverse complement strand
GATTCCTGAAGTGGAGATTGTCCCGGTCTTGCAGCGTCAGGCTACACGTGCGGACTCGTAGTGCCGAAGACGCGGTCCCACAGCGACGTGGTGACGCCAAAATTGCACGGTCGCTGCGAGTGGTGGTGGACCGCATGGCGCTGCTTGGCGCGATAGAGGTAAGTGCCGAGATAAGTGCCGGGGCGCGCCCGGACGTGGTGCGTCGCGTGGTGGACGGCGACGTACCAGAGATAGCCCAGCATCAGCCCCGCCGTCGCGCCGCAGGCGATGCTTTCCGGCGTGGAGCGGACGAGGGGGATCAGCACGAGCCCGACGAAGATCGGGACGCTGACCCAGCTCGGCGTCCCGATCAATTCGGTCGGTGAGGCATGGTGCTGCGCGTGCATCTGGCGCAGCGCCGGGGCGCAGTGCAGCACGTAGCGGTGCAGGATGTACTCGATCAGCGTCCAGGCCGCGACCCCCGCTGCGGCCGCCGCGGCCCATGTCAGCCGCTCACCGACGATCGCGCGATCCAGCGAGTACCACGCCAGGAGCGCGAGCAGCAGCGGGTAGACGAAAAAATCGGCAAAGTATCCGATCCGGGTGAGGCGCATCGGCAGATCTCCATGACGCTGACAGTGCGATTGACCACGCGCGCGGCGGCGAGTGCCGGAAATTCATGATAGTCCGGTCGCTTGTGACCCGTGGAGTCGTTGGCTAGAATCGTCGCAGGGGTGGCAAGCGGGGTGACCAGGCTCGATGTCTTCATCGTGGCCCCGGCGGTCGATGCCGATGCCGTCGTCGCGGCGGGAGGACATGCGTGGTTGGGTGGAGTTCGATCCTTGCCGTCGGAGTCGGTGCGGCGGTCGGGGCATGGCTCCGCTGGGCACTCGGTCTCGCGCTCAATCCGCTCTTTCCGACGCTTCCGCTCGGCACGCTGACCGCGAACCTCGGCGGCGGGCTCGTGATGGGCTTCGCGATGGAGCTCGTCGCGCGGCACGCGCTTCTCGGTCCTGACGCGAGGCTCTTCGTCATGACAGGCTTCCTCGGCGGGCTCACGACCTTTTCGACGTTCTCGGGCGAGATGACGACGCTGCTGATGCGCCGCGAATGGCTGTGGGGAACGATCGGTATCGCCGCCCACGTCGCGGGGTCCCTGCTGATGACGGTCATCGGCATTCTGGCGATGCGCGCGCTCTTCGCCTGGGGATCGCCATCGTGAGCGGAACGCTTCTTCGCTTCTACGTGCACGAGAATCACAAGTATCGTCATGTTCTGCTCTACGAGTGGCTGCTCGAGCAGGCGAAGGCGCTTGGCATCCACGGCGGCTCGGCGTTCCGGGCGATCGCCGGATTCGGCCGGCACGGGGTCGTGCACGAGGAGCATTTCTTCGAGCTCGCCGGCGACCTCACCGTCGCGGTCGATTTCGCGGTCACCGACGACGAGGCGAACCGCTTGATCGAACGGATCCGCGCCGAAGGGATCAGGATCTTCTACGTCCGTGTTCCGGTCGAACTCGGTATCGTCAACGAGGGGGCGGCCGCGGGCTAGGGCCGCAGACGCCGGATGGTCGTTACCGATCACGACCCCGTCGGACCCGGGAACGCGCTCCGCTTCCCGGTCCCACCCGCGCACGCGGCCGAACGCCTCGCCGCGTGGTGGCCCGGCGTCTGGCAGCTCTGGTGGGGTCGTACCGCCGGGACCGATGTGTTGCGCGACGCGGCGCGCCTGCGCCTCGATGCGCTCGTCGCGCATGCGCGACGCCATTCGCCGCTCATGCGCGAGCTCTATCGGAGCCTTCCGGCGACGCCTGCGCTCGACGAGCTGCCGGTCACGCGCAAGCGCGACCTCATGGGGCGGTTCGACGACTGGGTGACCGACACCGCGGTCCGCCGCACGGATATCGATGCGTTTCTCGCCGATCCTTCGCGCGTCGGCCAGCGCTATCTCGAACGCTACGTCGTATGGCAGAGCTCGGGCACCACCGGCGAGTGCGGCATCTTCGTGCAGGGTGACCTGGCGCTCGAAGTCTACGACGCATTGATCGCCGTGCAGATGAGTGCCGGCCATCTCGCATCGCATTGCTTCGCGGGCCTCGTCAAGGGTGGGCGCGCCGCGCTGGTCGCCGCGACCGCGGAGCATTTTGCGAGCATCGCGTCGTGGCAGCGCGCGTGCCGCACGATGCCGGGCCTCGCTGCGCGGAGCTTCTCGATCGCGGCGCCATTGCCGGATCTGGTCGCGCAATTGAACGCGTTCGGACCTGCCTATCTCGCCACGTATCCGGCGATGCTCCGGCTGCTCGCCGACGAGCGTCGTGCGGGGCGGCTGCGCATCTACCCCAGCCTCGTGTGGGCGGGCGGGGAGTCGCTGCCGGCGTCGGTGCGCAGCGCGCTCGAGCGCGCCTGGGGCTGTCCCGTCGTCAACGAGTACGGCGCTTCCGAGTGCATGAGCATCGCCTTCGGCTGCACCGACGACTGGCTGCACGTCAATGCCGATTGGGTTCTCGTCGAGGCGGTCGATGCCGACTATCGCCCGGCCCGTCCGGGTGAGCCGTCGCACACGGTGCTGATCACCAATCTCGCCAATCGCGTCCAGCCGGTGATCCGCTACGACCTCGGCGATTCGGTCACGGTGAATCCCGAGCGCTGCCGCTGCGGCAATCCGCTCCCCGCGATTCGCGTCGAGGGCCGGCGCGACGACGTTCTCGAAGTTCCGCTGGCGGATGGCCGGGCCGTGGCGCTTGCGTCGCTTGCGCTCGTCGACGTGATCGAGGACGCGATTCATATGCATCGCTTCCAGCTCGTCCAGACGGCGGCCGACCGGTTGCTGCTGCGCCTCTGCGGCGACGACGAGCGTATGCGTGCGGCGACCTTTGCCGCGGCGCGCGACGCGCTCGCGCGCTACCTCGCGGCGCATGGCGCGTCCGCCGTCACGATCGAGCTCGACTCGCGTGCGCCGCAGGCCGACGCGCCGAGCGGCAAGCTGCGCCAGGTGCTGCGCGAGCCGCAGGATGGGGCTCGCGCGCGTCGTCTGCCAGGTGCCCCTGCCCGGCGTCCGAGTCGATACGTCCAGTAGCCGGCGGCATCCAGCGTCGCGTGTGTGGCAATGCGCGTCGCGTGTGTGGCGATGCGCGTCGCCTGCGTAGCGATGCGCTACGATAGCGTCGTGATGATCCGCACGAGGTGACGCGCATGGCCTACGCGATCCGCATCCATTCCCAGGGCGGGCTCGACGTCCTGCGCTACGAAGAGGTGACCGTCGGCAATCCCGGCCCGGGCGAGGCGCGTGTGCGCCACACGGCGATCGGCGTCAACTATCTCGACACCTATCACCGCAGCGGGCTCTACCCGCTGACGATGCCGTCGGGGATCGGCACCGAGGCCGCGGGCGTCGTCGAGGCGGTCGGCGAGGGCGTCGACTGGGTGCGTCCCGGCGACCGTGTCGCGTACTGCACGAGCAGCGTCGGCGCCTACAGCACCGAACGTGTGATGGCGGCGGACAAGCTGGTGGTCCTTCCCGAGGGCGTCGACGACCGCGCCGCTGCCGCGCTGATGTTGAAGGGGCTGACGGTGCAGTACCTTTTCCGGCAGACCTTCGTGCTGCACGGCGGCGAGACGATTCTCTTCCACGCCGCGGCCGGGGGCGTCGGTCTGATCGCCTGCCAATGGGCGCGTGCGCTCGGCGTTGCGCTGATCGGCACCGTCGGCTCGGACGCCAAGGCCGCGCTCGCGCGCGAGAACGGCTGCGCCCATGCCGTCGTCTATACCCGCGAAAAGTTCGTCGACCGCGTACGCGAGATCACGGGAGGCAAGGGCGTTCCGGTTGTCTACGATTCGATCGGCCGGGACACATTCGAAGGCTCGCTCGATTGTCTCGCGCCGCGCGGGATGCTCGTGTACTTCGGCGCGTCGTCGGGACCCGTCCCGCCGTTCGATCTCGGCCTGCTCGCGCGCAAGGGCTCGCTCTACGTCACGCGCCCGACGCTCTTCACCTATGCCGCGACGCGCAGCGCGCTGACGACGATGGCGGGCGAGCTCTTCGCGATGGTGCGCGCCGGGAAGATTCGCGCGGACATCCGCCAGACCTGGCCGCTCGCCGAAGCCGTCGAAGCGCATCGCGCGCTCGAAGCGCGACAGACCGTCGGCTCGACGCTGCTGCTGCCGTAATCAGGCGGGGTCAGGTCTTGCCTTTTGCCTG
>DASVGI010000147.1:0-30241 GCA_036379595.1 Casimicrobiaceae bacterium | reverse complement strand
CGCGACCGTCTCGTCGGCCTGCGTCGCCGCAGCGCCGCCGGAGAGCAGCATCCACGTCGACACGACGGTATCGGGATTGAGCGACATGCTCTCGATGCCCTGCCCGACCAGCCATTGCGCGAGGTCGGGGTGGTCCGACGGCCCCTGCCCGCAGATGCCGCAATACTTGCCGCGCTCGCGGCACGCGGCGATCGCCATCGCGAGCATCGCCTTCACCGCGTCGTCGCGCTCGTCAAACGTCGCCGCGATCGCGCCGCCGGCATCGCGGTCGATGCCGAGCGTGAGCTGCGTCATGTCGTTGGAGCCGATCGAGAAGCCGTCGAAGTAATCGAGGAAGCGGTGCGCGAGCACCGCGTTCGACGGGATCTCGCACATCATGATGACGCGCAGCCCGTTCTTCCCGCGCTCGAGGCCGTTCTTCGCGAGGAGCGCGGTGACTTTCGCCGCCTCGTCGAGCGTGCGCACGAACGGGACCATCACCTCGACGTTGGTGAACCCCATCGTGTCGCGCACACGGCGCATCGCCTCGCATTCGAGCGCGAAGCAGTCGTAGAACTCGGGAGCGATGTAGCGCGACGTGCCGCGGAAGCCGAGCATCGGGTTCTCTTCGTGCGGCTCGTAGCGCGAGCCGCCGAGCAGGTTCGAGTACTCGTTCGACTTGAAGTCGGACAGGCGCACGATCACGGGCTTCGGATGGAACGCCGCCGCGATCGTCGCAACCCCTTCGGTGATCTTCGCGACGTAGAACTCGGTCGGCGACGCGTAACCGGCAATCCGGCGCTCGATGTCGCGCTTGAGCTCGGGCGACTGCCGATCGAGCTCGATCAGCGCCTTCGGATGGATGCCGACGGTGCGATTGATGATGAACTCGAGCCGCGCGAGGCCGACGCCGGCGTTGGGCAGGCGGCAGAACGCGAACGCGAGCTCGGGGTTGCCGACGTTCATCATGATCTTCGTTGGCGGTGTCGGCATGCGGTCGAGCGCCACGTCGACGACGTCGATCTCGTGCAGCCCGGCGTAGACGTGGCCGGTATCGCCATCGGCGCAGCTCACGGTCACCGGTCGATTGTCCTGCAGGATCTGCGTCGCGTTGCCGCATCCGACGACGGCGGGAATGCCGAGCTCGCGCGCGATGATCGCCGCATGGCAGGTGCGCCCGCCGCGATTGGTGACGATCGCGCTCGCGCGCTTCATCACCGGCTCCCAGTCGGGATCGGTCATGTCGGCGACGAGCACGTCTCCAGGCATCACGCGATTCATCTCCGCCGCGGACTTCACGACGCGCACCGGGCCGCGGCCGATCTTCTGCCCGATCGCCCGGCCGCTGGCGAGCATTTCGCCGCGCGTACGCAGCCGATAACGCCGCAGCGCGGACGCGTCGTCGCGCGATTTCACCGTCTCCGGCCGCGCCTGCAGGATGTAGATGTTTCCGTCGACGCCGTCCTTCGCCCACTCGATGTCCATCGGACGGCCGTAGTGCGCCTCGATCGCGAGCGCGCAGCGCGCGAGCTCCTCGGCGTCGGCATCGCTGATCGAAAAGCGCACACGGTCGGCCTCGGCCACATCGATCACCCGCGTCGTCGCGCGCGCGTCGCCGTCGTCGGCGAAGACCATGCTCGACGCCTTGGTGCCGACCGTCTTGCGCAGGAGCGCCGGCCGGCCCGCCGCCAGGTTCGGCTTGTAGACGTAGAACTCGTCGGGATTGACCGCGCCCTGCACGACCATTTCGCCGAGACCATACGACGCGGTGATGAACACGACGTGCTCGAAGCCCGACTCGGTGTCGAGCGTGAACATCACGCCGGACGATGCGAGGTCGCTCCGCACCATCTGCTGGATGCCGGCGGACAGCGCCACGTCGCGATGGGCGAAACCATGATGGCTCCGATAGGCGATCGCGCGGTCGTTGAAGAGCGACGCAAATACATCATGTATCGCCCGAAGAATACCGTCTAACCCTTTGACATTCAGGAAAGTTTCCTGCTGCCCGGCGAACGATGCCTCGGGCAGGTCCTCGGCGGTCGCCGAGGATCGGACCGCGAACGACAGACGCTCGGCTCGCTCGCCGAGCGCGCGCCACGCCGCCTCCACATCGGTGACGAGCGCGCTGGGCAGCTTTGTGTCGAGCACCATGCGCCGGATCGCGCTTCCCGCCGCCGCGAGCGCGCCGACGTCACCGACGTCGAGCGTGTCGAGCATCGCGTCGATGCGACGATCGAGATCGTCCTGCGCGAGGAACTCGCGGTAAGCGTCGGCGGTGGTGGCGAAGCCGCCGGGAACGCGGATTCCCGCACCGGCGAGCTCGCCGATCATTTCACCAAGCGACGCATTCTTGCCGCCGACGCGCTCGAGGTCGCGCATGCGCAGCTGATCGAGCGGAACGACACGGGTAGATTGGATCAAGGCGAGCCCCGGAAGTGAGTGCGAAAACGCACGCGCGAGCGCATGCTGCGCGTGATTTTACCCGCTCGGGGATTCGTGACGCGGTGACTCTAGTCGCCGCGCGTTTCGCCGCTGGTCGCTGTAGCGAGGCCGGCGTCGTGTCGCGACGCGGTCGCGGGCCCGGCCTCGTCGGTCGTCGCCGGCGCCGCGAGATCGTCGAGGCCGGTCAGCACCCCTGCGCCGCCGCGCCCGCGCGCGGCGCGGCGCAGGTTGCGGTAGAGGTCGGGATGCATTTCCTTGAGGTAATTGATGATCTCGAAATCGACTCGCTTCACCTGCGAGAGGTCGATCTGCTCGACGTGCACGAGTCGCAAGAGCTCCTTCACCGGGCGCGGCATTTCGCGTCCGCTTTCGTAGCGCGAGCCGCCGCTTTGCGTGACGCCGATCTGCGTCCAGAACTGCTCCTGGTTCATGCCGAGCCGCCGCCTGATTTCGCGCGGATTCAGCACGCGGTCGAAGAACTTCACTCGAAGACTCCGCTCAGCTCAGTTGTGACTTCAGTTGTGACCTCAGTCGTGATTCCTGCCGCGCACGAGCTACCGAGTCCTGCACGCGGCTTCCGACAGTCTATACCATTGGCATATGCTTGCGCGATTTTGTCGCGACGGCAACCGAGGCCGACAAGCGGCGGCTTTAAGGGAACGAAGTGCGTAATCCCCGGACTCGGTGGAATCGCCGACATTCGTCCCCGGCACGACCGTCGGCCGACACCGGCGCACGTCGACCCAGCTTGCTAAAATCCGCCTGTGCGTAAATCCGACCGCGATTTTCCGTCGAAGTGCGAGATCGAGGATTCGGCCGCTCCCGCGTCCGCGGCAGGCGGCGGCGCAGCTCCCGCGCGGCGCACCGTCTTCTTCATCTCCGACCGGACCGGCATCACGGCCGAGATGCTCGGCAACAGCCTCCTCACCCAGTTCGAGTCGATCCGCTTCGACCGCGTCACCATCCCGTTCGTCGACTCGCTCGAACGCGCGGCCGAGGCGGTGCGCCAGGTCAACGCCGTCGCCGAAGCCGAGGGCCGCCACCCGATCGTCTTCAGCTCGATCGTCGACGACGCGACGAGCGACATGATCCGCCGCGATGCCCACGCGTTCACGCTCGACATGTTCCAGGTGTTCATCCAGCCGCTCGAAGCCGAGCTCGGCGCGAAGAGCTCGCACGCCGCCGGGCGCTCGCACAGCATGATCAATGGGCACGAGTATTTCGCGCGGATGGAGGCGATCAATTTCGCGCAGGCGCACGACGATGGCGCGCTGACGCGCGATCTCGACAAGGCGCAGGTGATCCTGATCGGCGTCTCGCGCTGCGGAAAGACGCCGACATCGCTCTACCTCGCGCTGCAGTTCGGCGTGCGCGCCGCCAATTTTCCGCTCACTCCGGACGATTTCGCCGATCACCGCCTGCCGGGCTCGGTGGTGCCGTATCGTGAGCGGCTGTATGGCCTCACGATCCAGGCCGAGCGCCTGCGCGACATCCGCGAGGAGCGACGACCGGGCAGCCGTTACGCGACGCTCGAGAACTGCCGCCAGGAGGTGCGCGAGGCCGAGCACCTGATGCAGCAGCACGGCATTCCGATCCTCGACACGACGCTGAAATCGATCGAGGAGATCGCGACGACGATCCTGCACCGTGCGAGACTGACCCGGCACAGCTTCTGAAAGGATCGGCCGGTCTACGCGCGAAAAACGTGGTCCGTCCCGGTTTTATGCGAGTTGCCGCCGTCGTTCGAACAGCACGACGGCCGCGGCTGCGGCAGCGTTGAGCGATTCACTGCCCGGCGCCAGCGGAATGGTCACGCGAACGGCAGCACGGGCAACGAGATCGGGTGAGAGGCCGCTTCCTTCGTTGCCGATCGCGATCGCGACTCGCCCGCTAAGATCGGCGTCCCACGGCGCGACGCCACCCCTTGCCACCGTCGCGGCGATGCGCCCGCCTCGCGCGCCGAAGCGATCGCACCAGGCAGGAAGATCGGCTTCTTCGTCGATCCGCGTCAGGAACTGCGCGCCCTGCCCGGCGCGCAACGCCCGCGGCGCCCACGCGAAGGCACAGCCGGACGAAAGGACGACGCGGTCGACGCCGGCTGCGGCGGCGGTGCGAAGCAACGTGCCGACGTTGCCGGGATCCTGCACCTCTTCGAGCAGGAGGAAGCACGCGTCGCTGTCGGCCGCGGCGATGACCTCGGGGACCGGCACCACGGCGAGCACACCGACGTCGTCGGGGAGCGAAGCCAGCTCGGCGAAGAGGTGGCGCGGCACGACGAGCGTTCGTGCGCGCGGGACGCGCGCGACGAGCGCCGCAAGGTCGGGGCGCGCGGCGAGCTCGCCGACGACAACCATCGACTCGGGCGGACCGTAGCGGTCGCAGTAGACCTCGACGAGATGCGCGCCCTCGAGCACGCAGCGGCGCGACTTGCGGCGCTCGCGCGACGACGCGATCAGTCGCGCGAGCTCGCGCAGCCGCGGGTTGTGCCGGCTTTCGATCCGCTGCATGCGGGCTGTGCGGGCTGTGCGCGCGGTGGCGTGGCCTTCGCGGGCGTTGCGCCCTGCTGAAGCTGAAAGAACACCTCGTCGTGGCGGATCATGCCGAGCTCGGCACGCGCACGCTCTTCGATCGCCTCGTAACCGGTCTTGAGGTCGCGTACGTCGGCATCGAGCGCAGCGTTGCGCGCCGCGAGCTTCGCGTTCGCCTCCTGCGCCTCTACGACCTGGCGATCGTAGGCGCGGACCTGCAGCCAGCCGCCCTTGCCGAGCCACATCGGGTACTGCAGCGCGACGATGAGTGCCAGCAGGACGAGGGCGAGCCAGCGCATGACTTCGGCTCAGGCGATCGGGTGCGCGACCGGTGCACGCACGATGGCGTCTCAGCGGAGGTTGAAGAACGCCGCGCGCCCCGGGAACGTCGCGGCGTCGCCGAGATCCTCTTCGATGCGCAGCAGCTGGTTGTACTTCGCGATCCGGTCGGAGCGCGACAGCGAGCCGGTCTTGATCTGACCCGCGTTGGTGCCGACGGCAATATCCGCGATCATCGAATCCTCGGTCTCGCCCGAGCGATGCGAGACGACCGACGTGTAGCCGGCGCGGGTCGCCATCGTGATCGCCGCGAAGGTCTCCGACAGCGTGCCGATCTGGTTGATCTTGATCAGGATCGAGTTCGCGACGCCGCGCGCGATGCCTTCCTTCAGGATCTTCGTGTTGGTGACGAAGACGTCGTCGCCGACAAGCTGGACCTTTCTGCCGAGACGCTCGGTGAGGTGCTTCCAGCCGTCCCAGTCGTCCTCGGCCATGCCGTCCTCGATGCTGACGATCGGGTAGCGATCGCACCACCCGGCGAGCACCTCGGTGAGCTCCTTCGAGCCGAGTGCACGGTTCTCTGCTTCGAGTCGGTAGGCGCCGTCGCGGTAGAACTCGCTCGCCGCGCAGTCGATCGCGAGCGCGATGTCGGCGCCGGGCTGGTAGCCGGCCTTCTCGATCGCCTCGACGAGGAGCTGGAGCGCCGCCTCGTTCGACTGCAGGTTCGGCGCAAAGCCACCCTCGTCGCCGACCGTCGTCGGCATCCCGCGTCCGTCGATCAGCTTCTTCAGCGCGTGGAACACTTCGGCGCCGTAGCGCAGCGCCTCACGGAACGTCGGCGCGCCGAGCGGCACCAGCATGAACTCCTGCATGTCGATGCGGTTGTTCGCATGCGCGCCGCCGTTGATCACGTTCATCAGCGGCACCGGGAGCTGCATCTCGCCCGCGCCACCAAGGTAGCGATAGAGGGGCAGCGAGCACTCGTCGGCCGCGGCCTTCGCGACCGCGCAGGAGACGGCGAGGATCGCATTGGCGCCGAGACGCGATTTGTTGTCGGTGCCGTCGAGATCGATCAGCGTGCGGTCGACCAGTCCCTGCTCGGTCGCGTCGAGGCCGAGCACTGCCTCGCAGATCTCGGTATTGACGTGCTCGACCGCGCGCGCGACACCCTTGCCGCCATAGCGCGCCGTGTCGCCGTCGCGAAGCTCGACCGCCTCGCGCGAGCCGGTCGACGCGCCCGATGGCACGGCCGCGCGGCCGGACACGCCGGATTCGAGCACGACGTCGGCTTCGACGGTGGGATTGCCGCGGGAATCGAGAATTTCGCGGGCGACGACGTCGACGATGGAGGACATGATGGGATCGAGGATAGAGGATGGAGGAGTGAGGATTGGGGATCGAGGAGCGGGGATCGAGGAGTGAGGAGTGAGGATCGAGGAGCGGCGAGCGAGGGTCAGGCGGTGGCCGGGTGCGAAGCAGCCATCAGCCGCGATTCCGGAAAGCCCGCCTGCTTGACCTTCGCATCGAGCTCCTTCAGCGTTTCGAGAAGCTCGCGCATCAGCGCGAGCGGCCACGCGTTCGGACCGTCCGACAGCGCCTTGTCGGGATCCGGATGCGTCTCCATGAAAATGCCGGCAACCCCCGCGGCGACCGCCGCGCGCGCGAGCACCGGCACGAACTCACGCTGCCCGCCGGACGACGTTCCGCGTCCGCCGGGAAGCTGGACCGAATGCGTCGCGTCGAACACGACCGGGCAACCGGTCGCGCGCATGATCGCGAGCGAGCGCATGTCGGCGACGAGGTTGTGATAGCCGAACGAAGCGCCGCGCTCGCACACCATGATGTGACCCTCGCCGCCCGCCGCGCGTGCTTTCGCGACGACCTGCAGCATGTCCTCGGGAGCGAGAAACTGCCCCTTCTTGATGTTGACCGGCTTGCCGGCGGCGGCGACGGCCTGAATGAAATCGGTCTGCCGGACGAGAAAGGCCGGCGTCTGCAGCACGTCGACGACCGCGGCCGCGGCGGCAATCTCGTCCTCGCGATGTACATCGGTCAGCACCGGGACCGAGACGTGCCGGCGCACCTCGGCGAGAACGTGCAGCCCCGCCTCGATCCCGGGCCCGCGGTACGACGCGGCCGAGCTCCGGTTCGCCTTGTCGTACGACGACTTGAAGATGAACGGGAGCTCGAGATCGGCGCAGATCGCCTTCAGCTCGCCGGCGACGTCGACCTGGAGCTGCCTCGACTCGACGACGCACGGCCCCGCGATCACGAACAGCGGCCGGTCGAGCCCGACCTCGTAGCCGCAGAGGTTCATCGGGGAAACGATGTCGTCGTGCCCGGCGTCATGCCTCACGCCGAAGCGAGGAGTTTTTCCACCGGAGCCCCGCGCCCGGCTTCGGCGCGCTGCGAATGCTCGATCGCAGCGTTGACGAAGCTCACGAACAGCGGATGCCCGCGGCGCGGGTTGGACGTGAATTCGGGGTGAAACTGGCAGCCGAAGAACCACGGGTGCTGCGGCAGCTCGATCATCTCGCAGAGGTCTCCCGCACTCGCGCTCTTCGCCCACGCGCCGACCTTAAGGCCGGCCGCCTCGATGCGCGGCAGGTAATGGTTGTTGACCTCGTAGCGATGGCGGTGGCGCTCGGCGACCCGGTCGGCAGCATAGATGCGATGGGCGAGCGAGCCTGGCACGACGTCGCAGGGCTGCGCGCCGAGACGCATCGTTCCGCCGAGGTTCGAGGCGGCGTCGCGGCGCTCGATGCTGCCGTCGCGGTTCTGCCACTCGGTGATCAGCGCGACGACTGGATGCGGCGTCGCCGGGTCGAACTCGGTGCTGTTCGCATCAATGAGCCCGGCTTTGTGGCGCGCATACTCGATCACCGCAAGCTGCATCCCGAGGCAGATGCCGAGGTACGGAATGCCGTTCTCGCGCGCGTAACGGATCGCAGCGATCTTGCCCTCGACTCCGCGCTTGCCGAAGCCGCCGGGAACGAGGATCGCGTGCATGCCGGTGAGCGCATCGATGCCGTCGCGCTCGATCGTCTCCGAGTCGACGTAGTGGATACGCACGCGCGACCGCGTATGGATGCCGGCGTGGATCAGCGCCTCCGAGAGCGACTTGTACGACTCGGTGAGGTCGACGTACTTGCCGACCATCGCGATGTCGACGCTCCTCTCGGGGTGCTCGAGCGCGGCAACGAGTCGCTGCCATTGCGAGAGATCCGCCGGCGGTGCTTCTATGCCGAGCTTCCTGCAGACGATGACGTCGAGCCCTTCCGCGCACAGGGCGCCAGGAATCTTGTAGATCGAATCGGTGTCGAGCGCCGGAATGACGGCGTCGGGCGTGACGTTGGTGAACAGCGAGATCTTGCGCCGGTCGCCGTCGGGAATCGGCCGGTCGGCGCGGCACAGCACGACGTCGGGCTGGATGCCGATCTCGCGCAGCTCCTTTACCGAGTGCTGCGTCGGCTTGGTCTTCATCTCGCCCGCGGTCGGGATGAACGGGACCAGCGTCAGGTGGATGTAGCAGACGTTGTCGCGGCCGAGCGTGATGCCGAGCTGGCGGATCGCTTCGAGGAACGGCAACGACTCGATGTCGCCGACGGTGCCGCCGACCTCGACCACCGCGACCTCGGCGTCGCGACCGTCGATCTTCGCGCCCGCCTGGATCCACGCCTTGATCTCGTCGGTGATGTGCGGAATCACCTGGACGGTGCCGCCGAGGTAGTCGCCGCGGCGCTCCTTGCGGATCACGCTCTCGTAAATCTGGCCGGTGGTGAAGTTGTTGCGCTTCGCCATGCGGACGTCGGTGAAGCGCTCGTAGTGGCCGAGATCGAGGTCGGTCTCGGCGCCGTCGTCGGTCACGAACACCTCGCCGTGCTGGAACGGCGACATCGTGCCCGGATCGACGTTGATGTAGGGGTCGAGCTTGAGATTGGTGACGCGGATGCCGCGCGACGTGAGGATCGCGGCGAGCGACGCGGCGGCGATGCCCTTCCCCAGTGAGGAGACGACGCCTCCGGTCACGAACACGAACTTGGTCATGAGTGGCCAGTTCCGGAAATGCGTATTTTACCGGAACACACCCGCGCGACCAAGCAGACTACGACGACGAAGGCAACTGCGACTGTGCCAGTGGCTACCTCGACGACGACGACGACGACTGCGCCGCTCACTGCGTCGCGAGCGCGGCCTCCAGCCGCGCACGCGTCGCATCGCGCCCCAGCAATTCGAGCACCGCATCGATCGCCGGCGTCGCCGTGGTGCCGGCGACCGCGACGCGCAGCGGCATCATCACGCGCCCCGGTTTCAGCCCATGGCGCGCCGCTGCGCTCTTCAGTGCGGCGCCGATCGCTTCGCGCGACCAGGTGAGCTTCCCGAACTCGGCCAGGAGCTCGCCGAGCGCCGGCCGGTTCGCGGCATCGAGCTGCACGGCGAGGAGGCCGGCATCGACGACGACCGGCCGGTAGAAGCATGCGGCCGCCTCCGCCATCGCGACCAGCGTCGGCGTGCGCTCCTTCAGGAGCTCGGCGACGCGTGCGAGCGGCGGACCGCCGGCGCTATCGATGCCGGCGCGCGCGAGAAACGGCTCGAGCCGCGGCGCGATCGTCACACCATCCATGCGCTTCAGGTGCTCGTGGTTCAGCCATTCGAGCTTGGCGGGGTCGAAGCGCCCCGGCGACGGGGTGAGCCCGGCGAGGTCGAACCACGCGACGAACTGGTCGGTGCTGAATACTTCGGCGTCGCCGTGCGCCCAGCCGAGGCGCGCGAGATAGTTGACGACGGCCTCCGGCAAATAGCCGTCGTCGCGATACTGCAGCACGCCGCGCGCGCCGTGCCGCTTCGAGAGCTTCTCGCCGTCGGGGGTGAGCACGGTCGGCAGGTGGGCGTACACCGGCGGCTCCGCGCCGAGTGCCTGCATGATGTTGATCTGGCGCGGTGTGTTGTTGACGTGGTCGTCACCGCGGATCACGTGGCTGATGCGCATGTCGCGGTCGTCGACGACGACGCAGAAGTTGTAGGTCGGCGAGCCGTCGGCACGGACGATGACGAGGTCGTCGAGCTCGGCGTTGGCGATCTCGATCGGCCCCTTCACCGCATCGGTCCAGCGCACTGCGCCGTCGTCGGGGTTGCGGAAGCGAAGCACCGGAGCGACGCCCGGAGGCGGCGTCATGCCGCGCGCGCGCTCGGGCCGCCAGCGTCCGTCGTAGCGCGGCTTCTCGCCGCGCGCGATCTGCGCCGCGCGCAGCTCGTCGAGCTCGGCCGGGGTCGTGTAGCAACGGTAGGCGAGGCCGCGCGCGACGAGCTCGGCCGCCGCTTCGCGGTATCGATCGAGACGCTCCATCTGATAGTACGGACCCTCGTCGTAATCGAGGCCGAGCCAGTGCATCGCGTCGACGATCGCCTGTGTGGCTTCGGGAGTCGAGCGCTCCTGGTCGGTGTCCTCGATGCGCAGGATGAAGACTCCGCCATGGTGGCGGGCGAAGGCCCAGGGGAAGAGCGCCGAACGGATGTTGCCAAGATGCAGAAAGCCGGTGGGGCTCGGAGCGAAGCGGGTGCGGATCATCGATGACGTTTGGTCGGCTCGCGGCAACCTGGGATGGCTCAGTAAATCACTCAATATCAAGAACTTTCTGCCACTGACCGAGCATCGAGCGAGGCCGGGACCGGACGAACGTTCGAAGACCGGATTTCTATGCACCGAACAGGTGCACTATAAGACCTTGACAAGCATGAACATATCGGCATTGCAGGTTTGACCCTGTCTTCCGCCGTGTGGTCTAATCGGCTCTCCTGTCTGGGTTCGCGGGGCGGTTAGCTCAGCGGTAGAGCACTGCCTTCACACGGCAGGGGTCACTGGTTCGAACCCAGTATCGCCCACCAAATGAACCAAGGGGTTACGCGCGAGTGTAACCCCTCTTTTTTTTGCGACAACGCTCCCATGAGTAATGTTTCGGCATTCGTCTTCGACGCATACGGCACGTTGTTCGACGTGCAATCGGTAACCGCGACCGCGGAAGCGATCGCGCCGCGCCAGGGCGGCGTGCTGTCGCAGATCTGGCGCACGAAGCAGCTCGAATACTCGTGGCTGCAGTCGATCATGCTCTCCCCGTCGACGCCGCGCGACGACTTCAGGGCGCTGACCGCGAAGGCGCTCGATTACGCGTTGTCGCAATTGATGATCCAGGCCGACGAGGCCGCGCGCACGCGGCTCGTCGACGCGTGGCTCGGTCTCACCGCATTCCCGGACGCCGCCGACGCGCTGGCACACCTCGCGCCGCGGCCGCGCTGGATTCTCTCCAACGGCACCCGCGCGATGCTGGAGCCGATGGTCGCGCAGTCGAGCATCGCCGCGCACGTCGACGGCATCCTGTCGGTCGACGACGCTGGAGTGTACAAACCAAGTCCACGCGTCTATCAACTTGCCGTCGATCGGCTGCGCCTCGCCCCGGCCGCGATCGGCTTCGTGTCGGCCAACGGCTGGGACGCCGCCGGCGCGAAAGCATTCGGCTTCACGACGTTCTGGATCAACCGGAACGGCCTGCCGGTCGAGCGGCACGCGGCGGCGCCGGACTTCGTCTTGAATTCGCTCGCCGAGCTCGCGGCGCTCGAGGTGTAACGGCCGCGCCGCCGCGGCAGCGCAGGATGCTGTCGCGGACCGCGGCGATCGCTTCCGGACGAGGGAAGCTGCGCCGCGAGGCGAGCGCGACGTGGCGTGTCGGCACCGGCCGCCTGAACGGAACCGGGACCACCAATCGGTTATGAAAGCGCGGCGTCAGCGCATCGCGCGGCAGCACCGACACGCCGAGCCCCGACGCCACCATGTTGCGGATCGTTTCGAGCGAGTTGCTGCGGGTGACGCGCGCGTCGGACTGGTTGAGCTCGGGGCACGCGTCGAGGACCTGGTCGCGAAAGCAGTGCCCGACGTTCAAGAGGATCGTATGCTCGCCCGCGAGCTCGTCGGGAGCGATCTCGCGCCGACGCACCCACGGGTGGCCATGCGGGACGACGACCTGGAACGGCTCCTCGTACAGGAACTGGGTCGCAACGCCGGGAACATCGAAAGGCAGCGCGACGATCGCCGCATCGAGACGCCCGCTGCGCAGTCCGACCGCCAGATTCTCGGTCAGCGTTTCGTCGATTTCGAGCGGCATCTCCGGCGCGATGCGATGGAGCTCGGGAACGAGGTCGGGAAGGAGGTACGGCGCGACCGTGTGGATAACCCCGAGGCGCAGCGTGCCGACGAGCTGGTTGCGCCCGCCGACGGCAAGCTCGCGGATCTTCGTCACCTCTTCGAGGATCTTCTGCGCCTGCTCGACGATGCGCTCGCCGAGTGGCGTGACGGTGATCTCGCCTTTGCCGCGCTCGAACAGCGGCGTGCCGAGCTCCTCTTCGAGCTTGTGGATCGCGACCGACAGCGCCGGCTGGCTCACGAAGCAGCGCGCGGCTGCCCGGCCGAAGCTGCGCTCGTGTGCCACGGCGACGACGTAGCGGAGCTCGTTCAGCGTCATCGGGGCGTCGAGCGCGCGGCGAGAAAGCGCGCGAACTCGCGCCCGACCTCGGAGTGCTTGAGGCCGTAGTCGACGGTGGCCTGCAGATAGCCGAGCTTGCTGCCGCAATCGTAGCGGGTGCCCTCGAAGCGGTAGGCGAGCACGCGCTCGTCGGCGAGCAGGCGCGCGATCGCGTCGGTGAGCTGGATCTCGCCGCCCGCACCGGCCGGCATCGCACGCAGATGATCGAAGATCCGCGGCGTCAGCACGTAGCGCCCGACGACGGCGAGCGTCGACGACGAGCTTCCCGGCGCGGGCTTCTCGACGATGCGCGTGATGCGGCCGATCCGCGGGCCGACCGGATCGGGTTCGGCCTCGACGATGCCGTAGTTGCCGATGTCGTCGGGGGCGACCTCCATGACGCCGATCGTCGACGCGCTCTCGTGCGTCGCCACCTCGACCATCTGCTGCATCACCGGCACCTCGGCGTCGACGAGATCGTCGGCGAGGAGCACCGCGAAGGGCTCGTCGCCGACGACCGGCTCGGCGCACAGCACCGCGTGCCCGAGGCCGAGCGCCTCGGTCTGCCGGATGTAGATGCACTTGATGCCGGGCGGGGTCGCCGCCTGGACCTGCTCCAGAAGGTCCGCTTTGCTGCGCAGCGCGAGCTCGGTCTCGAGCTCGTAGGCCTTGTCGAAATGGTCCTCGATCGCGCGCTTGTTGCGCCCGGTGATGAAGATCATGCAGGTGATGCCCGCCGCCGCGGCCTCCTCGACCGCATACTGAATGAGCGGCTTGTCGACCACCGGCAGCATCTCCTTCGGACTCGCCTTGGTGACCGGCAGGAAGCGGCTGCCGAGCCCCGCCACCGGGAACACCGCCTTGGTAATGTTCTTCACGCGCTCCCTCCCCGGCCCGCGAGCAGCGCGCGCAGGCCCTTCTCGTCGATGATGCGGATGCCGAGCTCGCGCGCGCGGTCGAGCTTGCTACCGGCGTCGGCGCCGGCGACGACGCAACTCGTCTTCTTCGACACGCTTCCCGCCACCGTCGCGCCCGCGCCTTCGAGGAGCGCCTTCGCCTCGTCGCGCGTGAGCGTCGGCAGCGTTCCGGTGAGGACGAAGGTCTGCCCGGCGAGCGGACCCGCGGTCGCCCGTCCGGGAGTGCCGGGCGTCCAGCGTACCCCGGCGCGCAGCAGCCGCTGGATCACCGCGCGATTGTGCGCTTCATCAAAGAAATCGCGGATCGACTCGGCCAGCACCGGCCCGACGTCGCGCACTTCGAGGAGCTCCTCGGCGCTCGCCTCCTGCAGCGGCGCGAGGTCGCCGAAGTGGTGCGCGAGGTCGCGCGCCGTCGCCTCGCCGACGTGGCGGATGCCGAGCGCGAAGATGAAGCGCGCGAGCGTCGTCTCACGCGACGCGGCGATCGCGGCCACGACGTTGGCGGCGCTCTTCTCGCCCATCCGCTCGAGCCCGACGAGATCTTCGGCCGTCAACTGGTAAAGGTCGGCGACGGTATCGACCTTCCCGCTCTCGATCAGCTGCTCGACCAGCCGGTCGCCGAGGCCATCGATGTCCATCGCGTGCCGGCTCGCGAAGTGGAGCAGCGCCTCCCGCCGCTGCGCCGGGCACACGAGGCCGCCGCTGCACCGCGCGATCGCCTCGTCGGCCTCGCGCACGATCGCCGATCCGCATTCCGGGCAATGCGTCGGCATCGCGAAGACCTTCGCGTCGGCGGGCCGGCGCTCGGGAAGCACGCGCACCACTTCGGGAATCACGTCACCGGCACGGCGCACGACGACCCAGTCGCCGATGCGCACGTCCTTGCGGCGGATCTCGTCCTCGTTGTGCAGCGTCGCATTGGTGATCGTCGCGCCGCCGACGAACACCGGCGCGAGGCGCGCGATCGGCGTGATCGCCCCGGTACGCCCGACCTGGACGTCGATCGCGACGACGCGCGTCGTCGCTTCCTCGGCCGGAAACTTGTGCGCGACCGCCCAGCGTGGCTCACGCGTGACGAAGCCGAGCTCGGCCTGCAGATCGAGCCGGTTGACCTTGTAGACGACGCCGTCGATGCCGAACGGCAGCCCGTCGCGGCGCGTCTCGATCGCCGAATAGAACTCCGCCAGCGCGTCACCGCCGCGCATGACGCGCCAGTCGTTGTTGACCGGAATGCGCCACGATGCGAACTGCTTCAAGAGCTCGGATTGCGTCTTCGGCGGCGTATAGCCGGCGAATTCGCCGAGCCCGTAGGCGAAGAATTTCAGCGGCCGGCGCGCCGTGATCGCCGGGTCGAGCTGGCGCACCGCACCTGCCGCCGTGTTGCGCGGATTGATGAAGCGCTTCTCGCCCTGCCGGTCCTGCTCGGCGTTTAGCGCGTCGAAATCGGCGCGCGCCATATAGACCTCGCCGCGGATCTCGACGAGTGGCGGAGGTGCACGCGTCGCGAGCCGCTGCGGAATCGCGCGGATCGTCCGCACGTTGCGCGTCACGTCCTCGCCGACTTCGCCGTCACCGCGCGTCGCCGCGACAGTGAGCTGCCCCGCCTCGTAGCGCAGGCTGATCGCGAGGCCGTCGAACTTGAGCTCGGCGATGTATTCGACGGGCGGCGCATCGGCGGCGAGACCCAGGTCGCGGCGGATGCGCGCGTCGAAGGTGCGCGCGGCCCCCGCCGTGGTGTCGGTCTCGGTGCGGATCGACAACATCGGCACGCGATGCCGGACCGGCGCAAACTCGGCGCTCGCACTGCCGCCGACGCGCTGCGTCGGCGAATCCGCGGTGACGAGCTCGGGATGCTCGCGCTCGAGCGCCTCGAGCTCGCGGAACAGCCTGTCGTACTCGGCGTCGCTGACCGTCGGCTGGTCGAGCACGTAGTAGCGGTAGTCGTGCTCGGAGATCTCCCGCCGCAGCGTTTCGGCGCGCTCGATCTCGGCCGGCGTCGGCGATCGCGCGGCCATTGGCGGTCAGGCGCCGAACAGCGCCAGCGCGCGCACGCTCCCGGGCTCGATGTGCACGGCGGCGAGCGCTTCCGATGCCGCCACCACCTGGGCGCGAACCTTGGCGAACGCGGCGTCGTCGAGCGGACGCCGGTTGTCGTCGACGACCGTCGCACCGAGCGTCGCCGCGAGCCGCTTCGCGGAGATCTTCATCTGGTCGAACACGCGCGGCGGATCGGCGACGCGCGCGACGTCGAGCACGAGCACCGCGCCCGGCATCGCCGTCGCGCGCAGCGAATCGGCGGTGAACGGCTCGCTCTTCAGGCTCTGCAGCGTGTACAGCACGGCGCCGGTGTCCTCGTGCACGTACTCGAAGCGCCCCGCCGCCGCGAGATGAAATCCCGACGCCTCGGCGACGCCGCGCAGGCGCGTCCCCTGAATCGTCTCGGAATCGGGCTTCTGCACGGTGAGCCCGATCTGGACGTCGAGATCGGCGCACAGGCGGTCGAGGGCCTCGGCACGCTGCGCCTCGCGGACAACGTCGGGTGGAACGAATGCCGCCGGCAGGCTCGGAGCAAGCTCGCCGACGAGGTGCGCGAAGGCCTCGATCTGCGCAGGCGACGCGGGACCATTACGATCGGCGAGCAGCATGCATGCGACGACATCGGCGTAGCGCCCCGACGAATCGCTCGTCAGGCGCTCCCATGCTCCCGCTCCGTCGGCCCGACCGAACCAGCGCAGCGGCTTGCCGATGCGCGCGTGTAGCCCCGCAGCGAGGGCGCCGGCGGCGATCGGGCTGACCGGCTCCAACCGGACGATGCATTCGATATCGGCGTCGGGGCCGGTTTCGACTGCGGGAGCGGTCGCCGCCGCCGGTGGCTCGGTGTGCTCGATCGGCGCGCTGTGCTCCATCGACGCAGAACGCTCCGCGCGCACGGAGCGTTCGAGCGGCGCGGCGCGCTCCGTCTCTACTGCGGGGTCCGTCGTGTTGGCCGTTGCGGGCTCACGCGGGATGTTCAGCGTCGGCTCGATGCGTTCGACCGATCGCGCCGCATCGGGAGCCGGGTCCGCGCGGGCGGAGACACCACGCGTCCCGCGCCGCCAGCGCGCCTCGACGACGCGGTTGTAGACGAGTACCGCGACGACCAGCGCGATGCCAGCAGCGATCAGGAGGATATGGAGCGCGCTCATTCAGGAGGCCTGTGCGGCGAGCTCGGTATCCGCGAGCTCGAGCGCTTCGGCGATGTCGACGGCGACGACGCGCGAGACGCCCGGCTCCTGCATCGTGATGCCGATGAGCTGGCTCGCCATCTCCATCGTAATCTTGTTGTGCGAAATGAACACGAACTGCGTCTCGCCGGCCATGTCGCGAACCATGCTGCAGAAGCGGTGCGTGTTCGACTCGTCGAGCGGTGCGTCGACCTCGTCGAGCAGGCAGAACGGCGCAGGGTTGATCTGGAACAGCGCGAAGATCAGCGCCGTCGCGGTCATCGCCTTCTCGCCGCCCGACAGCACGTGGATCGTCGCGTTACGCTTGCCCGGAGGCTGTGCGATCACCTGCACGCCCGAATCGAGGATCTCGTCTCCGGTCAGGAGCAGCTTCGCGTGGCCGCCGCCGAACAGCACCGGGAACAGCTTGCCGAAGTTCTCGTTGACGCGATCGAAGGTCTGCTGCAGGAGCTCGCGCGACTCGCGGTCGATCTGGCGGATCGCCGATTCGAGCGTGCTCATCGCCTCGGTGAGGTCGGCCGCCTGCCGATCGAGGTAACCCTTGCGCTCGCTCGCCCGGGCGAGCTCGTCGAGTGCCGCGAGGTTGACGGCGCCGAGCGCCGCGAGCTCGGCGGCGAGCTTCTCGATCTCGCCGGGGAGCGTGCGCGGACTGCCGCGCGCTGCGAGTGCGGTCGCGAGCGCATCGAGATCGGCGTGCACCTCGTCGAGCTGGTCGCGGAACTGCTGCATCGCGAGCGCCGCCGCCTGCTCCTTCAACTGCAGCTCCTGGATGCGCGTCCGCGCGGGCTCGAGCTGCTGCTCGGCCGCGAGACGCGCCTCGTCGGCCCGCACAAGCTCGGCGCCCAGCCCTTCGTGCTCGTTGCGCGCGGCAGCGAGCGCCTGCTCGGCTGCGGCCTGGAGGGCGAGCTGGCGCTGCAGCGCCTCCTCGACCGGCGTCCAGTCGATCGTCGCGCGCTCGGACGTCGCCTGCGCGAGGAGGCTCTGTTGCTGCGCGATCTGCGCGGTCAGCGCGTCGCGCCGGCGCGCGATCTCGACCTGCCGATCGCCGCAGCGCCGCTCGGCGAACGCGGCTTCCTGCGCGGCGCGCTCGGCGTCGTGCAGGGCCTCGCGTGCACGGACCAGCGCGATCTCGGCCTCGTTGCGCGTCGCGCGCAGCGGCTCGCGCCGCGCGTGCTCGTCGTGCAGCCGCGACTGCAGGCCGGCGATCTCGCGGGCGATCGTCGCGTGCTCGTCGGTCGCCTGTGCGTGCTGCCTTGCGAGCTCACCCGCCTCACCTTCGAGCTCGAGCCTGCGCTTCGCGGCCGCCTCGGCGTGCTGGCGAAGCTGTACGAGCTCGAGCTCGAGATCGTGACAGCGGCGCTGCTGCGACGCGAGCGCCAGGCCTTCGGCGTGCCACTGGTCCTGCGCGGCACCGAGCTCGGCTTCGGCTGCATCGAGCGCTGCGCGCGCGGCGGTGGTGCGTGCGCGTGCCGCCTCGATCTCACCGGCGAGCGCGGTGAGCTCGCGCTGGCGCGCAATGACGCCGTGAAGCTCGCTGTCCGGAGCGAAGAACGCAATGCCGAGACGGCTGATCCAGTGCCCTTCGGGCGTCACGAACGCTTCGCCCGGTTCAAGCTCGTGGCGCGCGCTCATCGCCGCCGCGAAGCTTTCACGACAGCGCACCCCGTGCAGGCAGTCGGCGAGGAAGCTCGCTGCGACCGGATCGCCGGTCTTGATCTTCGACGCGAGCGCATCGCGGAATGAAGGCGCCACCGACTGGCGGGCTGATGCCGCCAACGGGTGCGCTGATGCCGCCGACGGGCGCGGTGACTCCGACGATCGATCCTCGACAGCATCGGCGTAGACGGCGACGCGGGCCGGCGCACGCTCGCCGGCGGCAAGGCGCAGCGCGTCGTCGAGCCTCGTGAGCCGCAATGCGTTCAGGCGCTCGCGCAGCACCGCTTCGACCGCGTCCTCCCAGCCGGCCTCGACGTCGATGCCCTGCCACAGCCTCGCGGCATCGCCCAGCGCGCGCTCCGCAAGCCACGCATCAACGCCGCTCGCGTGGCCGATGCGCATCTGCAATGCAGCG
Source organism: Casimicrobiaceae bacterium (assembly GCA_036379595.1). GTDB lineage: Bacteria > Pseudomonadota > Gammaproteobacteria > Burkholderiales > Casimicrobiaceae > VBCG01. The sequence goes on along the minus strand of DASVGI010000147.1, from coordinate 11,284 downwards.
AGCGCCCCGGCGCGCGCTTCGAAATCGGACTGCGCGCCGGCGTGCTGCTGCCACGCCTCCACCGCCTCGCGATGACGCGTCTGCAGCTCCTGCACGCGCAGATGCAGCGCCTGGTGCTGCGCTTCGCGCGCCGCGGCCTCGCGCTGCTCGTCGTCGAGCTGGCGCTCGATCTCGCGCACCGCTTCGTCATCGGGCGCCGGCATCGCACCGAGATCGGCGGCGAGGCGCTCGCGCCGCTCGGCGAGCTTCGCGAGCGTCTGTGCCGAATGATCGCGACGCGCCTCGGCGACCCGGATCCCCTGCTCGATCAGCGCGAGCTCGCGCTGCTGCGCGTCGAGCGCGGTCTCGCGCTCGGCGAGCGTACGCTCGAAGGCGGGAAGCGCGTCGCGTGCGGCGCGCTCCGCACGCTCGGCGTCCTCGCGTGCGACATGCGCGGCGTCGCGCTCGTGCGTCGCCGCCGTCTCTTCGGTCGCGAGCGCTTCGCCCTGCGCGGTGAGCGCGGCGATTCCCTCGTCGATCTGCGCGACCTGCGCGGCGAGGCGGGTCGCATTCTCGCGCGAGAACGCGAGCTGCTGCTCGAGCCGCGACACCTCGGAGTTCGCCGCGTACCAGGCCCCCTGCCGGTCGCGCAGCGCGTCACCCGCCGCGAGGTGCCGATCGCGCAACCCGACGTGCAGCGTCTGTGCACGACGCAATTCGGCCTGCAATCCCTCGAGCGCCACCGTTTCGGTCGCGATGTCGGCGGCGACGCGGCTGCGCGCGCGCTCGCCATCCTGCATCCGCGCGAACCAGTGCAGGTGCTGCGCGCTGCGGTGGCGCGTTTCGAGCTCGCGATACTGCGTGGCGATGCGCGCCTGCTCTTCGAGGTGCGTGATCTGGTCGCCGAGCTCGCGGCGGATGTCCTCGACGCGCGCGAGATTCTCGCGTGTGTCGGCGAGCCGCGATTCAGTCTCGCGCCGGCGCTCCTTGTAGCGCGACACGCCGGCAGCCTCTTCGAGAAAGACGCGCAGGTCCTCGGGCCGCGCCTCGATCACGCGGGAGATCATCCCCTGCTCGATGATTGCGTAGGCGCGCGGCCCCAGCCCGGTGCCGAGGAAGAGGTCGTGGATGTCGCGGCGGCGAACCGGGATGCTGTTGATGTAATACGTGGAATCGCCGTCGCGCGTCAGCACGCGCTTGATCGACAGCTCGGCGTACTGGCCCCACTGGCCGCCGATGCGCCCCGCGCTGTTGTCGAAGGCGAGCTCGACCGACGCGCGGCCGACGGGCTTCCGCTCACCGGCGCCGCTGAAGATCACGTCCTGCATCGACTCGCCGCGCAGCACCGACGCCTTCGATTCGCCGAGCACCCAGCGCACCGCGTCGATCACGTTCGACTTGCCGCTGCCGTTCGGGCCGACGATGCCGACGAGCTGCCCGGGCGTGGCAATGACCGTCGGATCGACGAAGGACTTGAACCCCGATAGCTTGATCTGCGTCAGGCGCAAGGTGCGTGGCGGGAGATTCGTGAGGCGAACGCGACGATGAATCGATGCGAAACCGGCCCCACGCGCAAGTGCGCGAACGGCGGGCGGAGCGACGCGCGATTATAGCGGAGAAACTACGGCCGCTTGCAGCCGGGAATGCTCTCGACGTAGTCGATCACCGGCATCCAGTCGGGCGACGCAGGGTTCTCGAACTGCGCGTTGATGTAATAGCGCTCGCAGGGCTCGACCTTCACGCTGAGCGACTTGATGCTGCCCTGGAAGTGGGCATGGCGCGGCGACTGCACCTGGATGTTGTAGGTGCCCGGTGCGACCTTGAACGGTTGCTGTTCGCGGCCAACCGATTCGTCGCCGACGCGGATGAGGATCGCAGGCCTGCGGTCGAGCGCGACGCGGGTGTAGCGCGCGCCGCTCACTTCGCTCCAGGTCGGGCCCCAGGTCTGGCAGCCGGTCAGCACGACCGCCGCGGCGAGCATCGTCGGAATCCAGCGCTTCATCGGCATCTCCGGTCGCTTGTCATTGTAGATCCTGCGCGCGCCATCGACCCACCCGGGGCACCGTCTATCCGGCGAGCGCGCGCAGCGCCTGCAGCACCGCCACCCGCGCCTGGCCGTAAACCATCGCCAGCCAGGCTTCGCTATCGTCGTGGAATGCCCGGCGCATCTGCGCTTTGATCGACTCGCGCACGGCGCGTTCCGCGCCGGGATGATTGGTGAGCCACTGGTCGGCGCGCAGCGCCGCCAGCGTCTCCTCGAACGGCAACGTCCCGTACTCGAGTCCGATGCCGGTGAACTCGGCTCCGGGGCACTCGTCGAGCGCAGCGCGCCACGCGACGCCGGAGAGCTCGGCCGACGTCGAGCTGCCGTCGTAGAACGACGTGACGTCGGCGCCGAAGCACGCCATCGTGCGCGCGAGCATCGCGCGATCGTTCGGTCCGGAGAAAATCTTCTCGCCGTGCCCCCACGGTCCGAGGCCGGTGTGGATATCGATCCAGGCGAGCCGCCGTCGACCGTTGCCGTGTCGCTTAAACACGTCGCGCAGCACGCGGTTGCTCCACTCGGGCGCGACGCCGGCGTAGAAGAGACCGTCGGGGCGCGCGTTCTGTCCGCTGCTGACGGCCGCCTGCACCGCGGGGCGTCCGCGCGCGGCGACGAGCGCCATGAGCGCCGCGCGATTCTCGGCGGTCGGCGGCCACTCGTCGGGCAACATCAGTGCATGGATATCGGCATAGGCGTCGTTTCCCGCGGGCGGCGTCGCGAAGTCGCGGAAGTTGCGGTTGAGATCGACGTTGTTCTCGTTGGTCCGCCGCAGCCACGAGAAGCCCCACGGATTCACCGCATGGTGGAGCAGCACAGAGACGCCGCTTCGCGTCACGGCCGCGAGAAACGCGTCGTCGTGCAGGAGCGCGACCTGGCATCCCGAGCCGCAGAACCCCTCGACGCCGTGCATGCCCGAGGTGACGACGACGAGCCCTTGCGCGTCGGCAGAGCCGACGAGCACGGCATCCGCTGCGAGCTCCTCGCCCTCGGCACCCGGACCCATCGGATTGACGTGATGCTCGACGGCGAGCCCGCGCTCGGACGCCGCCGCGAGAAACTTCGCACGCGCCGCGGCATAGCTCGCGGCGAATGCGTCGCCGATCATGTGCAATGCGCCGCCGATCATGCTTCGTGTCCTTTGACGGACATCCCTTCGACGGGCATCGAGCGCTCGGCGAGCGCCGCGAGGTAACCGGCGCCGAGCGCGATCACGTCGTCGTTGAAGTCGTAGCGGCTGCTGTGCAGGAAGCAGCCGTGCTCCGCGCCGCCCTGCCCGAGGCGCGCGAACGCACCGGGCTTCGCCTGCAGCATGAACGCGAAGTCCTCGGCGCCCATCGACGGGTCGAGGTTGCGCTCGACGTTCTCGCTGCCGATCATCGCTTCGGCGACGTCGCCGGCAAAGCGCGCTTCGGCATCGTGGTTGAGCGTCGCGGGATAAACGCGCTCGTACTCGATGGTCGCGCTCGCGCCGAACGCCGCGGCGATCGACGCCACCAGCTCGCGCAGCCGCCGCTCGATCATTTCCTGCGTCGCCGGCCGGAACGTCCGCACGGTGCCGACGAGCCGCGCGTGCGCAGGGATCACGCTCATCGCCGCCGGATTGCCGGCCTGCATCGCGCACAAGCTGACGACCGCGGTGTCGAGCGGGTTCACGCTGCGACTGACGATCGCCTGCGCCGCGGTGATGATGTGGCCTGCCACCAGCACCGGATCGACGGCGAGATGCGGATGCGCGCCGTGCCCTCCGCGGCCGTCGATGACGATCTCGATCCGGTCGGCGGCTGCCATCGCGGGCCCGGGCGTGATCCCGATCTTCCCGGCAGGCAGCGCCGGCCAGTTGTGAAGCGCGAACACGCGATCGGCGGGAAAGCGCTCGAAGAGACCGTCGTCGATCATCGCCTTGGCGCCCGCGTAGCCTTCCTCGCCCGGCTGGAAGATGAGATGAGCGATGCCATCGAACGCGCGGGTCTCGTTGAGATAGCGCGCGGCGCCGAGCAGCATCGTCGTGTGGCCGTCGTGGCCGCAACCGTGCATGCGTCCGTCGTAGCGCGACTGCCACGCAGCACCCGTCTCCTCCTGCAGCGGCAACGCATCCATGTCGGCGCGAAGACCCGTTCGCCGCCCCGAGCGGTCGCTCCTGCCCGGAATCACCGCGACGACTCCCGTCCGACCGACGCCGGCGTGATGCTCGATCCCATGCGCGGCGAGGTAGTCGCAGACGAGCCTCGCAGTGCGATGTTCCTCGAAGCCGAGCTCAGGATGCGTGTGGAGGTCGCGCCGGACCTGGATGAGGCTGTCGCGCCAGCTCGCGATGTGCTGGACCGGGGAAGCGCTCGTCATGAAGGCGCAAGCGTAGCACGCGCGCGCGGTGTCGAGCCCGCCACGCGCAGCCGCGCCGCGCGCGTCGCATAGAGGCACACTCCGGCCGCCACCGAGACGTTGAGGCTCGACACAGTGCCGCTCATCGGGATGCCGACGAGCCGATCACAGGTGTCGCGCGTCAACCGCCGCAGCCCCTTGCCCTCGGCGCCGACCACCCACGCGATCGGCCCCGTGAGGTCGGCGTCGACGATCGACTCGCCGCCCTGCTCGGCACCCACGATCCAGACCCCCGAATCCTTGAGCTCGTGGAGTGCGCGCGCGAGATTGGTCACCGCGACGAGTGGCACCGTCTCGGCCGCACCACTCGCCGCACTCGCGACCGTCGCGGTAATGCCCGCCGCGCGGTCCTTCGGAACGATGACGGCCTGCGCACCGAACGCGTCGGCGCTGCGCAGGCACGCGCCCAGATTGTGCGGATCGGTCACACCGTCGAGGACAAGGAGGAGCGCGGGCTCGCCGAGGTCGGCGAGGACTTCGTCGAGCGTCGCCGGCGCTTCGTCGGCGCCGACCAGCGCGACGACACCCTGATGGACCGCGCCGTGCGCCATCGCGTCGATCCTTGCCGCCTCGACGCGATGCACCGGCACGCCGGCGCCGGCGGCGCGCGAGACGAGCTCGCGCATCCGCGGATCGTGCCGCGAGGCGTCGACGTAGACCGCCTCGATACCCGCCGCGTGACGGCGCAGCCGCGCCGTCACCGCGTGGAAACCGCACAGGGATCGCGTCGAAGCCAAGGCCGGCATTGTATTCCGCGACGCGGGCCCGGCTCGTCTCCGCTCGGCAGCGCTGCGCCCGCTTCCCCAAGCTGCGCCCGCTTAGCCGCAGCTGCGGCGCGCTTCGCCCGTGCCAGAATGCACGACGCCATCCTGCCGGACAACTTCTTGACCGCCGACCTGCGCCAGTTTGTCGAAGCGCTGCTGCTAGCGATCGCGGCGCTGCTGCCGATCGTCAATCCGCTCGGCAGCGCGCCGGTCTATCTCGCGAAGACGATCGACCTCGATCCCGGCCAGTACGCGGATCTCGCCCGCCGTGTTGCGATCAATTCGTTCCTGCTCCTGCTTGCCTCGCTTCTCATCGGCGCCTACGTGCTCGATTTCTTCGGGCTATCTGTGCCGATCGTGCAGGTCGCGGGCGGCATCGTCGTGTGCTCGATGGCCTGGGCGCTCCTCAACCAGCCCGATCAGCCGCCCGCTTCGGTGCGCGACGCCGCGCACGCACTCCCGCACACCGATCTCGGCGTGCGCGCGTTCTACCCGCTGACGATGCCGCTCACCGTCGGCCCGGGCTCGATCTCGGTCGCGATCACGCTCGGCGCCAACCATGCCGCGGGCGTCCGCTCGCTCATCATCTACTCGCTCGCGCACACGGTTGGGATCATCGTCGTGTCGATCTTCGTCTTCCTTTCCTACCGCTATGCGCAGTCGATCCTTCGACGTCTGGGACCGACCGGGACCGTGGTGCTCGTGCGCATGTCCGCGTTCATCCTCCTCTGCATCGGGGTGCAGATCGCCTGGAACGGCGTGTCGGCGCTGCTGCGGGGCGTCCACGCCGCCTAGAGGCTATAATGCGCGCCGGTCCGCCGGTGTAGCTCAGTTGGTAGAGCAGCGCATTCGTAATGCGAAGGTCGAGGGTTCGACTCCTTCCACCGGCACCACCGTTTTCCGGTCTATTCCGCTCACATAGGTGACGGTTTATACCGAAGACATAGGTTGTGCGGACCGAAGACATCGGTAACAGTCCGTACCTAAGACATAGGTAACACTCTCGCCTGGAACGGATTCTCCGCCGTTTCCAGGCGACATGTCTTGTCATCGAAGAAGCGCAAGTCGTTCTGCACGAAGGTCACGTGCCAGATGCGCTCGTGACGACCGTCTTGCCGCAGCAGCAGCTCGCGAATCCTGCGCGCGCTCCAATTCGACTTCTCGCGCTTGCAGCTGACAATGAGCCTCCCATATCGGATCGTCCTCATGGGCCCAAGTATCGTCTGTATTGCGGGCGTAGCGGAAAATGTCTCGTGCGCTACGACAACGAGCGCGGGAAGGGCGACCATCGTCACATCGAGGGACGTGAGGAGCCCTACCGATTCGTCTCAGTGGCAAGATTGCGGCACGATTTCGAAGCAGACATTCAGCGGTACGGAGGCGAAGATGAAGAGGAAGATTGAAGTAACGGTCGGCGACCTCTCAGGAGCGCTGGACCGATTCGAGCAGGCGTGGCATCGCGGCGCGGCCGGGAAAGCGCGAAGTGCCGAGGTGCGGCTGACCTTCGAGAGCCTTCCGCTGCTCCTCAGGAATCTCACGCCCGCGCGTTGGAAATTGCTCGAAGCAGTCAAGCGCTCGGGACCGACGTCGATCAACGAGCTGGCGCGGCTACTGGGACGCAACTACAAGAACGTCCACACCGATGTGACGAGGCTGGTCGAACTGGGATTGATCGAGCGGATGACCGATCAGCGGATCGTGGTCGCGTGGGACACGATCGTCGCCGAAATGAAGCTGGCTGCATGAGGTGATGCACTGGGCCGCTCGATGCATTTCGACTGGTCTCCGATTCAGAACGGATAGTCGATCCCGCTGAACACCGCGGCCTTCTCGCCGCCGAAACCCACGTCGAGATAGCCGACGACGAACGGGCTCGCGATCAGGCGAAAACCCACACCGCGGGCGACGTGCAAATGCGTGAAGGGGTCGCCGGACATCGTCGCGAAGACCTTTCCGGAGTCGACGAACGGCGCGATCTCGAGCTCGAGGTTCGTGCCGAACATGTGAAAGCTGCGCACATCGATGCGCGCTTCCACGCTCGCTTCGAAGCTGTTGCGATCGACGAAGCGACCGTCGCCGAACCCCCGCAGCGGCTGCACTCCTCCGGTGACGCTGCGATCCCCGCCCAGATTGGAAAGCTCCCAGAACGGCGCGTTCGCATAGGATGGCATGTAACGTAACGCCGTATGCCCGACGAGCGTGACCGCGTTACCGATCGGCCGCAGGCTCGTGAGGTCGACACCGAGAAACGAGTAGCCGTTACCGCTTCCGAAGTCTTGCGGGGCAAACCCCGCGAACGCCGCCCAGCGGTCGCCGCGTCGTGGCACGACGTCGGAATCGCGCGTGTCCCAGGTCAGGACGAGACGCTGCTGCAATTCGCGCACGTGACCGACACCCGGCTGCCCGGGATACACGGTCTCGATCGCCGGCAGGAAGTCGAGCGCGCGCTGCCCGACTTCCGCATCGAGCGCGCGCGCGGTCCAGGCGAGCTGCAGCTCGTGGGTGAAGTTCCGCGCGGCGGTCACTTCGAAGCCGTACTGGCGATCGATGTACGTCGTCTCGTTGTCGAGCGCGGAGCGATTGCCGAGGCCATAGAAACGACCGGTGCCATCACGCTCGTAGACCGCGCGCGCGCTCCACGACCAGTCGCTCGCGCGCAGTAATCCGGCGTCGTATTCGGCGTCGAGCTCGCTTTCGACGCGCTCCTTGAAGCCGGCGACGACCGACCACTTCCGGTCTTGCGATGGATAGCGGAACGTGCGCCACGTCGCACCCCAGCCGAAATACTGACTGTGAATGACGTCGGGCGCGAGGATGCGATCGATCTCGCCCGCGTCGTTGTTCGACAGGACGACCGGGATCAGGCCAAGCGTCACGCCGCTGTCGGGTGCCGTATCGATCTCGGGGATCGGAATGAACGGCAGCTCATTGAACAGGTCAGGCGCCGCGCGCGCAGGCGTCGCACCAGTCGCAGCGCCGGTCGAGGCCGCAGCTGCCGCCAGCAGCGTCACATAGCCGAGGGTGAAGCACGCGATCCGACAGAGCAACCAGCGGGCGCTGCGTCGGCGCACGAAGGGGGACTCAGCCGGCGCGGCCGAACCGGTACGTGAACTCGACTCCGACCTCGCGCGGCGGCCCGGGGATCTGCCACGCCATCGCGTTCGGTGACACGGTGCCGCCGGTGAACGCGTACTGGCGGTTGGTGAGGTTCGTGCCGAACAGCGCGAGCTCCCACGGGTCACCGTGCGCCGCATACGTGACGCGTGCGTTGAGGGTACCGTAGGCGCCCTGCTTGTTGAAATCATTGATCACGTTGAACTGCACGGTATCCTGCCACGCGTAGTCGGCGTGCAGCCGCAGCGTGCCCTGGGGCAGAAAGGCGACGTAACCGACGCCGAGCGCGGCATTGAAGCGCGGTGTCTGGTTGAAATCGTTGCCGGCGAGGTTCACCGGCGGCAGGCCCGGCCCCGGCGCGTACTCGAACTGGCGGTAGCGCGCGTCGGTCCAGCCGAACGCCGCGCGCATCGACCAGCCGCGCGCGAGGTCCATGTCGGCCTCGATCTCAGCGCCACTGACGCGCGCCTTGCCGGCGTTGATTACGTAAGTCGTCGGCGTGCCTCCGACGAGTTGCGGCAGCAGGCGCTGCATGTCATCGTAGTTGCCGTAGAACACGTCGGCATTGATCGCGAGCCTCCCGCCAAGGAGATCGGATTTCAGCCCGAGCTCGTAATCGGTCAACTGCTCGGGCCGGAACGGTTGGTCCTGCAGCGTATTCACCGGCACGTTCCAGCCGCCCGACCGCTGCGCGCGACCCGACCGGAAATACGCGTTGACCTCGTCGGTCAGCCGATAGCGCGTGGAAAGCTCCCACGACCAGTACGAGAAGCGCACGCTCTTGTCGATCGGCGGGCACGGGCCGCCATTGTTCGCGGGCAGGCCGGTGGTCGCGTCGATGATCGTGCACGACTGCCCGAGCGGGGTCGCGGCGTACGCGTTCTCGCCGAGCTTTCGCGTGTCCTCGGTGCGCCGAATGCCTGCCGCGGCCGCCCAGCGATCGGTCAGGTGGTATTCGCCGTGCAGATAACCGGCAGTCGAAAGGTTCTCGAGCGAATTGCTCTCGATCACCGGATACGGAACGACGGGCCCGCCCGTCGCCGCGAAGAATGCCTGGTACGCGGGTGACTGTGCGGGGATCTCCGACGGCGCACTGCCGTCGTCACGGAACCAGTAGAGTCCGCCGACCCAGTCGAGCTTCCGGTCGGGCGTGGTACCGGACAACTGCAGCTCGGCGCTCTTCTGGCTGGACGAGTTCTGCAGTGCCGTGTTGGCGAACGGCAGCGACGTTGCATCGACGTCGATCGCGGTGTCGTTGTAGAGGTGACGATAGCCGAGGATCAGCTTGGCATGCGTGCTCTCGCCGACGTCCTGCGTCAGCGTGAGCTGTGTCGCGTCGAGATGCGTGCGATCATGCGCGGAAAAATCGGCGTCGGTCTGGCGGAAGTTCGACGGGAAGATCACCGGAGGAAGACCCGGAAAGAGTGGGATCGCGTCGCCGAACTGAGCGACGATCGTTCCGGCACCGGGGCCGTGCAGCGGGTGTAGCAGCGCGCCGACCTGGTCGGCCTCGAAGTGCTCGTAGCTCCAGAATGCCTCCGTGCCGGGGTTCGGACGCCACAGCGCACTCACCCTCCCCTGATAACGGTGCTGGTTGCCGAAATCGTCCTGACCGCTCGCGAGGCTCGATCCGAACCCATCGCGCTCGTTGTCCTGGTAGGCGAAGCGCAGCGCCGCCGTATCGCCGAGCGGGACGTTGGCGATCGCGCGACCGGTGAACAGATTATCAGTGCCGCCGTCGAGCGCGACTTCCGAGCTCCAGCGTTTGAGCTCGGGGCGCCGCGTCGTGAACAGGATCGAGCCGCCGGTGTTGTCGCGCCCGAACAGCGTCCCCTGCGTGCCGCGAATGATCTGTACCTTGTCGATGTCGAGCAGCGTATTCATCGCCGCCTGCCCGTTCGCGACGTAGACGCCGTCGACGTAGATGCCCACCGCCGGATCGTAGGCGATCGCCGAGCGGATTGCGCTCTGCCCACGGATCGTCACGTCGAGCGCCGAGACCGACGTCGGCGATTGGGTCATCCGGACATTCGGCACCTCGCGTCCGACATCACCGAAGAGCACGGCATTCTGGTCCTGCAGCTGCTGACCGGTCTCGACGGTGACCGCGACCGGCGCATCGATGATCTTCTCGTCGCGGCGTCGCGCGGTGACGGTGATCGTCCCGAGGTCGACCGTCGCTCCGGTGTCGTCGGCGCGCGCCGGGGTGGCGGCGGGCATCAGGACGACAAGTGCGAACGCCCCGGCGACGGCGCCGATCGCGCGCCACCGGCCAGCGTCGCGGGGAATGGGGAGCGCGCGACGGCAACGTGCCATGCCCGATGCTAATCCCGCCTGCGGGCGGATCGCAACCGGCAGCAGCGCGCTCCAGCGCGCCTGCAACCTGTGGCGGCTTATTCGATCAGCGCCGGCGCCAGTGCTTCAGGCATCGCGGCGACCTCTGCGCAGCGCAACGGGAGCCACACGGTGAAGCGGCTGCCGTGCCCGACGTCGCTCGCGACATCGATGCGCCCGCCGTGCTTGCGCACGATCGAGCTCGCAATCGACAGACCGAGGCCGGCGCCCTGTCCGGCCGGCCGCGTGGTGAAGAACGGCTCGAAGATCCGCGACAGATTGCCGGGGCGGATGCCGCACCCGGTGTCCGCGACGCGCACCCACGCCTCGGCATCATCGGTCCCGGTCGCGATGGTGATCGTTCCCTTGCTCTCGATCGACTGTCCGGCATTGACAAGCAGGTTGACGAACACCTGCGACAAGCGCGCCGGCAGGCACTCGATCTCGGGCACTTCGCCGTATTCGCGCTCGATCGTCGCCTTGTATTTGATGTCGCCGCGGACCGCGTCGACCGCCCGATCGAGCGCGCGATGCAGATCGATCGACTCCCACGCGTCGTCGGGCGCGCTCGGCGAGACCTGGCGCAGGTCCTGCACGATGCGCTTGACGCGCAGCAGCCCTTCGCGCGACTCGTCGAGGAGCGAGTCGATGTCTTCGCGCAGGAACTCGA
>DASVGI010000146.1:0-31279 GCA_036379595.1 Casimicrobiaceae bacterium | reverse complement strand
GCAGGATCTGCGCGCCAATGCCGTAGTTGCGCAGATCCACCTTCGTCGCCGGCGCGGGCTCGCTGCCGATCGCCCGGCGGCGCAGCTCCTGCGCGCTCTCGGCACGATGCAGGAGGACGATGACGCCGCGGCCCGCCGCGGCGATCGCACGCTGTGCGTCGGCGACGCTCCACGAATGCGACGCGCTCCCGGTTTCGAGCAGATCGATCACCGAAAGCGGCTCGTGCACGCGCACCAGTGTCTCCACGTCAGGCGAGATCGGGCCGCGCACCAGCGCGAGATGCGTCGCGTCGGAGAGCTTGTCGCGATAAACGACGAGCCGGAACGGACCCGAGGGCGTGTTGATCGGGCGCTCGGCCAGGCGCTCGATGAGCCGCTCGGTGCGGCTTCGATAGTGGATCAGGTCGACGATCGAGCCGATCTTCAGTCCGTGCAGCTGCGCAAAGCGCTCGAGATCGGGAAGCCGCGCCATGCTGCCGTCGTCGTTCATGATCTCGCACAGCACCGCCGCATCCGAGCGCCCGGCGAGCCGGACGAGATCGCAGCACGCCTCGGTGTGCCCGGCGCGGGCGAGCACGCCTCCCGGCTGAGCGACGAGCGGAAACACGTGCCCCGGTTGCACGACGTCCTCGGGCTGCGCGTCGGCCGCCGCCGCGACGGCGATCGTGTGCGCGCGATCGGCCGCGGAGATTCCCGTCGTCACGCCGTGCGCCGCCTCGATCGACACGGTGAAATTGGTGCCGTGCACCGAGCGATTGACCGGAGTCATCGGCACGAGCTGCAGCCTTCGCGCGCGCTCCTCGGTGATCGGCATACAGACGAGGCCGCGCCCGTAGCGCGCCATGAAGTTGATCGCCTCGGGCGTCACGCAGTCGGCGGCGAGCACGAGGTCGCCCTCGTTCTCGCGGTCTTCCTCGTCGACGAGGATGGCCATCCGGCCCGCCTTGATCTCGGCGACGATGTCGGAAACGGATGCGATCGGCATGCGCGGCATCTTACCGTATCGCCACCGGGTCTGCGTCCGCGCCGGCACGCGCGCCGAATCCGCGCCACAGCGCGCGCACGCCGCTCGCGATGTCCTGCGGCCGGCCGAGTTGCGCGAGGCCGACGACGAGTGCGAGGCTTTGCCAGACGAGCGAGCGTGTCCCCTCCCCGCCCGACGCATCGACGCGCTCGGCGAGGCGCTCCGCCGCGAGCGTCGCCGCGCCGAAGCTCTGCACGTGGCTCGCTTCGGCATCCGCCGCCGGATCGAGATCGCTTCGCGTGCGGTGACAATGCGCGGCAAGCGCGACGAACAGCGGATGCTCGGCGAGCCAGGCGAGCACCTGCTCGGGCACGTCGTCGAGCCGCCATGGCAGCCGCGGATCGAGGAATCCGGCAAGCGCGCCGAAGAACGCTTCGATCTGCCGCTCGTACAGCGCGAGCAGCAGGCGCTCCTTGCTCGCGAAGTAAAGGTAGACCGTGCCCTTCGCGAGCCCCGCCGCTTCGGCAACCTCGGCAACACTCGGCACGCGCGTCGGATCGGCATCGAGGAGCCGCTCCGCAGCGTCGAGGAGCGCCTCGCGCCGCGCCTCTTTCCGTTCCCGATCGATCGCTCGCTGCTGGACCGCCATCGTCGCTTGCGCCAGCGGTCAACGCGGGAACAACGCGAGCGTCGTACGGGTGAGCGTGCTCTCCGGTTCGCCGAGGTCGAGCGCGGCCGAGAAGTGATGGCGTCCCGGGATGACGATCGGCGCCGCGATCCGCTCACCGCGGCTCGCCGCCCACGCGTCGTGCAGGAGCCGCGCCTGGCGCAGGTACTCGCTCGTCTCGTCGGCGCCGACGGCGATTGCGAGCGGCGCATCGGCTACCGGCGCGTAATTGACCGGAGACATCCGTCGCGCCTCGTCGGCGTCGAGGCGAAGATCGGCATTGATCGAGGTGAGCGTCAGCGGCGCGAGGTCGTGCAGGCCGGAGAGCGTCAGCACGCCGGTGAACGGCGTGCGCTCAATGCCGAACGGACGCCAGTCGGTGGCAAACATCATCGCGGCGAGATGCCCGCCGGCAGAATGTCCGGCGATGACGAGCGGCGCGGGCGCCCCGTGCTGCGCGCCGTAGCGCTCGAGCCAGCGCACCGCATGCCGGCATTGCTCGACGATCTTCGCGATTGTCACACCCGGGCACAGGTCGTAGTTGACCACCGCGACCGCGTAGCCCGCGGCGACGAACGCCGGTGCGACGAACGCGTGGTCCGATTTGTCCATGCTGCGCCAGTAGCCGCCGTGGATGAACATCAGCGTGCCGCGTGCGGGCTCTCCGGGAACGAAGAGATCGAGCGTCTCCTTGTCGCCGGCGCCGAAGCGCAGATCGATGGCTGGATTGAGCACCTCGATCGCCCGCCTCGACCGCGCCGTGAATTCCGCGAGCCAGCGGCCGTGGTCGGCGACCGCACCGCGGTTGTCGTAGCCGCGCTCGGCCTCCGCGCGGGTCATCGAAGCCGCGGCGTCGGTCTTCTCCATCGGGCGGGTAACTCAGGCGGCCGCGACGATCTCGATCGAGAGCGGCGTGAGGCCCGCGATCCGCCCGTCGAGCCGATCGCCCGCCTTGACCGCACCGACGCCCGCCGGCGTCCCGGTGAAGACGAGATCTCCCGGCTCCAGCCGGTAGAGCTGCGACAGGAAGGCGAGCGTGTGCGGCACGTCCCAGATCATGTCGGAAAGATCGCCGCGCTGGCGCGGCGCACCGTTGACGTCGAGCTCGATCGCCCCCTTCGCCAGTGCGCCGGTCTCGATGGCGCGAGAGAGCGGCGCGATCGGCGCCGCCTGCGCGAACGACTTGCCGATATCCCACGGGCGCTTCTTCTCGCGCATGTCGTTCTGCAGGTCGCGACGCGTCATGTCGAGCCCGACCGCGTAGCCGAAGATCAGCGACGACGCACGCTCGGGCGTCACGCGGGCGCCGGCCGTCCCGATCGCAACGACGAGCTCGATCTCGTGATGGAGGTTCGACGTCGCCATCGGGTACTGCATGCGACCGACATCGGGCGGCGTCACCACCATGACCGCATCGGGAAACTTCGTGAAGAAGAACGGCGGCTCCTTTGACGCGTCGCCCCCCATCTCCTTCGCATGGTCGGCATAGTTGCGGCCGACGCAGTAGATGTGACGCACCGGGAACGCGAGGTCGGTGCCGGCGATCGGAACCGCCGGCAGCTCGCCGGGAGGGATGGCATAGCGCATCAGGTCACTCCAGTCATTCGGGTGGTTTCGGTCGTTCCGGTTACTCCCGTCATTCCGCATCCGGCTGGCGGGCCGGAGCGGCATCGGCGAAGGCCGGCAACGCGCAGCACGCGGCGTCGATCCGCGTAATCGTCGGGTACGGCGCAAGGTCGATCGAGAAGCGCCGCGCGTTCGCCACCTGCGGGACGAGGCAGACGTCGGCGAGCGTCGGCGCATCGCCGTGGCAATAGCGTCCCGTCTCGGGCTCGCGCGCGAGGCGCTTCTCCAGCGCCTCGAAGCCGACGTCGACCCAGTAGCGATACCAGCCGTCCTTCTGCTCCTTCGACACGCCGAGCGTGCCGAGCAGGTAATTCAGCACGCGCAGGTTGTTGAGCGGATGGATCTCGCAGGCGATCAACAACGCGAGTGAGCGCACGCGCGCACGGTCGACCGGATCGGCGGGCAGCAGCGGCGGCTCGGGGTGGGTCTCGTCGAGGTACTCGATGATCGCGAGCGACTGCGTGAGTACGTGGCCGTCGTCGAGTGCCAGCGCCGGGACGAGCCCCTGCGGATTGAGCGCGAGGTAATCCTGCGCGCGCTGGTTGCCCATCCGCAGATGGACGAAGGCGCGCTCGTCGGGCTTGACTCCCTTGAGATTGAGCGCGATGCGCACACGGTACGCCGCCGACGACCGGAAGTAATCGTAGAGCTTCATCGGCCCGGCGCGCGGCTCAGAACGCGGAGATTCCCGTCTGCGCGCGACCGAGGATCAGCGCGTGGACGTCGTGCGTGCCCTCGTAGGTGTTGACGGTTTCGAGGTTCAGGAGATGCCGGATCACGCCGAACTCGTCGACGATGCCGTTGCCACCGTGCATGTCGCGCGCCATGCGCGCGATGTCGAGCGCCTTGCCGCACGAATTGCGCTTCATGATCGAAGTCACCTCGGGCGCCGCGATGCCCGCGTCCTTCATCCGACCGAGCCGCAGGCAGCCCTGCAGCCCGAGCGCGATCTCGGTCTGCATGTCGGCAAGCTTCTTCTGGATGAGCTGGTTCGCGGCGAGCGGGCGTCCGAACTGCTTGCGATCGAGGACGTACTGCCGCGCCGCCTGCCAGCAGAACTCGGCCGCGCCGAGCGCGCCCCACGCAATGCCGTAGCGCGCGTTGTTGAGACAACCCATCGGGCCCTTGAGCCCGCTGACGTTCGGCAACACGTTTTCGGCGGGAATCACCACGTCGTCCATCACCACCTCGCCGGTGATCGATGCGCGCAGCGAGAACTTGCCCTCGATCTTCGGCGCGGAGAGGCCCTTCATGCCCTTTTCGAGGATGAATCCGCGCACGACGCCGTCGAGCTTCGCCCACACGACGAAGACGTCGGCGATCGGCGAATTGGAGATCCACGTCTTGGCTCCGCGCAGCCTGAAGCCGCCGTCGACGGCCTCCGCGCGCGTCTCCATCGACCCCGGATCGGAGCCGTGGTTGGGCTCGGTAAGACCGAAGCAGCCGATGATTTCGCCACTCGCAAGGCGCGGCAGGTACTTCTGCCGCTGCGCCTCACTGCCGTACGCGTGGATCGGATACATGACGAGCGAGCTCTGCACGCTCATCATCGATCGGTAACCCGAGTCGACGCGCTCGACCTCGCGCGCGATCAGCCCGTAGCAGACGTAGTTGAGTCCCGCGCCGCCGTACTCCTGCGGGATCGTCGGTCCGAGAAGGCCGAGCTCGCCCATCTCGCGGAAGATCGTCGGGTCGGTGGTCTCGTTGCGGAATGCATCGCGGATGCGCGGGGCGAGCTTCTCCTGCGCGTATGCGTGCGCGGTGTTCAGCACCATGCGCTCGTCTTCGTCGAGCTGCTGGTCGAGGAGGAGTGGATCGTCCCATTTGAACGACGGCTTCGTCGTCGGCGGGCGTTCGGGAGCGTTCATCGGTGGGGGCGCCTTGGGGTGCGCGGTGGGGGCACGCAGTGGGGTAACAAGGGCGTATGGAATCGGGAACCCCGGCATTATCGTCGGTGCCGCTGCAATCGTCCATTCGGCCTAACACTACTGGCCGATCGCGCCACTCACGGCATCCCGGCACGCTGCGAGGCGTACGGACCGGGAGGCAATCACAATGTCGACGGGCGCACGCTGCAATGCCGGACCGCACGCACGCGGATTCACGCTGATCGAGCTCTCGATCGCCGTTGCGCTCGTCGGCATCCTGTTCGCTGTCGCGCTGCCGTCGTGGGGTCACTACTTCGCCGAGCACGGCGTGCGCGAGCGCGCCGACGCGCTTGCCGACGCGTTCCTGCTCGCACGCAGTGAGGCGATCCGCCGCGGCGGCCGCGTCGCCGTCTGCCCGCGGTCGGCCGACCGCTGCGATCCGGCGGCGGGCTGGGAGCAAGGCTGGGTCGTGTTCGCCGACGACAACCGCAACGGCGTGCGCGATGCGGGCGAACCCGTGGTTGCGCTCGAAAATGCCGCTGCGGAAGCGGTGACGATTCGCGGCAACCGACCGGTCACTGACTACGTTTCCTACAGCAGCACGGGACAGCTGCGCCGCATCGACGGCGCGCTGCAGATGGGAAGCTTCGTCGTGTGCAGGAGCGGCTTCCCGGGCCGCAAGGTCGTGCTCGCGAGCGGCGGCAGGGTGCGGATCGCGATCGTGGACGGAGTCTGTCCGTGAAAACGGAACGCGGCTTCTCGCCCGGTCTGCCCGTGAACGCGGAACGTGGCTTCTCGCTCGTCGAGCTGATGATCGCGCTCGCTGTTCTCGCGATCCTCGCCGCCATCGTCTGGCCATCGTATTCGGCTTACGTCCAGCGAGGCCGCATTCTCGAGGCGGTCACGCGGCTCTCCGAAGCACGCGCGAAAATGGAGCAGTACTTCCTCGACCAGAGGAGCTACGTCGACGCGTCGGGCGCGTGCGGCGTTCCGCCTTCTTCGCCGGGTGCAGCCGATGCGTTCGCGCTCGCATGCACCGGGACGGCGTCGACCTACACGTACACGGCGACCGGAACGACCAGCGGCGCCATGGCAGCCTTCGCCTATTCGATCGACGAGACCGGTTTGCGAAGAACGGCCAGCGTGCCGGCGAACTGGTCGCGACGCGCCGATTGCTGGACGATCCGGCAGGACGGATTCTGCCTGTGAACGCGCGCGGAGCTTTTCTCCTCGAAGCGCTCGTCGCGACACTCGTGCTCGCGCTCGCGACGCTCGGCTTCCTCGGCCTCACCGCGCTGGCGACCGCGGGCACAGCTCAGGCGCGCTGGCGCGCCGAAGCGGCCGCGCTCGTCGCGTCGACCGTCGCGCAGATGTCCGTCGCCGACCCCACAACGCTCGCGGCGCAGTACGACTCGACTCGGGGTGGCGCCGGCTATCGCGCGTTCGCGGCATTCGCGCAGCGCCTGCCCGGCGTCACCGCGAGCGTGAACGCGCCGGTGATCGCTGTCACCCCGCGTGCCGGCAGCAGCGTGGTCACCGCGAGCGTGCGCATCGCGTGGCAGGAGCCCGGCGCGACGACGCCTCATCGTTACGCGATCGAAGACGCGGTCGTCGCATGGTGAGCCGATCCGCCCGGTCGCGCAGCCGCGGGCGCGGCGTGCTTCCGCGCTGGGTCCGCGACCCCCTTCCCCGCTGCGTCCGCGGTGCGACGCTGATCGACGTTCTCGTCGGATCGATGATCGCGCTGCTCGCGATCGTTCTCGCCGCGCGCGCGTTCGTCGCCACGTTGGATCTGCAGCGCAGTGCGGCCGCGACGGCCGATGCCGAGCAGGCGGCGCTGCTCGCGACATTCGCGATCGGCGAGGCGGTCGCAAGCGCCGGGGCCGGCATTGCCGCCGCCTCGACGTGGCTCGACTCGTGTCCCGCAGCATCCGACATCGCGCAGACGTTACGCCCGGTCAGCGTGATGATCGTCGACTCGGGTCGCGCCGACCTGTCGGATACGCTGACCATCCGCCGCGCGCTGCAGGATCGGATCGCCGCACCCGCCGCCGTCGCCGCCGCAAGCGCTGCCGGAACACCGCTGCACGTGCGCAGCCCGGACGGTTTCGCACCGGGCGACCGCGTCATCGCGATTGGCCGCGATGGCTCCTGCGCGGGCGCCACGCTGATCTCGGTCACTCCCGGAGCCGGCGGTGTCACCGATCTCGGCCACGACGCAGCGGTCTTCGCGATGCCCATCACCGGCCTCGTGCTGAACCTCGGGCGGGCGGCCGAGGCGTCGACGCTGCGCCTCGACGTGGGTTCCGGGTCGCTTCGAAGCACCGATGTCTCCAACGCAGACGCTCCCAGCCCTCTCGTCGCGAACGTCGTCAACGTGAAGTTCCAGTACGGAGTCGACCGCAACGGAGATGGAACGCTCGACGACTGGGTGATCGCGAACGCCGCCTCCGGAATGAATCCCGCGAGCGTGCTCGCCGCACCGGCGGCGGCGCTCGCGCGAATCGTCGCGATCAGAGTCGGCGTCGTGACGCGAAGCGAGTCGACCGACCCGCAGGCAACCTCGGCGTTCCGATGGGTGCTGTTCGACTGCGCGCTCTCGCCGCCTGCAACCTGCCCAGGTCGCGTCGAAGGAGCGATCGCGGCCAGCCCCGCCGGCGGCTATCGCTACGCGACGCGCGAGGTCGTGATTCCGCTCTACAACACGCTGTGGAACCGGCCCGCGTAATTGCCGGCTGCTGCACCGTCTCCTGCGCGGTCTCCTGCGCGGTCTGCTGCGCGGACACGACGCGCGGATGCGCGCCAACGCGCGCTCCGCGAGGAATCGCGCTCCTCGTCGTCCTGATCTCGATGCTGATTCTCACGCTTGCCGGCGTTTCGCTCGTGCGCAAGGCGCTCGCGACCGCGTCGGCGAGCGGCAGTATCGCGATGCGGCACAACCTCGCCTTCGCAGGCCTTGCCGCGGTCGAAGCGGCGACGACCCTGATCACGCGCGGCGTCGCATCGGCCGATCCCACCGTCGACGCGCCGGCGAGCAACTACTACGCGTCGCGTCAGTCCGGTGAAGACGTGCGCAGCATGCCGGCCGCGCTGCAGACGCTCGCCACCTATCCGGCGGGAGCGCGCACGCTGGCCGCGGGCGATCTCACGATTCGCTACGTCGTCGAGCGGCTGTGCGCTTCACCGGGTCCCGCAGCGCCCGAGCGCTGCACGTTGTCACCACCGAGCATTGCGGCGATCGTCGGCCCGCCCGATCCGAGCGAGCCGACGCCCGCTCCGTACTACCGCGTCAGCGCGCGGATCGACGCCCCTGACGGTTCTGCCGGGTACGTGCAGGCGATGCTCGGGCCGGGAGACGCCGCGAGGCGACTCGCCTGGCGGATCATCGACGAGCCGTAGTGCTAATCAGCCGAGCACCGGCATATGGAACCCCGGCGCCGCGCTGCCGTCGTCGGGCCAGCGTGATGTCACCGTCTTCAACCGCGTGTAGAAGCGCACGCCGTCGGTGCCGTGGACGTTGAGGTCGCCGAACAGCGAGTTGCGCCATCCACCGAACGAATAGAACGCCATCGGGACGGGGATCGGAACGTTGATGCCGGTCATCCCGACCTCGACCTCGCGCTCGAAGCGCCGCGCGGCGTGTCCCGAGCGCGTGAAGATCGCGGCGCCGTTCGCATACGGGTTCGCGTTGATCATCGCGACGGCGTCCTCGAGCGACGGCACGCGCAGCACCGAGAGCACCGGGCCGAAGATCTCCTCGCGATAGATCGTCGCGGTGGTCTCGACGCGATCGAAGAGCGTCGGCCCGACGAAGAAGCCCCCCGCACATCCGGCAATCGCGGGACGCCGGCCGTCGACGACGAGTGCGGCGCCCTCGGCCTCGCCGCGATCGATGAGTCCGCCGATGCGGTCGCGTGCTGAAGCGGTGACGACCGGGCCCATCTCGACGCCGGTCGCATCGCCGGGCCCGGTCGCCACGCGTCGCGCGCGTTCGGCGAGCTTCGCGACGAGCGTATCGGCGACGTCGCCGACCGCGACTACCGCCGAGATCGCCATGCAGCGCTCGCCCGCGGAACCGTAACCCGCTCCGATGATCGCGTCGGCAGCGAAGTCGACGTCGGCGTCGGGCATGACCACCGCGTGGTTCTTCGCACCGCCGAGCGCCTGCACGCGCTTGCCGTGACGCGCGGCGGTTTCGTAGATGTATTTCGCGACCGGCGTCGAGCCGACAAACGATACCGCGCGCACGTCGGGGTGCGCGAGCAGCTGGTCGACCGCCTCCTTGTCGCCGTGCACGACGTTGAACACACCGTCGGGAAGGCCGGCTTCCTTCAGCACCTCGCCAAGCCGAAGTGCCAGCGTCGGGTCGCGCTCGGAGGGCTTCAAGACGAACGTGTTGCCGCAGGCGATCGCTACCGGAAACATCCACATCGGAACCATCGCCGGGAAGTTGAACGGCGTAATGCCGACGCAGACGCCGAGCGGCGCGCGCAACGACCAGCTGTCGACGTCGGTGCCGACGGTATCGTTGTGCTCGCCCTTGAGGAGATGCGCGATGCCGGTGGCGAATTCGACGACCTCCATGCCGCGCATGATCGAGCCGCGCGCGTCGGCGAGCGTCTTGCCGTGCTCCTGCGTGACGATCTTCGCGAACTCTCCGGCGTTCCGCTCGAGAAGATCGCGAAAGCGCATCAGCACCCTCGCCCGGCGCAGCGCCGGCGTCGCCGACCAGCCGGGGAACGCGGCGCGTGCCGACGCGACGGCTGCATCGACATCAGCGGCGTTGGCGAGGGGGACGTGGCGAACGACTTCGCCGGTCGCCGGATTGGTGACTTCACCGTAGCGGGTGGTCGCGGCGGCGTGGGGCCGGCCGCCGATCCACAGCGGAAGCCGTTCAAGAGTGGTCAGGTCCATGCGTTATTCCTCCTGGATTCAGGTTTGGGGCTCGTCCGCGCGCCGCAGTCGGTCGAGGTAGCGCGCGACGAGGTCCACTTCGAGGTTGACCGCGGCGCCCTCGGAAAGACTCCCGAGCGTCGTCGCGGTGAGCGTATGCGGAATCAGGTTGACGGTGAAGCGCGCGCCTCCGTTGGGCGCGTCGACCACCGTGTTGGTCGTCAGGCTGACGCCGTCGACGGCGATCGAGCCCTTCGCCGCGACGAAGCGCGCGATCGCGGCCGGGACGGCGACGGCGAGCGCGACGCTGCCCCCGCCGCCCGGAATCTCGCGAAATCGAGAGACGACGCCGGTCGCGTCGACGTGGCCGCTGACGAGGTGCCCGTCGAGGCGATCGGAGAGGCGCAGCGCCGATTCCAGGTTGACGCGGCGCCCGGCCGGGAAGCCGGTGGTGCGCGCGAGCGTCTCCGCGGACACGTCGAATTCGAGCTCCACGCCGGTTGCGGCGGAGGCGGCACCGGTGACGGCGGCACCGGTGACGGCGGCGCTGGTGACGCCGGCGTTGGTGACGCCGACGACAGTCAGGCAGCAGCCGTTGACCGCGATGCTGTCGCCGATGCGCGGATCGCTGGCTCGTAGATCGCTGGCTCGCGGATCGCTAACCGGCGCATCGCCGAGCGCTCCGCTCGTCACGGCGACGACGATGCGCGCGCCGTCGCCGACCGGCCGGCACGCCGTCGTCATTCCCACCGCTCGGACAATGCCGGTGAACATCAGGCGCCTCCCGCGGCTGCGGCCCGGGCGAGGATCCGCAGGTCCTCGCCCACGCGATCGACCGCGACGAACTGCAGGCGATGGCGCGCTTCGAGCGAAGGCAGCGCTGCGCGCAGCCCGAACATGCCGCGGGAAGGCTCGCCGATCAACGATGGAGAGAGGTAGACGAGGAGCTCGTCGACGAGCCCGGCAGCGAGCAGCGCACCGTTCAACCTTGCGCCGGCCTCGACGTGAAGCTCGTTGATGCCGCGCGCCGCGAGCACGGTCATCAGCGCCGCGAGATCGATGCGGCCCGAAGCATCGGGAAGCCCGATCGCTTCGACCTCGGCGGGCCACCCCGGATGGCGTCCGCCGGCCGTGACCATCAGCACGCCCGCGCCGAACACGCGCGCGCCCGGCGGCGTCTCGGCGCGAACGTCGAGGACGATCCTGAGCGGCTGCCGCGGCGTCTCGATCGCGCGCACGGTGAGCTGCGGGTCGTCGTGGCGAATCGTGCCGATGCCGGTCAGGACCGCGCAGGCGCGCGCGCGCCAGCGGTGACCGTCCTTACGCGCCTCGGCTCCGGTGATCCATTGGCTCGTCCCGTCCGCGAGCGCGGTGCGCCCGTCGAGGCTCGCCGCGACCTTGACGCGCACCCACGGGCGCCCACGCGTGACGCGTGACACGAATCCGCGGTTCTGCTCGAGCGCCTCGGCTCCGAGCAGACCGACTTCGACGCGAATGCCGGCGTCGCGCAGACGCGCGACCGCTCCCGCCTGGACGGGAGCCGGATCGTCCATCGCGGCAACGACGCGCCCGACGCCGGCGGCGATGACCGCATCGACGCACGGAGGCGTGCGCCCGAAGCTGTTGCACGGCGTCAGCGTCACGTAGAGCGTCGCACCGCGGACGTCGTTGCCGCGCGCGCGCGCATCGGCGAGTGCGGCGACCTCGGCATGTGCTTCGCCGGCGCGCGCGTGAAAGCCTTCGCCGAGGACTCTTGCGCCATCGGCGATCACGCAGCCGACGCGCGGGTTCGGCGTCGTCGTGTAGAGCCCCCGTGTGGCGAGCTCGAGCGCGCGCGCCATGTGGCCGTGGTCGACATCAGACGCGGTCACGTCGGCCTGCGCGCCCCTTTGCGCGGCGCGGGCTCCGTTTCGACTTCGGTGGCGGCTTCGCGGAAGTCGGAAGGCTCCTGGAACGACCGGTACACCGACGCGAAGCGGATGTAGGCGACCTTGTCGAGGCGGTAGAGCTCCTCCATCACCATCTCGCCGAGATCGCGCGACGGGATCTCGCGCACCCCCAGTGAGAGCACCTTCTGCACGATCCGCTCGATCGCGGCGTCGACGAACTCGGTCGGCACCGGCCGCTTGTGCAGCGCGCGCGCGAACCCGACGCGCAGCCGCGTCTTGTCGAAATCGGCGCGGTTGCCGTTGGTCTTCACGACCTGCGGCAGCCGCAGCTCGGGCGTCTCGTAGGTCGTGAAGCGCTTCTGGCAGGCCGTGCAGCGACGGCGGCGGCGGATCGAGTCGCCAGCCTCGGAAACGCGTGAGTCGATGACCTGGGTATCGTCGCTGCCGCAGAACGGGCACTTCATCGCCTGCCCGTCAGCTCCGATAGACGGGAAACCTGCGCGTCAGCGCCGCGACGGCGTTGCGCACGCGCGTCGCCACCGCCTCGTCGGCGGGTGCATCGAGCACGTCGGCGATGAGATGCGCGAGCTCTTCGCACTCGATCTCGCCCATGCCGCGCGTCGTGACGGCCGGGCTGCCGATGCGGATGCCCGACGTGACGAACGGCTTTTCCGGATCGTTGGGGATCGCATTCTTGTTGACGGTGATGTGCGTGCGGGCGAGCGCGGCTTCGGCATCCTTCCCGGTCACGCGCTTGGCGCGCAGGTCGACGAGGAACAGATGACAGTCGGTGCCTCCCGAGACGATGCGCAGCCCACGCTCCTGCAGCACCTTGGCGAGGACGCGCGCGTTCTCCAGCACGCGCTCCTGGTAGATGCGG
This sequence comes from Casimicrobiaceae bacterium, assembly GCA_036379595.1. Taxonomy (GTDB): domain Bacteria; phylum Pseudomonadota; class Gammaproteobacteria; order Burkholderiales; family Casimicrobiaceae; genus VBCG01. Next base: position 18,492 of record DASVGI010000146.1, on the reverse strand, counting down.
AAGTCGAGGTGCAGCGCTTCGGCGAACGCCACCGCCTTCGCGGCGATCACGTGCATCAGGGGGCCGCCCTGCAGGCCGGGGAACACGGCGGAATTCAGCCCTTTGAGGAGCGCGTCGCTGGTGAGCACGAATCCGCCGCGCGGCCCGCGCAGGGTCTTGTGCGTCGTGCTCGTCACGTAATCGGCGATGCCGACCGGGCTCGGATAGAACTCGGCGGCGATCAATCCCGCGTAATGCGCCATGTCGACCATCAGCGGAGCACCAACGTCGTCGGCGATTGCGCGGAATCGTTCCCAGTCGATCACGCGCGAATACGCCGACGCACCCGCGATGATGAGCCGCGGCCGATGCCGGCGCGCGAGCTCGTGCGCGGCGTCGTAGTCGATCAGCTCGCTCGCCGGGTCGAGCCCGTAGGCGACGACGTTGAACCACTTGCCGGACATGTTGACCGGCGAGCCGTGCGTCAGGTGGCCGCCGTGCGGCAGGCTCATGCCGAGGATCGTGTCGCCCGGCTTCAGCGTCGCGAAGAAGACCGCCTGATTCGCCTGCGCGCCCGAGTGCGGCTGCACGTTCGCGGCCTCGGCGTGAAAGAGCTTCTTCACGCGCGCAAGCGCAAGCTCCTCGGCCTGGTCGACGAACTCGCAACCGCCGTAGTAGCGCCGCCCGGGATAGCCTTCGGCGTATTTGTTGGTGAGCTGCGAGCCCTGCGCCGCCATCACCGCCGGGCTCGCGTAGTTCTCCGACGCGATCAGCTCGATGTGCTCTTCCTGGCGCCGGTTCTCGCCGGCGATCGCCTGCCAGAGCTCGGGATCCTGCTGCGCCAGAACGGTTGAGCGGCTGAACATGGCGTGCCTCGGGAAAGAAAGGAATTCTAGCATCGGGGTCGCTCCCGGCCGGGACGGCGCACGCCGGGCGCGCTTCGCCTATAATCCGCCGACCGTCGCGGGGAGCCGCCGCCGCAGACCGCCAACCGGGAGGGAGCTTGGACGTCCTGCTCGCGCTGTCGCGCGCCATCGATGCGTTCACCGAGCGTGTCGGCCGCATCGTCTACTGGCTGGTGCTGATCGTCGTGCTGATCAGCGCGGCCAACGCGACGGTGCGCAAGGCATTCGACTACAGTTCGAACGCCTACCTCGAAATCCAGTGGTACCTGTTCTCGGTGACCTTCCTGTTCGGGGCCGGCTACACGCTGCTGCGCAACGAGCACGTGCGCATCGACATCCTGTCGCAGCGCTTCTCGCCGCGCCTGCAGAACTGGATCGACGCGATCGGCATCGTGCTGTTCCTGCTGCCGATGTCGATCATCCTGATGTGGCTCGGCTGGCCGCTGTTCGTCGACTCCTACGTCCGCCACGAAGTCTCGACCAATGCGGGCGGGCTCACCATCTGGCCCGCACGGCTGATGATCCCGGTCGGCTTCGCGCTGCTCATCATCCAGGCGATCTCCGAGCTGATCAAGCGCGTCGCGTTCCTGACCGGGGACGGTCCCGACCCGCTCGTGAAGCGCCACGAGAAGTCGGCCGAGCAGGAGCTCGCCGAGGAGATCGCGCGCCAGCGCAGCGACGCTCCCGTCGAGGGAGAGCAGCGATGACGGCGGCGTTCCGGTCCCCGAGCGGAGGTGTCCGGGCGTGACTGCGTGGCTCATCCACAATATCGCGCCGCTGATGTTCGTCGGCCTGATCATCACGCTGCTGATCGGCTTTCCGGTGGCGTTCTCGCTCGGCGCCGTCGGCATCGGCTTCGGGCTCGTCGGCATCCATCTCGGGCTCCTCGACGCATCGCTCTTCCAGGCGCTTCCCGAGCGCGTGTTCGGCGTGATGTCGAACGACACGCTGCTCGCGGTGCCGTTCTTCACCTTCATGGGATTGATCCTCGAGCGCTCGGGGATGGCCGAGGATCTTCTCGACACGATCGGCCAGCTCTTCGGACCGTTGCGCGGCGGGCTCGCCTACGCGGTGGTGTTCGTCGGCGCACTCCTCGCGGCGACGACCGGCGTGGTCGCGGCAAGCGTCATCTCGATGGGCCTCATCTCGCTGCCGATCATGCTTCGCTACGGCTACGACCGGCGGCTCGCGGCCGGCGTCATCGCGGCCTCGGGAACGCTCGCGCAGATCATTCCGCCGTCGCTCGTGCTGATCGTGATGGCCGACCAGCTCGGCCGCTCGGTTGGCGACATGTATGCCGGCGCGTTCATTCCGGGCCTCACGCTCGCCGGCATCTACGCGCTCTATACGATCGGCTGCGCGATCTTCAAGCCGGAATGGGCGCCGGCGCTTCCGCCCGAGGCGCGCACCTACCGCGAGCCCAACGGCGGCAGCGGCGTGCGCTCGCTCGTCGTGCTGGTGATCGTCGCGGCGATCGCTGCGGTGGCCTACGCCAGGCTCCGCATGCAGGGTCGCGCGCTCGACGAGACGCTCGTCATCGCGACCAGCGTCGGCACCGGGGTTGCGTTCTTCGCCGCGGTCATCAATCGCGTGCTGAAGTTCGGCCTGTTGTCGAAGATTGCCGAGCGCGTCGTGTTCGTGCTGATTCCGCCGCTCGCGCTGATCTTCCTCGTGCTCGGCACGATCTTCCTCGGCGTCGCGACGCCGACCGAGGGCGGTGCGATGGGCGCTTCGGGCGCGCTGATCATGGCGCTCGCGCGCCGCCGGCTCACGTGGTCGCTCCTGAAGCAGGCGATGGACACCACCGCGAAGTTGTCGACCTTCGTCGTGTTCATCCTGCTCGGCGCGCGCGTGTTCAGCCTGACCTTCTACGGCGTCAACGGCCACGTCTGGGTCGAGAACCTGCTGACGAGCCTCCCCGGCGGCCAGCTCGGCTTCCTCATCGTCACCAACCTTCTGATCTTCTTCCTTGCGTTCTTCCTCGACTTCTTCGAGCTGTCGTTCATCATCATCCCGCTGCTCGGGCCCGCGGCCGACAAGCTCGGCATCGATCTCATCTGGTTCGGCGTGCTGCTCGGCGTCAACATGCAGACCTCGTTCATGCACCCGCCGTTCGGCTTCGCGCTCTTCTATCTGCGGAGCGTGGCCCCGGCCAAGGAATACGTCGATCGCGTATCGAAGAAGCTGACGAAGGGCGTCACCACCGGTCAGATCTACTGGGGCGCGATCCCCTTCGTTGGGATCCAGGTCATCATGATCGCGCTGGTGATCGCGTTCCCGCAGATGGTGCTGGTCTACAAGTCAGGCGAGAAGGCGGTCGACATCAACAAAGTGCAGATCATCGTTCCCGAGGAGCCGCCGGTGACGCTGCCCGGCAGCGCGCCCGGCGCCGGCGGCGCCGAAACCGAGCAGGAGCGCGCCGAGAAGGCACTCGAGAAGGCATTCGGGTCGAGCCCCGGCAAGTAACGCGTCACGCAGCGGAAACGACGCGGCCCCGCCGAAGCGGGGCCGCGCAAGACGCCCGGCGCGCGCCGGGAGATTGCCGAGACTTCGTGCCGCTACTTCCTGCCCTGCGACATGCGCGCCGCAGCGATCATGAAGTTGTTGAAGCGGTCCTCGGCGACCTGGAACCACGACACCTCGTCATTGCGGAACTGCTTCCACGAGGTGTAGACCTTCTTGAACTTCGCGTTCTTTTCGGCGATCCCGTCGTAGACCTCGGTCGTCGCCTTGTAGCACGCCGCCATGATCTCGTTCGAGAACGGCTCGAGCTTCACGCCCCCGGCGATCAGCCGCTTCAGCGCGGGCGGATTCAGCGCGTCGTACTTGGCGACCATCTCGACGTTCGCCTCGGCGCAGGCCGATTCCAGCACCGACTGGTATTCCTTCGGCAGGTCGTTCCACGCCTTGATGTTGACGAAGAGATCGAGCTCAGGCCCGCCTTCCCACCAGCCCGGGTAGTAGTAGTACCTGGCGACCTTGTAGAGCCCGAGCTTCTCGTCGTCGTACGGGCCGACCCATTCCGCCGCGTCGATCGTGCCCTTTTCCAGCGCCGGGTAGATGTCGCCGCCGGGAATCTGCTGCGGGACGAGCCCGAGTTTCTGCAGCGGCAATCCGCCGGTGCCACCGATGCGCATCTTGAGGCCCTTGAAGTCGGCGACCGACTTGATCGGCTTGCGGAAGAAGCCGCCCATCTGCGCGCCGGTGTTGCCGGCCGGGAAGCTGATGATGTTGTAGTCCTTGTAGAACTCGCGCATCAGCTCGAGCCCGCCGCCGAAGTACATCCACGCGTTCTGCTGACGCGCGTTCATGCCGAACGGGAGCGCGCATCCCAGCGCGAACGTCGGATCCTTGCCGAAGAAATAGTACGGCGCGGTGTGCGCGCACTGCACGGTCGCGTTCTGGACCGCGTCGACGACGCCGAACGCGGGAACGATCTCGCCTCCGGCAAACGTCTGGATCTGGAACTTGTCGCCGGTGCTCGATGCCACGCGCTTGCTGATCGTCTCGGCCGCGCCGAAGATCGTATCGAGGCTTCGCGGGAAGCTCGATGCGAGCCGCCACTTGACTTCGGGCACTCCCTGCGCAAAGGCCGGTGCCGAGCCCGCAGCGAGGATTCCCGCCAGGCCCGCATGCTTGATGAACGAACGGCGCTCCATCTGATTCCTCCTCCCGATAGAAGTCATGTCCGGGTCCGAACACGCGCGCCATTCTAGCAGCCTGCGCGCGGGCGACCGCGGGGGCGACCGTCCGGCCGATCCCGGCGCTTCACAGACCGCGCGGCGCTTCAGGCGCCGAGCTTCCTCACCGCGTTGAAGCGCGTCCAGGTCCAGCCGGTCTGGCGCTCGAGCGTCGTCGTGAGGCGGATCAGGTAGCGCGCGTTGCCGGTGTCGAGCTCGACCATGCCTCCCGGCGTGAAGCGGTCGTCGGGGCCGATGAGGCTGCGCTGCGACGCCTGGCGGTTCTCGCCCACGTGCGGAAGATAGATGCCGAAGAACGGCCGTTCCTGGCCGCCGCGCGCCGTGTCCGCCGGCGCCGACCAGCTTCGCATCAGCACGCGAACCAGGCGCCGGGCGATGATCTCGACGCCGACCGTCATCTCGTCGACCTGCTGGCGCTGCATGCGCCGCACGACGCCGAGGATCCAGTTGTCGTCGTCGAGGATCGCGAGGAGCTCGCCGAGCCGTGCCGGAGCCTCCCGTGCCGGAGCTTCGAGCCGGCAACCGGTCTCGCTGCGGTCGACCATCCGCCAGCGCGACCCGCGCACGCGGCGCTCGATCGACGCCGGATTGATGCCGGGATTGACCATCGTCGCTTCGTCGAAGCTCGTCATCACACCGGGGGTCCGCGCCGCCTCAGGGAGCTGTCCGATCTCGGCCACCGCGCGCGTCAGTGCGTGCAGCCCGCTCACCACGCGCACGTGCTCGTCGGCCTGGTGCCGACTCGCGCGCGGCGCCTGCGCGATCGCTTCGGGCCCGAACAGCGACGCGAGGCGCAGGAGCAGGAGGCGCTGCTCGCGCGCCGGAAGCTCGCCGGGAGGGGCCGGGTTGTCGTCGCGCTCGGGGAGCCAGCGCAGCCGCTCGACGATGCGCGTATAGAGCGGCGCGGCATCGACGTAGAGCACCTGTCCGCCGATCGGCCGCTTGTCGCGCCGCCGCAGGCCCTGCGTGCCGGCAAGGTCGACCATGAAACCTGCGGTCTCGACCCCAGTGCTCGAAAGCGTCAGCGCCATCGCCCATTCGTCGAGCTGCCGCGCGACCCACTCCACCTGGTCGGGAGTGAAGTTGCCCGAGTCGAGGCGCATCAAGAGGAGCGTGCGCAGGTAGACGTGCTCGAGCGTCGTCGCCGGCCCGGCGAAATGCGCGGGGCCGATCAGCAGCGCTTCGCGATGCCACGAGCGCGTGCGGCCGAGATCGAAGATCTCGTGGAACTCCTTCCACTGCGCCGGAATCCAGTGGCTGTAGCGGAACAGGCGAAACTTGCCGTCGACGCCACGGTAGTGCGCGAGACGCAGCAGGCACCACGGCAGCACGACGCGCCAGCGACGGTGCTGGACATGCGGGAAGCCCGCCGTGAGCGCCTGGTTGTAGGCGCCGACGAACGCCTTGACGAGATCGAACGCCGCGTGCCATAGGCGCGACTCGACGGCGCTGCTCTTGTGGTAGTTCTGCGCGTACTGCGCAGTCAGGTCGGCGACGATCGGCTCGAGCCGCGCGTCGAGCTTCAGGAGCGCCTCGACCTGCGCAAGTGTGGCTTCGCGCCGCGCGCCCGGAAAGTTGACGATGAGCTCGAGCGCCTGCTTCTGAATTTCGAGCGGATCGCGCGCGGGAAGGCGGGCGATCCAGCGCTGCGCGTGCTTCGCACTGCGCAGCGGATCGTTGAGGCCTCGAACCCATCCCACCAGCGGCTGGATGGTCACCATCGACGAGCGGCGGGTGCGCGTCGATTTCAAGACGTCACCGCGTCGATCACGGCGGCATCGATCATCGGCGCCTCGCGCTCACGCGCCGGCAACCGTCATACCGGCGACGAGGACCGAGCCGATGTGGCGCGAGCCGCGCGTATCGACGTCGGTTCCGATGGCGACGATGTCGCGAAACATCTGTTTCAGGTTTCCGGCGATGGTGATCTCCTCGACCGGATGCACGATCTCGCCGTTCTCGATCCAGAATCCTGCCGCGCCGCGCGAGTAGTCGCCGGTCACCGGATTGATCCCCTGGCCGAGCTGCTCGGTGACGAGGAGTCCGCGCCCCATCCGACGCATGAGTGCCGGAGGATCCTCGCTTCCGGGCACGACAAGGTTGTGCGCACCGCCGGCGTTGCCGGTGGTCGCGAGCCCGAGCTTGCGCGCCGAGTAGCTGCCGAGGAAGTAGCCTTCGAGCGTGCCGTCGGCAACCACGATACGCGGCATCGTGGCGACGCCTTCGTCGTCGAACGGCGCGCTGCCGCGCGCGCGCGCAAGGTGCGGCTCCTCGCGGATCGTGACGCCGCGCGCGAACACCTGCGTGCCGACCGAGTCCATCAGGAACGACGTCTTGCGGTACAGGCTTCCGCCCGATACCGCGTGCACGAACGCGCCGAGGAGGTCAGCCGCCTCGGGCGCCTCGAACAGCACAGGGCACGTCAGCGTGCCGAGCCTCTTCGCGCCGAGCCGGCGTACGGTGCGCTCGCCCGCGATGCGACCGACCTCGGCAGCGGCGGCGAGGTCGCCCGGCGCGCGCGCCGACGTATACCAGTAGTCGCGCTGCATGCTCCCGTTGTCCTCGCCGACCACCGAGCAGTCGATCGAGTGGCGCGAGCTCCGGTATCCACTGCAGAATCCGTTCGAGTTCGCGTAGACGAACTCCGATGCGCCGTGCGACACGCCGGCGCCCTCGCTGTTGGTGAGGCGCGGATCGACGGCGAGCGCCGCTGCCTCGGCCTCGCACCCGAGTGCCACCGCCGTGTCGACGTCGAGCGCCCACGGGTGATAGAGGTCGAGGTCGCGCGAGCTTCGCGCGAGGCGAGTGGGATCGGCGAGCCCGGCCGCGGGGTCCTCCTCGGTATAGCGCGCGATCGCGACGGCTTTCTCGACCGCCGCCCGCAGCGCTTCGTCGGCAAAGTCAGCAGTGCTCGCGTGAGCTCGCCGCGCGCCGACGTAGACGGTCACGCCGACTCCCTTGTCGCGATGCCAGGTGATCGTCTCGACATCGCTCCGGCGAACACCGACCGAAAGCCCGACCGCCTGCGACACGTCGGTTTCGGCCGCAGTGGCGCCTGCGGCGCGCGCCGCGTCGAGGACGAACCGCGCGATACGTTCGAGCGTCGCGGTCGCGACCGGAAAACCTGCGCCGGACTCGGTTGCGTCCACGCGGTTGAAGGATTGTGATCGAAGGTCGACTGCGGGCGCCGCGGCATCCATGGTCAAGGCGGGGGCGTGAGTGTGCATCGCCCGCGTCGGCTATCATAGCAAAGCGCCCTCCGACAGCATGATGCGTCGGCCGAACGCGCGAACCGTGGATGCCACCCCTCACGCCATGCGACCGATCGCGCGCGCGCCTCGCGCCGGAACCGTGCCCGCTCCCGAGACGGCCGAGCGCCCATCGAAGACCCAGCGCAAGGAGATGATGCACGCGCTGCAGGACCTCGGGCGCGAGCTCGTCGACCTCGACCCTTCACGGCTGACGAGCCTCGATCTCCCCGAGCAGCTCGCCGAGGCGATCGCGCTTGCGCGCAAGCTCACCCGCCACGAGGCGAGGCGCCGCCAGATGCAGTACATCGGACGCCTGATGCGCGACGTGGATCCGCAGCCGCTCATCGATGCGCTCGCGCGCTGGTCGGGAGGCGCGCGCCGCGGTTCCGGGCCGCGCGGCGTCGCGTCACGCGACGCCGGGTCGCCGTGAGTGGCGGGACCTATCGTGGATGAGCGCGCGCTCTTGATCGGTCTCGTGTCGATCTCCGACCGGGCGTCGTCGGGCGTCTACGCCGACCAGGGTCTGCCGGGGCTCACCTCCTGGTTCGAGGCCGCGCTCGCGTCGCCGTGGCGCACCGAGACGCGATTGATTCCCGACGAACAGGCGGTGATCGAGCGCACGCTGATCGAGCTCGTCGACGTCGTCCACTGCGACCTCGTGCTGACGACCGGCGGCACCGGTCCCGCGCCGCGCGACGTGACACCCGAAGCGACGCTCGCCGTCGCACACAAGGTGCTGCCGGGCTTCGGCGAGCAAATGCGCCAGGTGAGCCTGCGCTACGTGCCGACCGCGATCCTATCGCGCCAGGTCGGCGTCGTGCGCGGCCGTGCGCTGATCCTCAATCTTCCCGGCCAGCCGAAGGCGATCAAAGAGACGCTCGACGGCGTCTTCCCGGCCGTTCCCTACTGCCTGGATCTCATCGGCGGGCCCTACGTCGAGACGCGCGACGAGGTGTGCAAGGCGTTCCGGCCGAAATCGGCGATCCGGCCGCCGAAAACCGAGTCGTGACCAGCAATCGGGCGCTCGGCATCGCGCTCGTCGTCGGTTCCGCGGTCGCGTTCGGCGCGATGGCGATCTTCGCGCGCTTCGCCTATGCGTCGAGTGTCGACACGCCGACATTGCTCGCGCTGCGCTTCGCGCTCGCCGGCATCGTGCTTGCGGTCATTGCGCGCGTGCGCGGCACGTCGCTGCCGCGCGGACGCGATCTCGTGATCCTGATCGGGATGGGCGCTCTGGGCTACGCGAGCCAGTCGCTCGCGTTCTTCGTAGCCCTCACCTACGCTCCGGCCGGAGTCGTCGCACTGCTGCTCTATCTCTACCCGGCGCTGGTGGCGGTCTTGGGTGCGTTGTTCCTTCACGAGCACCTGACCCGAAACCGCGTCGCAGCGCTCGTCGTCGCACTCGCCGGCATGGTGCTGACGGTCGCCCCGGCGCTCGGCGCCGCAAGCTCGGCACGACCGCTCGGCATCGCGCTCGCGATCGCATCGGCGGTCATCTATTCGATCTACATCGTCGTCGGCACCCGCGTCGCCGCACGCGTCTCGCCGGATGCCACCGCGGCGACCGTCTGCATGTCGGCCGCCGCCGTCTACGTCGTCGTCGCGCTCACGCGCGGCGCGCACTGGCCGCAGTCGGCGGCGGGCTGGGGCGCGGTCGCAGCGATAGCACTCATCTCGACGGTGATCGCGATCACGCTCTTCTTCGCCGGTCTCGCGCGCGTCGGCGCGACGCGCGCCGCGACGCTGTCGACCGTCGAGCCGGTCGTCACGGTGATCCTCGCCGCGCTGGTGCTCGACGAGCGCATCGCGCCCATTCAGATCGCCGGCGGCGTGCTGATCCTCGCTGCGGTGTGGATGCTCGCGCGGGCGCCGGAATCGGTGCGGCGCCTGACGATCGATGAGTCGCGCGGCCTCATGATCGATGAGTCGCGCGCGCGAATGATGCCCGTGAAACGCCCATGACCGAAACACCACTCCCCAACCAGCCGCCGCCGTTCGAGGGCCGCAATCTGTTTCGCATCGATACCGCGCTGCGCGAAGCCGTCGCGCGCGAGGCGCCCTTTGCCGAGGGCGCGATCGATGCATGGGGAGGCTGGCTCGGAAGCGCGGAAGCGTACTCGCTCGCCGACGACGCCAATCGCAACGCTCCACGCCTGATCGCCTGGGACCGCCGCGGCGAGCGCGTCGACCGCGTCGAGTTTCACCCCGCGTGGCACGAGCTGATGCGCCGCGCGATGGCGGAAGGCGAGCACGCGTCACCATGGTCGGAGCCGCGCCCAGGGGCTCACGTCGCGCGGGCCGCGAAGTATTACCTGCACGCACAGGTCGAGAACGGCACGCAATGCCCGCTCACGATGACCTTCGCCGCGGCGCCGGTGCTCGCACGGCACGGCGTCGAATCGCCACCCGTGAGGCGGCACGGCACCGAGTCGCTCCCCGCGACACTGCTTGCGAAAGTGGGCGAGAGCGACTACGACCCGCGCGAGCGGCCGTTCGCGTCGAAGCGCTCTGCCCTTGTCGGCATGGGGATGACCGAACGCCAGGGCGGCTCCGACGTGCGCTCCAACACGACGCGGGCCGAGCCTCTCGCCGATGGCACCTGGTCGATCACCGGGCACAAGTGGTTCTTCTCGGCGCCGCAGTGCGACGCGCACCTCGTGCTCGCGCAGACCGGCGCCGGGCTCGCCTGCTTCCTGCTCCCGCGCCTCCTGCCCGATGGCAGCCGCAACGCGATCCGGATCAACCGTCTGAAGGACAAGCTCGGCAATCGCTCGAATGCGTCCGCCGAGGTCGAGTTCGATCGCGCGCTCGGCTGGCCGCTCGGCGAGCCCGGCCGCGGCATCGCGACGATCCTCGAAATGGTCGGCTTCACCCGCCTCGACTGCGTCATCGGGAGCGCCGGCATCATGCGCGCGGCGCTGACCTGGGCGATGCACCACGCGCGCCACCGCGTCGCGTTCGGCGCGACCCTCGTCGACCAGCCGCTGATGCGCGCGGTGCTCGCCGATCTCGCGCTCGAGAGCGAGGCCGCGCTGGCGCTCGCGCTGCGCCTTGCTCGAGGCGTCGATGACGCGACCGGTGATGCGGCCGGTGACGCTACCGAAGCCGCAATGCGCGCCGCGTCACGCGTGATCGCGCCCGCTGCGAAATTCTGGGTCTGCAAGCGCGCGATCGCCGTGACCGCCGAAGCGATGGAAGTGCTCGGCGGCAACGGCTACATCGAAGAGACTCCGCTCGCGCGCTTCTACCGCGAGGCGCCGGTCAACTCGATCTGGGAAGGCTCGGGCAACGTCGTCTGCCTCGACGTCGTCCGCGCGCTCGCGCGCGAGCCCGAGGCCGCGGACGCGCTCCTCGGCGAGCTGCGCGAGCCGCATGGAACGAACCGCGACTACGACGCGCACGTCGAAACGCTGGCGTTGATGCTGCAGCGCGCGTCGGACGATCCGGCTGGGGCGCGGAAGCTCGCGCAGGCGATTGCGCTCGCAATTTCGGCGAGCGAGCTCGTCAGGCATGCGCCGGCGTACGTCGCCGAGGCGTTCTGCGCGTCGCGACTCGGCGAGGCATCGCGCGCCGGAGCGATATTCGGCACGTCGAGTCGGCCCGTCGCAGCGACGTACGAGGAGCGCATCGTCGGTCGCGCCTTGTCCTGATTAAGCTTCCGAAGCGACCCGACCCGCGCAGCGTCGGCGCGCTTTACAACGTCGCCGTTCCGGCCTGAACGACGCGGTGTGCACTTTGCAACGGATCAAACGTAAGCCACCGTCGCTTCACGAGATCCCGTCGCATTGAACGGAGGCTCGCATGTCGGCAAGGATTACATAGCGCACAACACCCACGTCGATGCGTGGAGCTCCGGTCGGGCTGCCGTCATAGCGCAAACGTTCGCTCCATGCGCCGTGTGCACGTATCTTGCAGTCTCCCCGTCGCTATTCTGCTCCGAGACTTGCGAAGATTAAAACCAAGAAACGGGGGACACCATGCGAAAGTTCGTTAAATCTGTGGCGCTCACCGGACTCGCGTATCTCGCATCCTTGGGGTCTCCGACGACCGGCATTGCCGCCGTACTTGAGACTTTAAACTACGCGCGCTTCTACAGTGCAACGAGTCCAAACGTGTTCTACGCGTGCGCGAACACGAATGGAGTTGACTGTAGCGGGTCCGTCGTAGCGCCGGGGACCGACTGGACGGTGAACTACTTTGCGCGCAGTGCTGCGGCGTTTGGACTAATGCGGGATCAAGCGAGCGTGCTTCTTACCGGGGATAACTCATTGGGGCCCTTCCCATCCTTCGAGTCAACGGGTGCCCGCTCAGGCTACCGAGACACATATACGATCGCTGGGGGCACCGGGACCGGAACTATTGATTTCACGTTTACCGTCTCGGGCAGCGCAACGTCAACCGGCGGAGCCTCTGCCGGCGATTTGTTTCAATACGTGCCCGTCGTAAGTGGTGAAGAAGATTTTGGCAGCCAAGTCAACTATCCCGTAAGCAATGGAACCGCCACGGTAGCCGTGCCATTTACCTTCGGCCAGCCGACCGAACTTACGATCTACTTTTATGCGCTTGCGCAGGTATTCGCATGGCAAGAGGGGTCATCGGCGGCCGCCGGCTATTTCGACACTGCGCTCTTGGACCATATCGTTGTTCTTGATTCACAGAACAACGTCGTCCCGAATTTCAACATCGTCGCAGAGTCCGGCACATTCTATGGACCGGACGGTGTAGCACCAGAACCTGCCACGCTCGCGCTGCTCGCTGTCGGCTGTGCTGCGATCGGATTCGTAACGCAGCGCTCTCGTATACCAGTGCGCACCGCTCGTCGGTCGTGGGCAATTCGTGGAGCGTCCTGACGCGAGAGGTCCTCGCTGCGGACGCTCTGACGGCGAGCGCCGGCGGACCAGATACCTGTCTAGCGCACGCGCTCGAGATCCTTCAGCACGCGGCTCACCATGCTCGGCGACGCCCCGACGTTGGCAGCGATGTCGCGCTGAGTCATGCGTGGCATCGGCGCGAGCACGTGGTCACCACCTTTCCGCAGTCCAAGCACGTAATCGCGAATCCGCTGCTCGACCCGCTCTAGCGCGAACTGGCGAACGAGAAGCTTGAGGCGCCCGACTTCATGTTCGAGCTGCCGAGCGAATGCGCGCGCGAACACGGGATCGGTCGCAAGCTTCGCATCGAGGTCAGATTTCGGGATGACATGAATCGCGGTCTTCGCGGCGCATCGGTAGGTCGCGCGATAGCGGCCATCCGCGATTACCGCCTCACCGAACGAATCGTTCGGGCCGAGTTCCACGAGAGGCCGATCGCGAGCACCGCTTGTCACCATCACACGGACCCGGCCGGCGACGATGTAGAAGAAGCAATCTGCCGTCGCTCCCTCCAGCGCTACGACAGCATTGCGCGGAAAGACTCGCACGGCGCCGCAGCCGGTTAGCCAGTGGCACCCCCCCCGCATCGGAAATGGCTCCCACAGACCTCTCCCAACGCGTACCACGCTGACGACTATGGTATTCCCTTACATGAGCGATGCAAGTGAGTGGAATTCGATGGCGGATTGATGAATTTTCAACATTTCCCTGATCTCGAAGCCGTAGGTCAACCGGTTGATTTCGATTCTGCTGGACATCCGGTAAAATTGCTATATGTGATATCTGTGCTATCACTCCATCGAAGGCCCCGATGAGTACCAACCTTCTCGTTCGCAACGTCGACAGCGAGCTCGTTACCCGGCTCAAGCGGCGCGCCGCGCGACACGGACGCTCCGCCGAGGCTGAGCACCGCGAGATTCTTCGGCAGGCGCTCGTCGCAGATGCCGAGGTCTCGTTCGACGTCCTCGCGGCCGAGCTACGCAAGCTCACCCGGGGACGCGATCACACCCCCTCCGAGATCCTGCTGCGCGAAGGCCGCGACGAACGGTGACCGCGGTCGTCATCGACGCCAGCGTCGCGATCAAGTGGGTCGTCGAGGAACCCGGAACCGACGCCGCGCTTACAATCAAGCGCGAGTCGATTCTCGTCGCGCCCGACCTTCTCGTCTCCGAGTGTGCGAACATCCTGTGGAAGAAGACCCGCAGGAACGAGCTCACACGCAAGGAGGCCGACCTCGCCTGCCGCCTTCTCGAAGGCGCTCCGATCGAGCTCGTCCCGACGCGGCTTCTTCTGCGAGCGACGACGCGCCTCGCGGTCGCGCTCGATCACCCCGCGTACGACTGCGTCTACCTCGCACTCGCGCGCGAGCGGCGCTGCCGATTCGTCACGGCCGACGAGCGCCTGTTGCGCAAGATCGAGACCATGCCGGTGCCCGGGTTACGTCGACACGTACGCCCCCTGCTTTCGAAACTCAGTCCGTCGTAAGCGGCTCCTGCCGATAGAACCCGGCGAACGCACGATACACGTCCGGGTACTGGCGCCGCAGGAGCTTCGGCTCGGCGAAGAACACCTCCGACAACACCGCGAAGAACTCGCCGGGGCTCTCGGCGGCGTACGGATCGATCTTCGTGTACTGCCCGCGATCGACGCGCCGGCAGAAGTTCGCGTACGCCTTCTTCATCACCTCGCCCCACGCCCTGCGCGAGTCGGCGTCGGGCAGCGGAGGAAAGCCGTTCGCGTCACCGTCCCACATGTCGATCTTGTGCGCGAACTCGTGGATGACGAGATTCATCTGCGCCTCGCTCCAGTCCGCCGAGGCTTCGACATCGGGCCACGACAGCACGACGGGACCGCCCGACATCGCCTCGCCGGCGAGGGGCTCGTCGCGGCTGTGGACGACCCCCGCCTCGTCCTCCCACTCGCCGCGCGGAACGAACTCGTCGGGGTAGACGACGATGTTGTCGAAGCCGTCGTAGAGCGCGAGATCGAGGTTCAGCACGAGCACGCAGGCCTGGATCGCAATCACCACGCGCTGCAGCGCGGTGACCTCGTGCCCGCGCGCGCCGACGATGCTCTTCGCGTCGAGGAACAGCACGCAAAGCTCGCGCAGGCGCGCAAGGTCGTCGTTCGAGTACCGCGCGAGGAACGTCAGCGACGCGCGCGCCTCGTCCCACAGATCGTCGGGGATCGCCGAGCGCTTCAGCACGCGCCGGCGACGCAGACGACGCAGCGCTTCGAACATCTCTGATCCCGTAGCGCAGGAGCCGCCGACTGCGAGCGGTCAGCCGCTCGACGACTCGGGCTCGAGACCGCTCGCCTCGCCGGCGCCGTTCCCGCCATTGCCACGGCTTGCTTCGTCGCCGCCGATTGCTTCGTCGCCGCCGTTCGCTTCGTCGCCGCCGTTCGCTTCGTCGCTGTCGATCAGGTCGCTGTCGAGCGGCAGCAGGCGCTCAGCATCGATCTCGGGCAGCTTCTCGACGTCGCGCAGCTTGCGCGCGATCGTCGTGCTGCGCCTGCTCGCCTTGTCGAGCGTCCGACCGACGTCGTCGAGCTTGTCGCGCGTCTTCGCGAGCAGATCTCCGAAGTGGCCGAACTGGGTCTTCACCGCGCCGAGGACGTTCCACACCTCGGTCGAGCGCTTCTCGATCGCGAGCGTACGGAAGCCGAGCTGCAGGCTGTTGAGCATTGCCGCGAGGTTGGTCGGCCCGGCGAGCGTCACGCGGAAATCACGCTGCAGCGCGTCGGCGAGCCCGGGCCGCGCCATCGCCTCGGCGAACAGACTCTCGGTAGGCACGAACAGAATCGCGAAATCCGTCGTGTGCGGCGGCTCGACGTACTTGTCGCGGATCATCTTCGCCTGGAACTTGAAGAACGTGTCGAGCGCCTTGCGGCTCGCCTCGACTGCGGCGGGATCGGCACGCTCGATCGCATCCTGCAGACGCTGCCAGTCGTCGAGCGGAAACTTGGCGTCGATCGGCAGCCAGCACGGCGGCGCCCCATCGCCGCGGCCCGGCAGCTTGATCGCAAACTCGACGCGATTGTCCTTCCCGGGTCGCGTGGCGACGTTCTGCTCGTACTGGTCGGCGGTGAGCAGATCGCCGAGCAGCGTCCCGAGCTGGACTTCCCCCCAGTTCCCGCGCGTCTTGACGTTCGTCAGCACGCGCTTCAGGTCACCGACTCCGGTCGCGAGGCTCTGCATTTCGCCCAAGCCCCGGTGCACCTGCTCGAGACGCTCGGAGACCTGCTTGAACGAGGCGCCGAGCCGCTGCTCGAGCGTCGCCTGCAGCTTCTCGTCGACGGTCGCGCGCATCTGGTCGAGCTTCTTCGCGTTGTCGGCGCGCAGGAGCTCGAGGCGCTCCTCGATCGTCCGGCGCATCGCTTCGAGTCGAGCCTCGGACGATTGCGTCGCCGCCTCGATCCGCTCGCCAAAGGCCTTCAACTGCTCGACGAGACCCTGCTGCTGGCGCGCAAGCGTCCCCGCCACCTCCTCGCGCAACTGCTTCGATGCGAGCCCGCTCTCCTCGCGCAGCCGGTTTCCGGCGCCGGCGAGCTCTTCGCGCAGCCGATTGCCAGCACCCGCGAGCTCTTCGCGCAGACGCACTGCCGACGCCGCCGCATCGTCGCGCGCGGCGACGAGATCGCCGCGGACGTCGCGCTCGTGATTCGCCACCCCGGCGGCCAGCACGTCGAACCGTGCCGCAAGCGACGCTGCGTCGCGCGCGGCTGCCTCGCGGTCGGTGGCGAGCGCGCCGACTCGACGCAGTGTGACCGCGACCAGTACCGCGACGATCACCACGACGGCGAGCGCCGCGATGACGAGCCAGGCGAGTTCGCTCATGAACGGCGAGTCTAGCAGCCGCTGCGACGCATCGCGTCGCGGGCTTCGAGCGCCAGCAGCCCGAACGTCGCGAGCCAGTGCCCACCGGCGTAATCGCCACTCTCCAATCCCTTCCAACCGGCCGCGAGGTGCGCGTCGGCAGCCTGCTGCAACACGCTCGCGAGGCGGTGATTTGCGAGGCGGTGATCGGCGACACGGGAGTCGGCAAGGCGGGAATCGGCGGCGAGCGCGCCGGCGATCGCCGCGAAGCACCACGCGCGCGACAGATTGAGTCCATCGAGGTGAACGGTCTGCGGGTCACTGCGGTCGGCGACCGATGCCGGTGCGAAGAGATTCGCTGGCTCGCGGAGCTGGAGGCCGGGGAGAAACGCCGCGAGCCAGCGCTCGTAAGCTGCCTGCTCGAGGACACACCCCATCAGCGCGGCCTCGACGAGCGACGGTGACAGGAAATCGGCTCCCGAAGGCTCGTACGCCGCCGGAGCGTTGCGATCGCCGCCGTACCACTCTCGCGCTGCATCGAGGCACGCGGCGAGCAGCGCCGGCGCGCGCGGTGAGGCGCCCGCTCCGCGCGCATAGTCGAGCGCCAGCACGAGCCCGAACGCGCTGTTCGCGTGCATGCCGTGGCGGATCGCGTAGCCGGCGCGCGGCAGATAATGTTCGTAGCGGTCGGCGAACGCATCGGCGAGTGGCGCCAATGCTTGCGCCCAGCGTCGAGCGTCGTCATCATCGTTTCGTTCAAGCTCGTCGGCGAGCTTCAGGAGCCACGCCCAGCCGTAGGTGCGCTCGAACGATGCGCTGCCCGGCCGTGCAAGGTACGCGACTTCGACCGCGATCGCGTCCGGCGACAGCCGCGCATCGAACAGATGCACGATCTCGTCGCGACACGCGAGATCCGGAAACACGTGCCGCACGCGGGCGAGCAGCCAATGCATGTGCACGCACGAGTGCCAGTCGTAGCTGCCGTAGAACGCCGGGTGCAGCACGCGCGGCGGCGCCGCGTCGGCGTCGCAGCCCAGCACGTGATCGAGCTTCGCCGGGTACTCGCGCGCGATGTTGGCGAGCGCGTTCCGGGCGAATTGCTCGGCGATCGCGCGGGTGAGCTCAGCGGACGGATTCATTTCAAGCGGGCATATCACAGCCCCAGTTGCCGGCGGTACTTTGCCGCAGCCTTCCGCAGGCGTGCATTGGGCGCCCGCGGCTCGAGCAAAGCAGTCACGAAGGCGACCTGCTCGCTCCGCGACAGGCGGATTGTTTCGTGCCCCTGTATGACTCTGACAGCGGCTGTCTGTGTGCTGGCGCGTACAAACTCGCTGAGAGTGCATCCCGACAATGCGGCGGCATGCTGCAGGAGTGCCTTCTGATCCTTCGTCATGCGCACCACCAGCCGCGCTTCGCGGTTCTTCGCGTCGGGCTCGGTAGTCCCGGTTGGCATGTCCGCCCTACGCCGCCTCGCGGCTCGCGCGCTTGCGCTCGTGCTCCTTCAGCAGGCGCTTGCGGATGCGGATCGATTTCGGCGTCACCTCGGCGAGCTCGTCGTCGGCGATGAACTCGACCGCGTATTCGAGCGTCAGCGCAATCGGCGGCGTCAGCAGGATCGCATCGTCCTTGCCGGCGGCGCGGATATTGGTGAGCTTCTTTCCCTTGATCGGATTGACGACGAGATCGTTGTCGCGGCTGTGGATGCCGATCACCATGCCTTCGTAGAGCTTGTCGCCGGGCGACACGAACATCCGCCCGCGCTCCTGCAGATTCCACAGCGCATACGCGACCGCCTCGCCGTCCTCCTGCGAGACGAGCACGCCGTTACGCCGTTCGGGAATCTCGCCGCTGACGGGTGCCCAGGTCTCGAACACGTGGCTCATGAGACCCGTGCCGCGAGTGAGGTTCATGAACTCGCCCTGGAAGCCGATCAGGCCGCGCGCGGGGATCCGGTAATCGAGCCGCACG
>DASVGI010000145.1:0-31138 GCA_036379595.1 Casimicrobiaceae bacterium | reverse complement strand
CGGCACTTCGGTGCGTGAGTCGGTCGCCATCATTCGTGCGCAGGGTGCCTCCCCCGCCGGAGTCCTGATCGCGCTCGACCGCATGGAACGCGGCAGCGGTGCGCTCTCTGCGGTGAAGGAAGTCGAGGCCGAATTCGGCATCCCGGTCGCCGCGATCGCGACGCTCGACGACGTGATGGCGCTCGTCGCGGCACGCGAGGATCTTGCCGCCTCCCGCGACGCCATCGCGGCATATCGCGAACGCTGGGGCGCGGCATGATGGACGCGTTGGACGCACGCGATGCGCACGCGGAGCGGAGCGAAGAAGCCTCGGTCTCGATGGGGCTCCTACCTGCGCTCCTCGTCGGCATCGTCCTCTTCGCAATCGCGACGATCGCCCATGCCGAGCTCTACAAGTGGACCGACGGCAGCGGCGTCGTCCACTACAGCGACCACCTGCCCCCGGATGCCGTCGATCGCGCGCACGAGCAGCTGAATCGCCAGGGCATCCCGGTCCGCAAGACCGAAAAGGCGGCCCCGCCGCAGTCGCGCACGTCGAGCGCGGCCGAGCAGGAGCGCGATCGTACTCTCGCGCGCGAGCGCCAGGCCACCGAGCGGCGTGACCGCGCGCTGCTCGATTCGTATTCGAGCACCGCCGAGATCGATCTCGCCCGGAACCGCGCGCTGTCGACGATCAACGCGCAGATCGCCTCGGCGTCGAGTTACGTCGCCGAGATGACGAAACGACGTGACGAGCTCCTGGCGAAGAAGGCGAGTTACGCGCCGCACCCGGCTCCCGACAGCATCGTCCGCGAGCTCTCGTCGATCGATGCCGAGCTCGCGCGCCAGCAGGCGTTCATCGCCGGGCGAAGGAAGGAGGCGGCGACGATTACCGCGCGCTACGACGCCGACCACCTGCGCTATGAACAGTTGACGAAATCGCCGTCGAGCAGCAGCGCGGCGTCGGTCGCCGCCGGGACCGCGCTCTCGGCGTTGTCGCAAGCCTCGGCTCCCCGCAACTGATTGGTCGCGCGCGCCTGCGCGCGGTCCTCCACCCGCCGTTCGTTCTCTGCGCCTGCCGCGGTCGCGCGACGACCGGCCTGCGATAATCGCAGCCCCGCATCGCTTCGGTCGTTCCGATGGCCCGGTACGTGTACACGATGAACCGCGTCGGCAAGGTCGTGCCGCCGAAGCGGGTGATCCTGCGCGACATCTCGCTGTCGTTCTTCCCGGGCGCCAAGATCGGCGTGCTCGGCTTGAACGGATCCGGTAAGTCGAGCCTGTTGAAGATCATGGCCGGCGTCGATACCGAGTTCGACGGCGAGGCGGTGCCGATGCCCGGCCTTCGGATCGGCTACCTGCCGCAGGAACCGATGCTCGATCCACAGGCGACGGTGCGTGCCGCCGTCGAGGAGGGCATGTCCGAAGTGCTCGACGCGAAGGCGCGTCTCGACGAGGTCTACGCCGCCTACGCCGAGCCCGACGCGGATTTCGACGCGCTCGCTGCCGAGCAGGCACGCCTCGAGGCGGTGATCGCGGCGTCGGGCACGGATACCGCGGTGCAGATGGAGGTCGCCGCCGACGCGCTGCGCCTGCCGGCGTGGGATGCGGTGATCGGGATGCTCTCGGGCGGCGAGAAGCGTCGCGTGGCGCTGTGCCGGCTGCTCCTGTCGAAGCCCGACATGCTGCTGCTCGACGAGCCGACGAACCACCTCGACGCCGAGAGCGTCGGCTGGCTCGAGCAATTCCTCCAGCGCTTCCCGGGAACGGTGATCGCGGTCACCCACGATCGCTACTTCCTCGACAATGTCGCCGAATGGATCCTCGAGCTCGACCGCGGCCACGGCATTCCGTGGAAAGGCAACTACACGTCGTGGCTCGAGCAGAAGGAGGCGCGGCTCGAGCGCGAGGCGAGGCAGGAGGCCGCCCGCATCAAGGCGATGCAGCGCGAGCTCGAATGGGTGCGCACGAACCCGAAGGGGCGCCAGGCGAAGAACAAGGCGCGCATCGCGCGCTTCGAGGAGCTCGCGAGCTACGAGCACCAGAAGCGCAACGAGACGCAGGAGATCTTCATTCCGGTCGCCGAGCGCCTCGGCGATTCGGTGATCGCGTTCCGCGGCGTCAGCAAGGGCTTTGGCGAGCGCGAGTTGATCGACGAGCTCTCGTTCGCCGTACCGCCGGGTGCGATCGTCGGCATCATCGGCCCGAACGGCGCCGGCAAGACGACGCTGTTCCGATTGATCACCGGCGCCGAGAAGCCCGATCACGGCGACGTGGTGATCGGGCCGACGGTGAAGCTCGCGGTCGTCGATCAGACGCGCGAGGCGCTGCCCAACGACAAGACCGCGTGGGAGGCGATCTCGGGAGGCCAGGACGTCCTCACCGTCGGCCGCTTCGAGATGCCTTCGCGCGCCTACCTCGGGCGCTTCAATTTCAAGGGTCCCGATCAGCAGAAAAAGGTGGGTACGCTCTCCGGTGGCGAGCGGGGACGACTCCATCTCGCCGCGACGCTTCTGAAAGGCGGCAACGTGCTCCTCCTCGACGAGCCGTCGAACGACCTCGACGTCGAGACGCTGCGCGCGCTCGAGGACGCGCTCGGCGAGTTCGCCGGCAGCGCGCTCGTGATCTCGCACGATCGCTGGTTCCTCGACCGCATCGCGACCCACATCCTCGCCGCCGAGGATCAGTCGAAGTGGGTGTTCTTCGAGGGCAACTACCAGGAGTACGAAGCCGACAAGTTGGCGCGTCTCGGCGAGGAGGGCGCACGCCCGCACCGGCCGCGGTACAAGCCACTGCATTGACACCGCGACGAATCGCTCCATTCAGGCGAGGGGCCCAATGCTCGACCTTGCGACGCTGATTTCACGCCACGCGCGTTATCGACCGGATGCCACCGCCGTGGTGTTCGGCGACGAGCGCCTCGGCTACGCGCAATTCGCCGCGCGCATTGCGCGCGTGGCGAACCTGCTGCGCTCGCTCGGGATCGGCAAGGGCGACAAGGTCGCCACGGTGCTCGGCAACTCGCGCGAGGCGCTCGAGCTGATCTGGGCGGTGCCGGCCATAGGCGCGGCGCTGGTGCCGCTCTCGCCGTTGTTGATGCCCGCCGGGCTCGCGAGTCTCCTGCGGGACTCGGACGCGAAGTGCCTGGTCAGCCAGCGCTCGATGCTGCCGACGCTCGAGAGCCTGCGGGGAGAGCTCGCGCCGTTCCTCCCCGGACGCGTGCTTCTCGTCGACGGTGCAGCGGCCGACTTCGGCGACTACGGCGCCCTCACCGCGCGCCAGCGCGACACGTTCTCGGTCGAGCCCTGCCATCCGGACGATCTGTTCAACATCATGTATACGAGCGGCACGACGGGCTTGCCGAAGGGCATCATGCACAGCCACTACGTCCGCTCGATGTATTGCCTGCTGATGGCGTCCGCCTACCGGATGACCCCGGAGTCGCGCACGATGCACGCCGGCGCGATCGTGTTCAACGGCGCGTACGTAACGCTGATGCCGACGTTCTACCTCGGCGGAACCTATGTGCTGCTGCCGCAGTTCGACGCCGATGCGACGATCGCGGCCATCGAGCGCGAGCGCATTACCCACATCATGCTGGTGCCGACGCAGATCATCGCGATCCTGGCGGCGAAGGAGTACCGGCCCGAGCGGCTTGCGTCGCTCGAGTGCATCCTCTCTCTCGGCGCCCCGCTCCTGCAGGAGCACAAGGACCGCCTGAACGCGGACCTGCCGCGCCGGTTCTACGAGCTCTACGGCTGCACCGAGGGCTTCGTCACGATCCTCGATCGCGACGAGGCGCTGCATAAGTCGGGCTCAGTCGGCCGTCCGACGCAGTACTTCGAGATGCGGATCGTGGACGCCGACGGCCGCGACCTGCCGCAGGGCGAGATCGGCGAGATCATCGGTCGCGGACCGATCAGGATGCAGGGCTACTACAAGCGGCCCGACCTGACCGCGCAGACAGTCCGCGACGGCTGGATCTTCACCGGCGACCTGGGCTACATGGACGCGGACGGCTACCTCTACCTCGTCGATCGCAAGAAGGACATGATCGACTCGGGCGGGATGAAAGTCTATCCGAAGGACGTCGAGGAGGTTGCGGCGCGCCACCCGGCGATCCACGAGGTCGCGGTCTTCGGCGTGCCGCACGACAAGTGGGGCGAGACGCCGCTTGCCGCGGTGATCCTGCGCGAAGGTGCACGGGCCACCGCCGAGGAGCTCCGCAGCTGGATCAACGAGCGCGTGGCCGCGCGATACCAGCGCGTCTCGGAGGTCGTCATCATGGAGGCCTTTCCGCGCAGCGCTGCGGGAAAGACGCTGAAGCGCGAGCTGCGCGGGCCGTACTGGGCGGCGCGCGAGCGGAAGATCTAAGTCTCGGCTGCGAGGCGGCGCCGCAGGATCTCGCTCACCTGCGCGGGATTCGCCTTGCCACGCGACGCCTTCATCACCTGCCCGACGAGCGCGTTGAACGCCTTGTCGCGTCCGGCGCGGAATTCGGCGACGATCGCCGGCTGCGCCGCCAGCACGGCGTCGACGAGCGCTTCGAGCTCGCCCGCGTCGGAGATCTGGCGCAACCCGCGCCGGTCGATGATCGTGTCGGCCGCATCGTCGCCGGTCGCATCACCGGCCCACATCGCGTCGAACACGTCGCGTGCGAGCTTCCCCGAGAGCGTGCCGTCGGTGACGCGCCGCAGGAGCCCGGCGAGCGCGACCGGTGCGACCGGCGCGCGCGCGACCGTCACGTCGTCGCGATTGCGCGCCGCGCTGAACTCGCCGAGCACCCAGTTCGCCACCAGCTTGAAGCCGGCAGCATCCTGCGCCGGTAGCGCCGCGGCCGTCTGCTCGTAGTAATCGGCGAGCTCGCGCGACGCAGTGAGTTGCTGCGCGTCGTAGCCGGTGATCCCGTGCGCGCCGACGAAGCGCTCGCGCACCGAGTCAGGGAGCTCGGGCAGCGACGCGCGGACGCGCTCGATCCACTCCTCGTCGATCGCGAGCGGCGGCAGGTCGGGATCGGGGAAATAGCGGTAATCCTGCGCGTCCTCCTTGCTTCGCATCGGACGCGTCTCGTTGCGTTCGGGGTCGTAGAGGCGCGTCTCCTGGCGCACGGCTCCGCCATCGTCGATCAGCTCGATCTGCCGACGCGCCTCGTATTCGATCGCGAGCTGGAGGAAGCGGAAGCTGTTGAGGTTCTTGATCTCGCACCGCGTGCCGAGCGGCGCGCCTTCGCGGCGCACCGAGACATTCGCGTCGCAGCGGAAGCTTCCCTCCTGCAGATTGCCGTCGCAGATGCCGATCCAGGTGACGAGCGCGTGCAGCCTGCGCGCATACGCCGCGGCCTCGGCTGCGCTCCGCAAATCGGGCTCCGACACGATCTCGAGCAGCGGCGTGCCGGCGCGGTTGAGGTCGATGCCGGACATCTCCGACGCGCCGGAAATGGTGAGCATGCCGGGCATGCCGGACGTGCCGGAAATGCCGGCATCCGGCGCCCGCACACCCTCGTGCAGCGACTTGCCGGCGTCCTCTTCGAGGTGCGCACGCGTGAGGCGGATCGTGCGCTCGCCGGCGTCGGTCGCGATCACGAGCACGCCTCCGGTGACGATCGGCCGCTCGTACTGCGAGATCTGGTAGCCCTTGGGGAGATCGGGGTAGAAGTAGTTCTTACGCGCGAAGACGCTCTCGCGGTGAATCGCGCCGCCGATCGCGAGGCCGAACGCGAGCGCGCGCTCGATCGCGCCGCGATTGGGCACCGGCAGGACTCCGGGAAGTGCCAGGTCGACCGCGCAGGCGTGGACGTTCGGCGCTGCGCCGAACGCGGTCGACGCGCCCGAGAACATCTTCGACGCGGTCGAGAGCTGCACGTGCGTCTCGATCCCGATCACCACTTCCCAGCCGGCATGCGGCCGCGGCGCCGCGCTCATTCGCGGTAACCCGGTGGAACGCGCAGGTGCCAGTCGCACGCCTGCTGGTAGCGGTGTGCAGCATCGAGGAGCGTCGCCTCGTCGAAGTGACGGCCCTGGAGCTGCAGCCCGATCGGCAGCCCGTCGGCGCTGAACCCGCACGGCATCGAGATCGCCGGAAGGCCGGTGAGATTGGCGGCGACGGTGAAGATGTCGCCGAGGTACATCGCGACCGGATCGTCGACGCGCGCGCCGAGCGGAAACGCCGCCGCCGGCGTCGTCGGCCCGGCGATCACGTCGCAGCGCGAGAAGGCGCGCGCGAAATCGTCGGCGATGAGGCGGCGCACCTGCTGCGCCTTGAGGTAGTAGGCGTCGTAGTACCCCTGCGAGAGCACGTAGGTGCCGATCAGGATGCGCCGCTTCACTTCGGCTCCGAAGCCCTCGGCGCGCGTGCGGCAGTAGAGGTCGTCGAGGTCGGCGTAGGTCGCGGCGCGGTGCCCGTAGCGGATGCCGTCGAAGCGCGACAGGTTCGACGACGCCTCGGCCGGCGCGAGCACGTAGTAGACCGGGATCGCGTGGCCGACGGCGGGGAGCTCGATCGCGACGGTTTGCGCACCGAGCGCGCGCAGCTCGGCGAGCGCCGCCTCGATCGCCGCCGCGACGTCGGCCGCCACGCCATCGCCGAAGTACTCGCGCGGCAGGCCGATGCGAAGGCCGGCGAGCGGCCGCGCACCCGCTGGCCGGCGCAGGAGCCGCGTGCAATCGACGGGCGCCCGGTCGGCCGACGTCGCATCGCGCGGATCGTGGCCCGCCATCGCGTCGAGCACGAGCGCGCAATCCTGCGCGTCCTGCGCGAGCACGCCGGGAGTGTCGAAGCTCGACGCGAAGGCGACGAGGCCGTAGCGCGAGCAGAGGCCGTAGGTCGGCTTGATGCCGGTCACGCCGCACATTGCCGCCGGCTGCCGCACCGAGCCGCCGGTATCGGTGCCCGTGGCGGCCGGCACGAGCCGCGCCGCGACCGCGGCGGCCGACCCGCCCGAGCTGCCGCCCGGGATGCGGGTCGCGTCCCACGGGTTCCTGACCGGCCCGAAATGCGAGCTCTCGTTGGACGAGCCCATCGCGAACTCGTCCATGTTGGTCTTGCCGACCAGCGTCGTTCCCGCGTCGCGCAGCCGCGCGACGACGTGCGCGTCGTACGGCGCCACGTAATCGGCGAGCATCCGCGATGCGCAGGTCGTCGGCAGGCCGGCCGTCATCAGCACGTCCTTGTGCGCGAGCGGCACCCCGGCGAGCGGCGGCGCGTCGCCGCGGGCGAGCGCCGCGTCGGCGGCGCGTGCGGACGCCAGCGCACCTTCGTGGTCGATCGTGACGAACGCGTTGAGGGCGGCCTGCGCCGACTCGATCCGCGCGAGCGACTCCTGCGTCGCCTCGACGCTCGAGATCCGCCGCGCGCGAAGCGCGGCAGAGAGGCCCGCGACGGTGAAAGGTCCGGTCACCGCCGTACCCCGTGGCGGGACGGCGTCATTCGATCACCTTCGGCACCAGGTAGAGCCCGTCCGCCACCGCAGGGGCAGCCTGCTGGAAGAGCTCGCGTTGATCTGACTCGGTCACCAAGTCGTCGCGCAGCGCGAGGACCGCGTCGTGCGCGTGCGCCATCGGCGCGACGCCCGTGGTGTCGATGGCGAGCAGGCGGTCGATCAGCGCGAGAATCGACGCGAGCTCGGTGTCGAGGGTGCTCACGGCGGCGTCGTCGAGCGCGATCCGCGCGAGCTTCGCGAGGTGCCGGACTTCGTCGGTGCCGAGGCTCATTCGGGGTGCGTGTAACGGTTACGATCGGCGAGGGTGGGCGCGCCCCCGAAAACCACGCCAAATCAGCGTGGAAGAGCCGTGGCTTAGGTTATCATAACGGCCATTTTTCGCGGGCCAACCACCTCCTCCGATCTCGGAGCGGATCGGCCACCGCACGGGCGACCGATTCTTCATGTTCGAGTTCTTCAAGGGCTACTTTTCGAGCGATCTCGCGATCGATCTCGGCACGGCCAACACGCTGATCTACGTGCGCGGGCAGGGCATCGTTCTCGACGAGCCGTCGGTGGTCGCGATCCGCCAGGAAGGCGGCCCCAACGGCAAGAAGGTGATCCAGGAAGTGGGCCTCGCGGCGAAGCAGATGCTCGGCCGCACGCCGGGAAACATCACCGCGATCCGGCCGATGAAGGACGGCGTCATCGCCGACTTCACCGTCACCGAGCAGATGCTGAAGCAGTTCATCAAGAAGGTGCTCGAGTCGCGGCTGTTCTCGCCTTCGCCGCGCATCATCATCTGCGTGCCATGCGGCTCGACGCAGGTCGAGCGACGCGCGATCCGCGAGTCCGCGCTCGGCGCCGGTGCGTCGAAGGTGTACCTGATCGAGGAGCCGATGGCGGCGGCGATCGGCGCGGACCTTCCGGTCGGTGACGCCACCGGATCGATGGTCGTCGACATCGGCGGCGGCACCACCGAGGTGGGCGTGATCTCCCTCGGCGGCATGGTGTATGCGGGGTCGGTGCGTGTCGGCGGCGACAAGTTCGACGAAGCGGTCGTCAACTACATCCGCCGCAACTACGGCATGCTGATCGGCGAGACGACCGCCGAGCTCATCAAGAAGACGATCGGCTCGGCGTTCCCCGGCTCGGAGGTGAAGGAGATGGAGGTCAAGGGGCGCAATCTCGCCGAGGGCATCCCGCGCAGCTTCACGGTGTCGTCGAACGAGATCCTCGAAGCGCTCACCGATCCGTTGAACAGCATCGTGTCGTCGGTGAAAAGCGCGCTCGAGCGCACGCCGCCCGAGCTCGGCGCCGACATCGCCGAGCGTGGCATGGTCCTGACCGGCGGTGGCGCGCTGTTGCGCGACCTGGACCGGCTGCTGATGGAGGAAACCGGGTTGCCGGTCATCGTCGCCGACGATCCGCTGACCTGCGTCGTTCGTGGCTGCGGCAAGGCACTCGAGAACATGGAGAAGCTGCACACCATCTTCACGACCGACTGACTGATCGTCCGCACGTGGCGATGCGGCCCATTCCGGTCGATCCTCCCGCCTTCTTCAATCGCGGGCCGAGCCCGTTTGCGCGTCTGGTCTTCTTCGGCCTGCTGTCGCTCGCGCTGCTGTTCACCGACACTCGCTACCGTTATCTCGAGCACATCCGCGAGGCGGTCGCGGTCGCGCTGTATCCGCTGCAGCGCGCGCTCATGGCGCCCGGGCTCGCCGTCGGCTACTTCGCCCGCTACCTCGCCTCGAAGGGCGATCTCGCCGCCGCCAACGCCGCGCTCGAGCGCGAGCTCGCGACCAATGCGCCAGCCGTGCAGGGCTACGGGGCCGAGCGCAGGGAGAACGCGCAGCTTCGCGAGCTCCTCGCGCTCTCCAGGCAATACGACGGCGCGGCGATCGCGGCGCAGGTCCTCTACACCGGGCGCGATCCGTTCTCGCAGAAGCTCTACCTCGACCGCGGCACGAAGGACGGCGTCGAAGCCGGCGACGGCGTCATCGACGATACCGGCGTGGTCGGCCAGGTGACGCGTGTGCTGCCGCGGCTTGCCGAGGTGACGCTCATCACCGACCGCGAGCAGGCGGTTCCGGTCAAGGTCGAGCGCAGCGGCGCAAGGAGCGTGATGTTCGGCAACGGCACCGGGCGCGCACCCGAGCTGCGCTTCACGGCGCCGTCGGCCGACCTGCGCGCGGGTGATCGCCTCGTCACCTCCGGCATCGACGGCACCTATCCCGCCGGGCTCGCGGTGGCGGTCGTCACCGAAGTCGCGAAGAATACCGGCGAGATGTTCGCGCACATCACCTGCCGCCCGCTCGCCGGAGTCGATCGCAGCCAATACCTGCTCGTGCTCGCGCGCCCGCGCGTGGCGCCGCCGCCGCAGGACGAGCCCGCCGCGGCGCCGATGCGCAAAGGCGCGCGGGCGAAGGCGCCGCGCGGATGAGAGTGCTGCCGGCCGTGGCATCGTTCGGCCCCGCCGCTCCAGAGGAGATCCTGCGCCCGGCGCGGCCGTGGTTCATCGTGCTGTCGCTCGTCGTTGCGCTCTCCGCCAACATCGTTCCGCTCGGCGGCATCGCGGCGGCGCTGCGTCCCGATCTTCTCGCGCTGGTGCTGCTCTACTGGTGCATCCAGGAGCCGCACCAGGTCGGGGTCGGCACCGCGTGGCTCGCCGGCCTCGTGATGGATGTCGCCGATGCGACGGTGTTCGGCCAGCACGCGCTCGCGTACGCGGTGCTCGCGTTCGCCGCGGTCTACTTCAGGCGGCGCGTGCTGCGCTTCCCGCTGTGGCAGCAGGCGGTGCAGGTCGCGGTGCTGCTGCTCCTGTGCGCGGGGCTCGTGCTCGTCGTCCGCTTCGTCGGCGGTGCGGCGCTGCCGCCGTGGACCTACGTCGCGCCGCCGCTCGTCGGCGCGCTCTTGTGGCCGCTCCTGTCGGTGCTGCTGCAGGCACCGCAGCGGCCGCGCCGCGGCGGCTCGCGGAGCTAGGGCGCGTGTTCGGCGGGGCGCGAGATCGCGGCGGGCACCGAGGCGAGTTCGATGCCCCCGAGCTTCGCAACCCCGAGCGCGAGCAGGCGCGCTTCCGGCGACGGCTCTGGCTCGCCGCCATCGTGATCCTCGCCGGCTTCGCCGGGCTCTTCGCGCGCTTCTACTACCTGCAGGTTATCGAGCACGCGCACTTCGAGACGCTTGCCGAGACCAATCGCATCGCGATCGTGCCGATTGCGCCCAATCGTGGCGTCATCACCGACCGCAACGGCGTCGTGCTCGCACAGAGCTACTCGGGCTACACGCTCGAGATCACGCCGTCGAAGGTGCCCGACCTCGACGCGACGATCGATGCGCTCGCCACGATCGTCGACATCGAGCCGCGCGACCGCAAGCGGTTCAGGAAGCTCCTCGAAGAATCGAAGGACTTCGAGAGCCTGCCGATCCGCACCCGGCTCACCGACGAGGAGGTCGCGCGCTTTGCCGTCAATCGCTACCGCTTCCCCGGTGTCGAGATCAAGGCGCGGCTCTTCCGCCAGTATCCGTTCGGGGCGATCGCGTCGCATGCGATCGGCTACATCGGGCGCATCAACGACCGCGACCTGCAGCGCATCGCCGCATGGGACGAGACCGCCGATTACAAGGGCACCGACACGATCGGCAAGGCCGGCGTCGAGCTCTCCTACGAGCGCGAGCTCCACGGCACGACCGGAGTCGAGGAAGTCGAGGTCGATGCCAACGGCCGTCCGGTGCGTACGCTGAAGCGCACGCCGCCGATCGCCGGCGACGACCTGCGGCTGTCGCTCGACATCGGCCTGCAGCTGGTGGCCGAGGAGGCGTTCGGCGATCGTCGCGGAGCGCTGGTGGCGATCGATCCGCGTAACGGCGACGTGCTCGCGTTCGTGTCGCACCCGGGCTACGACCCTAACCTGTTCGTCGACGGCATCGACCCGGCGAACTGGCAGGAGCTGAACGACTCCCCCGACAAGCCGCTTCTCGACCGGCCGCTGCGCGGTGCCTATCCGCCAGGGTCGACGATCAAGCCCTATCTCGCGCTCGCCGCGCTGAAGTCCGGCAAGCGCACGCCGCAGCAGACGATCTTCGATCCGGGCTATTTCCAGATTCCCGGCCAGTCGCACAAGTTCCGCGACGACAAGCCGGGCGGCCACGGCGTCGTCGACATGTACAAGGCGATCGTCGAGTCCTGCGACACCTACTTCTACATGCTCGGCGCCGAGACCGACATCGACGACACCGCGCGCTTCCTGTCCACGTTCGGCTTCGGCAGGAAGACCGGCATCGACATCGAGGGCGAGCTCACCGGCGTGCTGCCGTCGCGCGAGTGGAAGCGCCAGCGTTTCGCCGGCAAGGGCTATCCGTCCGATGCGCGGAAGTGGTATCTAGGCGATTCGGTGTCGGCCGGCATCGGCCAGGGCTACAACGCGTTCACGCCGATCCAGCTCGTGCACGCCTTCGCGATGATCGCGAACAACGGCATCGGCTACACGCCGCACATCGTGAAGTCGGTGCGCGATACGCGCACCGGCGAGGTGACGCTGATCGCGAGCCAGCCGTCCGGACGCATCGACGTTTCGCCGCAGCAGCTCGCGTTCGTGCAGGGCGCGCTCGTCGGCGTGACGAAGCAGGGAACGAGCGCGGCGGTATTCAAGGACGCGAAGTACGACAGCGCCGGCAAGACCGGGACCGCGCAGGTGTTCTCGCTGAAAGGCGAGAAGTACTCCGAGCACCATGTCGACGAGCGGCTGCGCGATCACGCGTGGTACGAGGCCTATGCGCCCGCCGACCACCCGGTGATCGCGGTCGCGGTGCTGGTCGAGAACGGCGGCTTCGGTGCCGCCGCCGCGGCGCCGATCGCACGCAAGGTGTTCGACCACTACCTGCTCGGCGAGTCGACGCCCGGTCCGGCGCCGGTGTCGCCGCAGGGCCAGGATGACCGCAGCGACTGATGGGCACCCCGTTCACCGTCACGCTCGAGCGCGCGTGGGAGCTCCTGACGCGCCGCATCGACTCGATGCTGTTCGGCGCCGCGCTCGCGATCGTCGGCGTCGGGCTGGTGACGCTGTTCTCGGCCTCCGACCAGAGCGTTCCGCGCGAGACCAGCCAGATCATGAGCCTCGGCTTCGCGATCGTGCTGATGTGGCTGTTCGCGAACATCGCCCCGCAGACGCTGGCGCGGATCGCCGTCCCGCTCTACGTCGTCGCCATCGTGCTCCTCGTCTGCGTCGCCGCCTTCGGCGTCGTGGTCAACGGATCGCGGCGCTGGCTCAATCTGGGGATCGCACGCTTTCAGCCGTCCGAGATGATGAAGATCGCGCTGCCGCTGATGCTCGCTTGGTACTTCCAGAAGTTCGAGGGACGCATCGGCCTGCGCGACTTCGCGTTCGCCGCGATGCTGATCGTCGTACCGGTGTACCTGATCAAGCGCCAGCCCGACCTCGGCACTTCGCTCCTGATCGCCGCTTCGGGGTTCTACGTGCTCTACCTCGCCGGCCTGTCGTGGCGGATCATCATCGGGCTCGTCGCCGCGGCGGCGGCCGTCGGCCCGGTCGTGTGGACCCACCTGCACGATTACCAGCGCGAGCGCATTCTCACCTTCCTCGATCCGACGCGCGATCCGCTCGGCGCCGGCTATCACTCGATGCAGGCGTCGATCGCGCTGGGCTCGGGCGGTATCGCCGGCAAGGGCTGGCTGCACGGCACCCAGACCCACCTCGATTTCCTGCCCGAGAAGCACACCGATTTCATCTTCGCCGTGTTCGGCGAGGAATTCGGGCTGATCGGCAACGCCGTGCTGCTCGTGCTCTACCTGCTGCTGATCGGGCGAGCGGTGGTGATCACCGCCGGCGCGTCGACGCTGTTCGCGCGGCTCGTCGCCGGCGCGATCACGCTGATGTTCTTCACCTACGCGTTCGTCAACATGGCGATGGTGAGCGGGCTCCTCCCGGTGGTCGGGGTGCCGCTGCCGCTCGTGTCCTACGGCGGCACCGCGCTCATCTCGCTCTTCGTCGGGCTCGGCATCCTGATGAGCGTGCAGTCGCACCGCAAGCTCGTCGCGAGCTGAAGGTGGGGGTCAGGTCTTGCCTTTTGCCTTGCGCATCGCCAGGCAAAAGGCAAGACCTGACCCCCTACGACTCGACGCGGATGTCGGTAGTCACCGAGTTGGCGATGTAGCAGGCGTGGTGGGCGGCCTCGTGGATCGCGGCGATCTCCGCGGCCGAAGGCGGCGCGGTGCCGTTGAACTCGATCTTCGGGTGCAGGATCACCCGCGTCATCGCCATCGCGCCCCCGGCATTCTTCTCGAGGAATCCTTCCGCGTCGTCGACGTAGCGGTCGACGACGTGCCCCCGCTTC
Source organism: Casimicrobiaceae bacterium (assembly GCA_036379595.1). Lineage (GTDB taxonomy): Bacteria > Pseudomonadota > Gammaproteobacteria > Burkholderiales > Casimicrobiaceae > VBCG01. Next base: position 17,385 of record DASVGI010000145.1, on the reverse strand, counting down.
GCCGCGATCGACAGGAACCACAGCATGTGGCAGCTCGAGATCGACGCGACGAACGCCTCCTCCGGATCGACGCATTCGGCGCTCGAGTACGGCAGCCGCACCGAGTGCGGCGACGACGAGGCCGGGACTTCGGCGCCGCCGTCGAAGCGCCAAACGTGCCGGCGGCTGTAGCGTCCGTCGGCAAAGCGCGCGTCACCGCGCGCCCAGGCGATCGCCGCAGTGTGGCGCGATGGGCTCATGCGCGGCAAGAGGCAAGACCTGACCCCATCACTGCGGATTGCGCGCGGTGTAGGTCCACGACGACGACATCATCCGGATGCCGTCGTCGCGGGCATACGGCGCGAGCGCCGCGCGCAGTGCTGCGTCGATCTCCTCGCGACGCTTCTCGGCGATCGGACCCGCCTCGCGGACGATCTCCCCGGCGGGCCCCAGCGCGAGCTGGAACGCGACCGCCTGCGCAAGATCGGCGCCGACCATCACTTCGCCGTCGACACGCTCGTGCCCGAGCATTTCGAACCCGGCGGCGCGAAGCTGCGCCGCGACTGTGTCGGGATTGGCCATCGAGAACGGTCCCGGCCCGCAGGTCTGAGCATTCTCCCCGGGCGGCGGGAGGTAGCGCGCCACGACCTCCTTCGGCATGCCGAGGAACGGATTCTCGTCGATCGTCCGCCAGGCGATGAACATGAACGTTCCGCCGGGCTTCAACGCGCGCCGGACGTTGCGCATCGCGGCGACCGGATTGGCGAAGAACATCGTGCCGAAGCGCGAGAAGGCGAAGTCGAATCCGGGTGCGAACGGATACGTTTCGACGTCGGCGACGACGAAGCGGACGTTGTCGAGCCCGGCCGCCTTCGCGTCGGCGCGGCCCTTCTGCAGGAACGCATCGCAGCAGTCGAGGGCGAGCACCTCGCCGTCGGGCCCGACCTTGCGCGCGAGGTCGAGCGCGGTATCGCCCCAACCGCAACCGACGTCGACCGCGCGTGCGCCCGGGGCGAGCGCCAGGCGTCCGAGCGGCACGGCACTATGCAGCGACATGCCGGTCATCATGATGTTGCGAAAGCGCTCGAACTTGGGGACCAGGACGTCGTTCCAGAACGTCGTGTACGCATCGTTCGGTGCAGGCTGCGGCGTCGCCATGGCAGTCTCGGTCAAGGTTGACGGGTCCTAGAGAATGCGGTTGAACCACGCGACCGACAGCCCGGCCGCGACGACGAGCAGGAGCGCCGCGGCCGCCGCGAAGAGTGCGGTGAGCTCGGTCTCCTTCTTCTGCAGCACCACCTTCGCGTTCATGCCCTTGTAGACGCGCGACAGGTCCTCGGCGCTGCCGGCGAAATAGTAATCGGCGCGCGTCAACTGCGCGATCGCCTTCAGCGTGTCCTCGTCGAGGCGCACCCTCATCGACCAGCCCTCCCAGCCGATCACTGCGCCGCCGACGGTGCCGATACCGACCGTGTAGACGCGTACCCCGCGGTCGGCGGCGAGCCGCGCGGCCTCGATCGGGTCCGGTCCGGTCGTCGTCTGGCCGTCGGTGAGCAGGATGATCGCGGCCGACGCATTGGACCCGGGCGGCACCGGCTTCGGCGGAGCTTTCGCCGCGGAGCGCCGCTCGTCGAGGGAAAGCTCGTGGTTCGCGTCGCCGACGTCGAGGCGCGGATTGGTGAAGCGCAGATCGAACTCGACCGACGGGTCGATCAGCTTCAGCGCAACGAGGATGCCGCTGCCGACGGCCGTCGCGCGCTGCAGCTGCAGGCGGTCGATCGCCGCGAGCAGATCGTCGCGGTTCTGCGTCGGCGCCTGCACGACCGCGGCGGCGCCGGCGAACGATACGATGCCGATGTCGACGTTCGACGGCTGGTCGTTGATGAACGCGCGCGCTGCCGCCTGCGCGGCCGCGAGACGCGTCGGCTTGATGTCCTCGGCGCGCATGCTCCCCGAGACGTCGATCGCGAGGATGATCGTCTCGTGATCGGTCGGCAGCGTGACGACCGCAGCAGGACGGGCGATCGCAATCAGCAACAGCGCCAGCGCGAGAAGGAACAGGAGCGGCGGGATATGCCGGCGCAGCGCCCGTCCCGGACTGATCGCTTCGCGGACGAAGGCGAGGCTCGCGTAGCGCAGGGCCGTGCGCTTCCGCCGCCGCTGCAGCCAGACGTAGGCCGCCACCGCGATGGGCAGCAGCGCGAGCAGCCAGAGGAATTCAGGCCACAGGAAGCGCATCGGGTCGCCTTTCGCTGCGCGGGAGCACCGCGCCGGCCGCGAGCCGGCTGCGGCGGCGCCTGAGCTCGGCGAAGCGCAGGATCGCATCGCCGACGTCGCCGTCGGTGGAGAGCTCGAGCGCGTCGACGCCGGCATCGCGGAAGGTCCGGCGCAGCGCCTCCTCGCGGCGTGCCGACGCTTCGACGAAGCGGCGCCGGAACACCGGGTCGTGCGTGTCGACGAAGAGCTGCTCGCGGGTCTCGGCGTCCTCGACCGTCACGAGCCCGAAGTCCGGGAGCTCGCCTTCGAGCGGATCGTGCACGCGCACCGCGATCACCTCGTGGCGCTCGGCGAGCCTGCCGAGGGCATCGCCGAAGCCGCGGCCGCTGATGAAGTCCGAGATCACGAACACCAGCGAGCGGCGCGCGAGGAGCGGTCGCGCCGCACGCAGGAACGCGCCAACGTCGGTGACGCGACCGTCACCGGGACGCGTCTCGGCGATCATCCGCTGCAGGATCGAGAGGACGTGGCGCCTGCCGGCGCCGGGCGGGATGACCGCGTGCAGCGCGCTCCCCCACAGTGCCGCGGCGACGCGGTTGCCGTGCCGCGACAGTACGCGGGCGAGGACGGCGACGAAATCCTGCGCGACGCCGGACTTGCGGATCGCGCGCGAGCCGAAATCGATCGACGGCGAGAGGTCGACGATGAACCACGCGGTGAGGTCGCGATCCTCGTGGTATTCGCGGACGTAAGGCGCATCGAGGCGTGCGGTCACGTTCCAGTCGATGTGGCGCACGTCGTCGTGGTACTGGTATTCGCGCAGATCCGCGAGGTCGAGTCCGGCGCCGCGGAAGAGCGTCCGGTAATCGCCATGAAGGAGGCCGTCGAGGCGACGGATCACCGTCCACTCGAGGCGCTTCAGGATGCGTTCCGGATTGCGGAGCGGAATCGCCATGGGTCGTGCCGCGTCAGGCCTGCGCGGCGCGGGCGTGCGCCTCGAGCGGCTTCTCGGGCGCCACCACCGCCTGCATCACCTTGTGCACGAGATCATCCGGCGTGACGCCGTCGGCGAGCGCCTCGTAGGAGAGCACCAGCCGATGGCGCAGCACGTCGGGCGCGACATCGCGCACGTCCTCGGGCAGCACGTAGTCGCGTCCGCGCAGGAAGCCGAGCGCGCGCGCCGCCTCGATCAGGTGGATCGACGCTCTCGGGCTCGCGCCGAACGTCAGGTACTTCGAGGCATCGCGCACGCCGAAGCGGTCGGGCTCGCGCGTTGCACCCGCGAGGCGGACGGCATACTGGACGATCGCCGGGTCGACGTAGCCGCCGCGGCACTGGCGCTGCAGTGCGCCGAGCTCGGCGGTGGTGACGACCGCCGCGACGTCTGCCGGCGCTCCGGTGACGCGCTCGACGATCACGAACTCCTCCTCCTCGCTCGGGTAGCCGATCAGCACCTTCATCATGAAGCGGTCGACCTGCGCCTCCGGAAGCGGATAGGTACCCTCGGTCTCGATCGGATTCTGCGTCGCCATCACGAGGAAGGGCTCGGGCACGCGCCAGGTCTCGCCGGCGATCGTCACCTGGCATTCCTGCATCACCTCGAGGAGCGCGCTCTGCACTTTCGCCGGTGCGCGGTTGATCTCGTCGGCGAGCAGCAGGTTGGTGAACACCGGGCCGAGCGAGGTCGCGAATTCGCCGGTCCGCTGGTTGTAGATCCGCGTGCCGACGAGGTCGGCGGGAACGAGATCGGGGGTGAACTGGATGCGCCGGAACGCGCCGTGAATGACCCGTGCCAGCGTCTTCACGGTGAGCGTCTTGGCGAGACCCGGCACGCCTTCGACCAGCAGGTGTCCCTGCGCGAGGATCGCGACCAGTACGCGCTCGAGGAAGCGGTCCTGCCCGACGACGACTTTCTTGACCTCGTAGAGAACGCGCTCCATCTGCGATGCGACGTGGGCGGTGCCGATGGGGTCCATGGGGAGCCTGTCGAAGGGTTGGTCGGAGTGTGCGGGGAGCGGCTCAGAACGGCGACATGCCGACCGCCGCCGCCGCGCTTTCGATCGGAACCGCGAAGCCGATGCCGACGAACACGCGCTGCGACGTCGGGTTGAGGATGCCGGTGACGATGCCGACGACCGCGCCGTCCATCGTCACGAGCGGGCCACCCGAGTTGCCAGGGTTGGCGGCAGCGTCGAACTGGATCAGATTGGTGAGCAAGCGCTTACCTTCCGGCGAACGGAACTGCCGCTTGAGCCCCGAGATCACCCCAGCACTCGCCGACGGCCCGATCCCGAACGGAAATCCGACCGCGATCACTTCGTCGCCAGGGGCGAGATCCGCCGTCGAGCGCAGCGTCGCGGCAGCGAGGTCGTCGGGGATGATTCTCGACTTCAGCACCGCGAGGTCGTTCTGCGGTTGCGTGCCGATGACGTCGGCGTCCGATTCGGTGCCGTCGGCGAACACCACGCCGACGCGCTTCGCCCCGGCGACGACGTGGAGATTGGTGAGAATCGTGCCGTCGTTGACGATGACGACGCCGCTGCCGACGCCGGTCTCGACGTCACCCTCGTCTTTCGTCGTCTCGAAATCCATCACCCGCACGACCGATCCACGAATCGCCTCGTACGCACGCGCGGCCTGCGACGGCAAGACGTTGTGTTCGACCGTGTGCATGACCGCCCGGTCGAACTCGTCCTGCGTGAGCGGGGCGGGTGCCGGGTGCGACGCCGCATAGCTCCAGGTGATCGCCGCGGCGACGAGCGCCGCTGCCGCAATCGCGAGCAGTCCTTCGTGGCGAAGCACGAAGGCCCCCGCCCGCCGGGCGCGGCGCACCACTGCATGCAGCAGGGGTCGCCGGCCGACGTCGGCTCGTGCGGGGGCGGCTGCGGGTGTTGCCGTTGCTGCGGGTGCGGGCACCGTCGCCGGCGCAGGCGCTTCCTCGCGGCGCGGCTCGGAGCCGCTGTAGAGTGGAGTTCGGCGCATCGCCAGGGGCCGGTCACGCCGGCCGGATCGTCAATTCCGCTGTCTGTGCAGCGGGCGCCGCCCCTCGAGATGCCCAAGGCACGTCAGCACGGCGACGAGCGAGACGGCCATCACCAATGGGGAAACCAGGAAGCCGGCCAGCGCATTCCAGGTTCCCCCGGGATCGAGCACGTCAAGACACGTATAGACCGCCAGCGCGGAGACAAGTGCGGCCGCGAGCGACGCATGCAGGGCATCGCGGAACACGAGTTCCGAAGCAATTCCGACGAGCGTCGGCAACAGCACCAGGACCGCGAAAGGCTCCATCGGGCACCCGCACGGGAGCAGCTTCCCTCCGCCGCGCGTCGCGCGCAACGGACCCGGTCATCGTACTCCTGTCAGGCGTCGAGCGTCTTGTCGAGCGTGATCTTCGCGTTGAGCACTTTCGACACCGGGCATCCCGCCTTCGCCGCTTCGGCGGCGCGCTCGAACGCTTCGCGCGATGCGCCGGGAATCTTCGCACGCAGCGTGAGGTGCACCGACGTGATCGCGAAGCCGCCGGCGACTTGGTCGATCGTCACTGCAGCCGATGTTTCCAGGCGTTCGGGCGTGAGTCCGGCCTCGCCGAGCACCAGCGACAACGCCATCGCGAAGCAGCCCGCGTGTGCCGCGCCGATCAGTTCTTCGGGATTCGTACCCTTTGCATTCTCGAACCGCGTCCCGAATGAATACGGCGCGCCCGAGAGCACCCCGCTTTCGGTGGAGATGGTTCCCTTGCCAGTCTTGAGTGCGCCCTGCCACACTGCCGATGCACTGCGCTTCATCACGTTCTCCCGGAAGTTGCCCGATGCGTCGATGGTAGCACCGTGCTTCCGGGAACTCGCGATGCGCGGCGACGGTTGACGATTCTTCGACGATGTACGCTTTGCTTCGAACGACCGACCGAGCCTGGTTCGACCGAGCCCGGTTCGAATGACCAACTGGAGCGAATCGATGACCTCTCGAAACTGGATATTGATCGCGGTGGCAGGGGCGCTGGCGATGGGCGTGGGCACGACGGCGCTCGCCGCGCCGGACATGACGTTCTTCGTGACGAGCACCGGCTCGGGCAACGGGGCCGACTTCGGCGGTCTCGCCGGTGCCGACGCGCACTGCCAGGCGCTGGCGACCGCAGCGGGCGCGGGGATGCATACGTGGCACGCTTACCTCAGCACGCAGGGACCGGACGCCGTGAATGCGCGCGATCGCATCGGCAGCGGACCCTGGTACAACGCGAAGGGTGTCGAGATCGCGAAGGACGTCGCCGAGCTCCACGGCAACAACCACATCGACAAACAGACCGCGCTGACGGAAAGGGGCGACGTGATCAACGGCTACGGCGACAAGCCCAACCGTCACGACATCCTGACCGGCAGCACGCCCGAGGGAACCGCGTTCACCGGCAGCGAAGACATGACCTGCGGTAACTGGACGAAGAGCGGCGAAGGCAGCGCGATCGTTGGGCACGAGGATCGCACGGGCACCCATCCCGACCCGGTCCGCAACGCCTCGTGGAACTCGTCGCACAAGACTGCGGGCTGCAGCGATGCGCTGCTCGCGAAGACCGGCAGCGCGGGCTATCTGTACTGCTTCGCCGCGCGCTGAGCGCGACGTCGTCCCCCACGCGGCGCCGGATCGCTCAGAAGTCGACGACGAACGGCGCCGCGAGAAGGGCGAGCCCGATCAGCACGAGCCACAGCGTGCTGTGCACGAAGTACGGGTAGACACAGAGCAGCATCCCGGCAATCAGCGGCGCGAAGCGCTGCTGGCGCTTCCCGTAGATGAAGTAGGCCGTTCCGAAAGCGCCGGCAATGATGCCCCAGCCGAGGTTGCTCATGCTCACTCTGGCAGCGTTTCGCCCGAGCCGCCGAATTCCTTCGGCATGTCCTTCATCTTCGGCAGCCCGTCCCTGATCGGCAGCACCGATTCCTGGTAGTGGACATGCAGCGCGGGTTTGAACGCGAGGTCGGGAATCATCGCGGCGTAGACATCGACGAGGCTCGCACCTGGGTGACGCGCGAACAGATGACCGCCGCACTGCTTGCACCAGCTCCGCTCGGTCTGCGCCGAACGGGCGAAGGTGCCGACGTGCTCGGTGCCGCGCTTCACACTGAATTGCGCCTGCGGCCAGAGCGTGAACGCGTTGACCGGACCCGCCGACCAGTGCCGGCACGAGTCGCAGTGGCAATATCCCATGGCGATTGGAGTTCCGGTCACCGTGAACTCGACGGCGCCGCAGAAGCAGCGGCCGGCGTGGGTCGTCTCTGCATTCATGGATTTCTCCTTCGCGGCGGCGCGGATGCGCCGGGTGGCAATGGTACGCCGGCCGCACGCACGCGCTCTTCCCACCACGGCTCGAGCGCATCGGCGATCGAGCTCGGCATTCGCGTGCCCGACTGGCGCACCGCCCAGCGATAGCGGCCGAACGGAGGACGCGCGAGCTCCTCCAGCGTGATGAGTGGAAGTGCGCTCAGGAACTCGAGGCGCAACCGCAGGTAGTGCGTGATGACCCCGCGCTTTGCGCGCTGACCGAGCCAGTGGACGTCGGCGCGCGGCTCGGTCAGCGTGTAGCCGGAGGCGATCAGCCCTCTCGGCGGCACGCCGACGCGGACGAAGAAGGCCCGCGATCCCGGCTCGATTGCACGGATGCGGCCGCACGCCCATTCGATGTCGACGTGGCCGCGGCGCGCGATTCGCGCGCGCTCGCGGCCGAGCTCCGGCCAGTTCCACAGCTTCGGGTTCCAGGCAAAGACGTAAGTCGTCATCGTGGGTGAGTCGCGAAAACGTGGTGCGTCCCGGGTTTCGATGCTAGATTCGGCGCGCTCCCGCCGCCGAACCGATGCATCGCTTTCGCTACGCATCCGCCCTCGTCGTGCTCGCGCTCGCCGCGTGCTCGAGCACGCCGCCGCGCCCGGCTGGAGGCGGCGCCGGAGGCGCGCGCTCGTCCGGGCAATACTATCTCGACGACGGGCCGCCGCTGAACATCCCGGCGAACCTCGCGTCGATTCCCGATGCGGTGCCGCGCCTCGAGCCGCTGAAGCAATCGGCGAACAAGCCCTACTACGTGCTTGGCCGCGAGTACGTTCCGGCGACGCGTCTCGAGCCGTACCACGAGCGCGGCGTCGCATCCTGGTACGGACGCAGGTACAACGGCCAGCGCACGTCGACCGGCGAGGTCTACGACATGTTCGCGATGACCGCGGCGCATCCGACGTTACCGCTGCCGTCGTACGCGCGCGTCACCGACGTCGCCACCGGGCGCAGCGTCGTCGTGCGCGTCAACGATCGCGGGCCGTTCCTGCGCGGGCGCATCATCGACCTCTCCTACGCGGCGGCGTACAAGCTCGGCGTCGCGCAGAAGGGAAGCGACCTCGTCGACGTCGACGCGATCCTGCCCGGCGATACCGCGCATCCGCTCGAAGCCACCGCGCCGGCCCCGCTTGCCCCGGTGCTCGCGCCAGCTCCGCCGGCGGCGCCGGTGACGGTCGCGACGGCGGGCGTCGCGCCCGTGACCGAAACGCGCGGCGGCTATGCGGTTCAGCTCGGCGCGTTTGCAAACTTTTCCAATGCCGAGAACTTTCTCGCCCGCGTGCAGAACCAACTCGCGCAGGTCGCGGTCGAACCGCGCATCCGGCAGGGCGGAGGTTTGTATCACGTCTATGTCGGGCCGTATCCGGGCCGTGACGAAGCCCGTCGCGTTGGGGAGCGCATCACGCAGGCGTTCGGTTATCCGGTCATGGTCGCGCCGAATTGAGCATGATCGGCGCGTCGCTATAATGCGTGGGCGTCGCGACCGATCCGGCGCGCTCGTTCGCTCACGATGATCCTTTCGTTGCGTCGCTGGCTTGCCTTCGGTTTGCTGGCGGCGATCCCGTTTGTCCCGGCGCAGGCCCAGCTCTCGATCGAGATCATCGGCGGGGCTGCGACTGCGATTCCGATCGCGATCGTCCCGTTCGACGCCGAGGCGACCTGGCCGCTCGGCATCACCGGCATCGTCGGCGCCGATCTCGCGCGCTCGGGTTTGTTCAGGCTGGTCAACACCGACGGCGTCGTGCCGCGACCGGCGCACGCGCTCGACGTGCAGCCCGCCGTCTGGCGCGGCCGCGGCGCCGACGCGGTAGTGGTCGGCTCGATGCGCCCGCTCCCCGGCGGCAGCGTCGACGTCAGGTTCGACCTCGTCGACGTCGTGAAGCAGGCCACACTCGCGTCGATGGCCTACACGGTCACTCCCGCACAGTTTCGCGCCACGGCGCACAAGATCGCCGACGTCATCTACGAGAAGATGACCGGCGCACCCGGCGTGTTCTCGACGCGGATCGCCTACGTCGCCAAGCAGGGGTCGCGCTATCAGCTGATGGTCGCCGATGCCGACGGCTACAACCCGCAGGCGATCGTGTCATCGAACCAGCCGCTTCTGTCGCCGCGCTGGTCTCCCGACGGGACGCGCATCGCCTACGTCTCGTTCGAGAGCAGGAAGCCGGTCGTCTACGTGCAGTCGCTCGTCAACGGCACCCGGCGCGCGATCGCCAATTTTCGCGGCAGCAACAGCTCGCCCGGCTGGTCGCCCGATGGCAGCAGGCTCGTCGTAACGCTCTCGAAGGACGGCGGGTCGCAGATGTTCCTGATGAATCCCGACGGCACCGGCGTCACGCGCGTGCTCACTTCGGCCTCGATCGACACCGAGGCGATGTTCACGCCCGACGGCCAGTCCCTCGTGTTCACCTCGGATCGCGGCGGCACGCCGCAGATCTACCGCGTCAGCCTCGCGACCCACCAGGTCGAGCGCCTCACCTTCGAGGGCGATTACAACGTGTCGCCGCGACCGTTCCCGGACGGCAAGGGCCTCGCATTCGTGCACCGGGAGAACGGCCGCTTCGAGATCGCGACGCTCGACTTTGCCACCCACCAGATGCAGGTGCTGACGTCGGGACCGTCGGACGAGAGCCCGAGCATCGCGCCCAACGGCAGGATGATCATCTACGCGAACGAAGCGGGAGGACGCGGCACGCTCGCCGCGGTCTCCACCGACGGACGCATCAAACAGCGGCTGGTCGCGCCGGCGACCGACGTGCGCGAGCCAGCCTGGGGGCCGCTGCCGCGGTCATAACACGAGCCCAAGCACCCTTTGCGCGAACGCGGTCGCGGCGCGCATTCTCACCCACCCTGGAGGCGCCATGCGCAATATTCTGTTCGCTGCATTGATTGCCGTCGCACTGGTCGGTTGTTCGACCACCGCCACGAAGCCAGCCCCCGTCGTCGAAAGCGGAGCCGGAACTTCGGCGTCCGGTGCAGAGACAAGCGGAGCCGGCAACACCGGAGTCAACGGCAATGCGGGCGCCTCGGCGACCGACGAGCTTCACAATCCGGCGAGCATCCTGTCGAAACGCAGTGTCTACTTCGACTTCGACAGCTTCGTCGTCAAGGACGAGTACAAGCCGCTGGTCGAGGCGCACGCGCGCTACCTGCAATCGCATCCCACCGCGCGGATGACGATCCAGGGCAATACCGACGAGCGCGGCTCGCGCGAGTACAACATCGCGCTCGGCCAGAAGCGCGCCGATGCGGTCAAGCGGATGATGGTGCTGCTTGGTGCCGGTGACAACCAGATCGAGACGGTCTCGTTCGGCAAGGAGAAGCCGAAGAACCCCGGGCATGACGAGGCCGCCTGGGCCGAGAACCGCCGCGACGACATCGTCTACGCCGGCGAATAGTGAGGGCGCGTTCGATCGTCGCCGCCATCGCGCTGTTCGCCATCACGGCGGGCAGCGCGAATGCCGCGCTGTTCCCGGATGACGAGGCGCGACAGCAGATCAGCGACACGAATCGGCGGTTATCCGACCTGCAGCAGCAGATCGACAGCCGGCTGACGGCGATCGAGCAGCAGTTGAAGGGTGGCGGGATCGCCGATCTCGCCAACCAGATGCAGCTCCTGCAGGCCGATCTCGCCAAGCTGCGCGGCCAGATCGAGGTCGTCAACTACGAGCTCGACCAGGCGCAGAAGCGCCAGCGCGATCTCTACATCGATCTCGATACGCGACTGCGAAAGCTCGAATCCGCCGCGGCGACCAATTCCGCGGCGCCCGGCGAGGGGGCTGGCGGGGCGCTCGGTGCGTCGCCGGGAGCGGTTGCGCCGGGCGTGCCGGGTGCACCGGGAACCTCCGCGGGCATGCCGCCGGCGACACCGGCGGTCGGGGCCGCTGCGCCAGGTACCGCCGCGGGCGCGACGCCCGGTGTGTCGCCCGGCGCCGCGCCGCCGCATCCGCCAGGACCGGTCGCCTCGCCGCCCGTCGTCGCGAACGCAGCGCCGACGCGAAGTGCCGCGAACACGGCGGACGAGCAGCGTGCTTACGACAGTGCGCTCGACAAATTCAAGCGCGGCGAGTACCAGGCGGCGATCACCGCGTTCGGCAGCTTCGTCAAGACCTGGCCGCACAGCACGCTCGCGCCATCGGCACAGTACTGGCTCGGCAACGCGCAGTACGCGCGGCGCGATTACCGCGCGTCGATCAATACCCAGCGGCGCCTGCTCCTCAACTGGCCGCAAAGCAGCAAGGCGCCCGAGGCGCTGCTCAACATCGCGTCGGCGCAGAGCGACATGGGCGACAACAAGGCGGCGAGAAAGTCGCTCGAAGAGCTGATTCACAAGTACCCGAAATCCGATGCCGCGGCGAAGGCGCGCGAGCGTCTCGGCGTCCGCTGACGCGCCGCGCGGACGGACGTACTTGCGCGGTGCTCCGGCGCCGCGATTGGAGTCCTTCGCACGCCGGCTGATCGACTGGCAGCTCCGCCACGGTCGCCACGATCTCCCGTGGCAGGGAACGCGCGATCCGTATCGGATCTGGCTCGCCGAGGTGATGCTGCAGCAGACGCAGGTCACGACGGTTCTGCCTTATTACAGTCGTTTTCTCGAAGCCTTCCCCGATGTCGCGACGCTCGCGCGCGCGCCGCTCGATGCGGTGCTCGCTCGCTGGAGCGGGCTCGGCTATTACCGGCGTGCTCATCATCTCCACGCCGCAGCGCGGATGGTGATCCAGGAACATGGCGGGCGTTTCCCCGCCGATTCCGCGACGCTCGCGGCACTCCCCGGTATCGGTCGCTCGACCGCCGCGGCCGTCGCGGCATTCGCCAGCGGCGAGCGCGCGGCAATCCTCGACGGCAACGTGAAGCGCGTGCTCGCGCGCCATCGCGGCATCGACGGCTGGCCGGGGGAGCGCGACGTCGAAGCGCGACTGTGGGCGCTCGCGGAGTCGCTTCTCCCCCGCGCCGGAGGGTCGCCGATCGCCGTCTACACGCAGGCGCTGATGGACCTCGGCGCGACGACCTGCACCCGTGCACGCCCGCGCTGCGGCGAGTGCCCGGTCGCCACCGATTGCGTCGCGCGGATCGACGGGCGCGTCGACGACCTGCCGCATCGTCGTCCGGGCCGGAGCGTGCCGTCACGCGCGGTGCGTGTGCTGGTCGTCGAACGCGGTGACAGGCTCGCGCTCGAGAAGCGCCCTTCGACGGGAGTCTGGGCGGGGCTCTGGAGCCTGCCCGAGGTGGCGCTCGGCGACGACGTCGCCGCAGCGGTCGTCGCGCGCTTCGGCGTCGCGCCGAGCGCGCAATGCGACACCGCTCCGTTCGTGCACCGCTTCACGCATTTCGCGTTGACGCTGCACCCCCGGTACGTGCGCTTGCCGTATCCGGTCGAGCGCGAGGCGGGTGTCGAACCGGGAGTTCGCGCCGCAGAGGCTCGCCCCGCAGAGCTCGACGATGCTGCCGCGGGCATTGCCTGGTTCACGCGCGACGAGGCGCTCGCGGCGGCGTTGCCGGCCCCGATTCGCGCGCTGTTGTACAGGAGTTGATCCGCGGCCACTATATCTCCTTATCTCCGCATAAACGCGCGGCGCATGTACCAAACGGCGCTCCGGCGGTAGGATTGCCCCCATGATCGATCCTGCCCACCTCCCCGCCGTCGTCACCGGGCTCGCGTTCGCGCTCGCGTTCGTGTTCGGCGCTGTCGCCCAGCGCGTCAACTTCTGCACGATGGGTGCGGTCTCCGACGTCGTCAACATGGGCGACTGGGGGCGCATGCGCATGTGGGTGCTGGCGATCGCGGTTGCGATCGCGGGCACCGGCATCATGCAGTCGATGGGGCTCATCGACACCGCGAAGACCATCTATACCGGCGAGCGCATCCCGTGGCTGTCGCACGTCGTCGGCGGCTTCCTGTTCGGCTTCGGTATGACGCTGGGCTCGGGCTGCGGCAGCAAGACACTGATTCGCACCGGCGCCGGCAACCTGAAATCGCTGGTCGTGCTGGTGTTCCTCGCGATCTCCGCCTACATGACGCTGAAAGGCGCGTTTGCACCGTGGCGCGTCAACGGCCTCGACGCGTTCCGCGTCGACGTGCACGCCGCGACGTCGGATCTTCCGACGCTCGCGATGGCGCTGGGCCTGCCGCGCGCCGTGCACCTGTGGCTGCCGCTCATCGTCGCGGCGGCGCTCGCGTGGTGGATCTTCCGCGACGCGACGTTCCGCACGAGCCGCGGGTACATCATCGGCGGGATCATCATCGGTGCGGTGATCCTCGGCGGCTGGTACGTGTCGGGCCACCTCGGCTTTCTCGCCGAGGATCCGCAGACGCTGGAAGCGAAGTTCGTTGCGACCGACTCGGGACGGATGGAGTCGTTCAGCTTCGTCGCGCCGTCGGCGTACCTGCTCGAATTGCTGCTCCTGTGGACCGACCAGTCACGCCTGCTCACGTTCGGCATCGCCGGCGTGCTCGGCATGCTCATCGGCTCCGGAGCGATGGCGCTCGCGACGCGCAAGTTCCGCTGGGAAAGCTTCGCCTCCGCCGAGGACGTCGGCAATCACATCGCGGGTGGAATATTCATGGGCTTCGGCGGCGTGACCGCGCTCGGCTGCACGATCGGCCAGGGGATTTCCGGCGTATCGACGCTCGCCGTCGGCTCGATCCTGGCCCTCGCATCGATCATCACCGGTGCCGTCGCCGCGATGAAGTACCAGGTGTGGCGCGTCGAGCGGACGAGCAGCGGGGCGCGCGCGTACGCCTGACGACATGATCATCTTCGAGCTCGCGTGCGCGCATGGCCACCGCTTCGAGGGCTGGTTCGCCTCGGGCGAGGATTTCGCGCAGCAGCAGGAGCGCGGTCTCGTGACCTGCCCGGTCTGCGACGATGCGCGCGTCGAGCGCGTTCCGTCGGCGCGCGTCGCGGTGGCCCGCGAAGCAGGGCACGACCCGCGGGGTGCGGGGCGCGACAACGCGCCTGCCGCCGAACCCACCGAGGAGCGTCCCACCGACGATGCGACGGCCACCGCGATGGGGCTGCCGGTCGAAGCGCTCGCCAAGCTGCGCGAGCTCGTGCGTAACACCGAGAACGTCGGCCGCCGCTTCCCAGAGGAAGCGCGGCGGATCCATTACAAGGAAGTCGCTCCGCGCGCGATCCGCGGCCAGGCTTCGCACGAGGAAGCGAAGGCGCTCACCGAAGAGGGCGTCGAGTTCACGTCGCTGCCTGCGTTCCTCACGCGGGACTCGCACTGACTATAATCTCGCGCTTTGCCGGGCCGTTAGCTCAGGTGGTAGAGCAGCGGACTTTTAATCCGTTGGTCGCTGGTTCGAGTCCAGCACGGCCTACCAATCGATGACGGCGCGCTCGACGACGCTTCGCGCTCGCTGGCTGCGATTTTTCGCATGCTGTGTCGCGGCGCTGCTGATTGGCGCTGTTGCGCACGCCGCGGAAACCGAAACCCGTGACCGCGACGCGATGATGCGTGCGGTCGCCGAGTACTGGCTCGCTTCGCAGCAGGCGGACGGCCTGCTGCCGTACGGCTTCGATTTCCTCACTGGCAAGGCCGACGACGACGTGACGTCGACCGGCTTCATCGCGCGCGAAGCTGGGGCGATCTGGGTCTGGGCCCGCTATTATGATGCGGTCCGCGACGAGCGATACGTCCTGCCGCTGCGACGCGGCCTGCAGGCGCTCGCCAACCACTCGATTCCGTTCGGCAAGCCGCGCGCGCAGTGGGTACTCGACGCAATGCGCGTCTACCAGGCCCCGTTCGGCCGCATGACGCTCACACGCGCGTTGCGAAGTGCGGGGCTTCTCTATTCGAGCGAAGGCACGGCGAGCGCGCTGACGGCGAGCGGGCTCGACGGCGCGTGGACGGGGAGCACGGCGCTGGCGCTGCTTGCCGAGCTCGAATATGCGCGCGCAGCCGGCGACCAGCGCTTCGCGGCGTCGCGCAGTGCATGGCGCGACGCGCTCATCGCGCTCTACGCTCCCGGTCACGGCTTTCGCGAAGGGCCGTCGAGCATCGACGATGACGACGACTATGCCGCCGGCGAAGCGTGGCTCGCACTCGCTGCCTACAGCGCGTTCGATCCCCACGATGCACGCGTTCGTGACGTGCTTGCGGACGTCGATCGTGCGCTGATCGCGCGCCTCACCCAGCGGCCGAGCACGCCGACGTTTCAGTGGAGTGCGATGGCCGCGCTGCAGCGCTGGCGGACGACGCGCGATCCTCGCTTCGTCGAGTTCGCGCGCGACCAGTCGCGCGTCTTCATCACGCGGCTGCCGCGTCGCGTTACGGAGGATCCCTACGGCAACCGCTGCGCCTGGCTCGAAGGCTTCGGCGCGATGCGGACATTGCTGATGGAAGCGGGAGACGACGTCACCGGTCTCGACGCAGCGATCGCGGGCGAGGCGGTTCGCCTGCCGCGTCTGCAGATCGCGGGCGAGCCGCGGATGCCCTTGGGTGGCGGCGGCTACCTCGTGTCCCCCGCGCTGCCGCGCTTCGCCGGCGCGTTCCTCTGGCAGGGGTATGGCCGCGATACGCACGTCGACGCCGAGGCGCACTGCCTTTCGGCGCTGCTGCTCATGAAGGAGCGAAGCACCCGGTCGCAATGACCGGGTGCTTCGGGTTACGCAGCCGCTTGCGAGCTACCGGGGCCGAACGATGTCGTTGTAGGGGCCCACGGTATCCGCGTTGACGCGCGACGCGGATAACAGCAGGACGGCCGCGGGCAGCGCGACTGCCGCACCGCTCGAGTTCTTGAGGAACCGGCGCCGCGCTTCGCGCCCGCTTGCCGGCGTCGCCGGGTCTGCCTGATTCTGTTCGTCCATCACGGTCCTCCTGTCTCCCTCCGGCCAGGCCGGGCTGACGCGGCTCGATGCATAAGGGGTGCCAGTAGTCGACATCCACGTATTATCAATGGATTGGCGAAGACGGCAGCGTCATCGCCGTGGCGATTGTCAAGATGATCGACGGTCTCACCGCCCCGCTGTGGACGACAGCTTTCGTGCACCCTTCGACGGGAAGATCGTCTCGATCGCGGCGACCGCCGCTTCGCTCGTTCCCACGCGGAGCGCGTAGCACGGCAACTTCGCGATCCACGAAACGATGCGCTCCACCCGGGCGCAGTCGAGGCGCGCCGCGACGCGCAGGCATTGCGACAGCAGCGCTTGCAACGCGGCAGGTCGCGCGAGCGGTGTCAGCGCGGTCTCCGAGCCCGGAACGTACTGCGGGAACACGAGCGCATGCACGGGACGCGCGCGCTCGTCGCGCGGACGATGCTCGGACGCCGGAGGCAGGTAGACGACGCGCTTGCCGTCGCCGCGCCGGTGCACGGGGAGCGCGCGAAGACGCGGAAAGAGCGGCGCGAGCGCATCGATCCCCGTGTCCTTCACGCACAGCGCGAGCGGAACGGGCAGGACGTCGAGTGTGTCGTCTTCGAGGAGCGCGACTTCGTCGGAGAAGAACTCGAACCCCGCATGCGCCAGCGCAGCGGTCAGCGTCGACTTGCCGCTTCCCGGCGCGGCGGGGAGCAGCAGACAGCGCTCGCCGTCGCTCACGACGCCGGCGTGGATGTCGAGAAAGTACGCTTCGTCGCGGAGCACCGTCTGCCACACCGTCGACTTGACGATCGGCGCGAGCGCATCGAGCGCTGCGCAGGTCGCGGTTAGCTCTTCGTCATGGTAGACGCCGATGCGACCGTCCGAGTCGACGATGTCGATCGTCGACGTGACCGTGGCCGCGACGTCGTCCTCGTGCAGATGCTCGAGGATCGGCTCGATAACGCGGACCTGCGCATCGTCGGAGAATCGGAGCAGGAAGCGCGACGACAGCAGCCGGTAGCGGCGCGACGCGAAGCTCGCGGCCGCGGGCAGTCGCGCAGCAGGCGGGGCC
>DASVGI010000144.1:0-16965 GCA_036379595.1 Casimicrobiaceae bacterium | reverse complement strand
GTGAAGCGGACATTGTTGTAGCCGCAGGACAGACCGTCAATGCGCTCCCCCATCATCCATTTCTCTCCATCGCGCTCCGAACGGCGTGTCGCCGGGCGGCTCGAGATATCGAACTTCATGTCACGCGTGACGGGTTCGAGTGTCGCGCTCCAGCCCGAGGTGATCGGGAGTTTCGGCAAGGAGGGCTATGGAGGTTTCCAAATCACGGACGGCACCACGTACGCGCCGCAGATGCTCTGGGAAATGTCCCACTACTGCGACTCGAAGTTCAGGCAGGGTGACATACAGGACCCGGTCTGCTACGGCGACTATTTCTCACCGATGAACGACGGATTCAACCCGCTGCCGGGGACGCGTATCGATGACTGGCCGCGGACCGCACCGTGGTCGGTCTTTCCGGCAGGTGCCGCCCCCGAACCCATCAACCACTGCAAGCCCGGGGAGACGAAGTGCGTGATGGTGCTGGGCAGATTCCTCATGGGCGAGGTGCCGAAGGATCCGGCCAACCTGCAATACGGGAAGTACAACGATCTGCTGCTCGCCTGGTTCAACAACGCGCTGGCCGCGTTTCCGGCGGAGCTCGGCGCACCCGAGATTCAGAAGCATTTTCCGTGGAGCGGGAACCCCGTCACCTGGGACTCGTTCATCTACCCGCGTGCGGTTCTGAACCCGTTCCTCGGCTCCTACACTCCGACCTCCAAGCCGACTGCCGGTGCGTTCGCGTCCGGCTGCGACACGGGTCTGACCGGCGCCCTCTTGAATGATCGGCCCGCGCAGCAAGGCGAGTGCACCGATGCGCCGCACTATCAGGCCGCAGGTTACGGGTACCCGCTCAGGTGCACGCTCGACGACCTCGCCAGTGCCGAGGCCGGCAGCACGACGAGCGCGGACCGGCTGCGTCAGTGCGGTGTCGACTACGAGATCCACCCCAACGGCTGGTTCGCGCAGTGGCCGCCGGATTACCAGAAGATCGTCCGCGGAGCCCCATTCAATTACCTCTCGAACCAGTACGGGAGGACGTCATTCTTGTTCGGCGGCGTCCCGGGTATGCAGATGCCGGTGTCGTTCTATAAGGATCCGACGAGCGTTAGCGGCATGAGCATCTACGAGCAGGTGCACAACGCGAGCATCTTCAGCCTGTACCTGCCGATCGCCAACCTTGCCGACGTCAAGGGGGCCATGGAGGGCCGCCAGTACACCGACACGGCGTTCTACCACACGCTCCTCATGACCAACCACATGGAGTTCGATCCCGAAGCATTCGCGGACGGCATCCGCGGCAAGGTGCTGTGGCACAACGAGTACCGCATGCAGCCGATGTACGAAGCCCACAACACGTACACGTGGCTTCGCGACCGCACGTTCGATGCTGCCTTCGATCCGTTGAAGTCCAGGTACGACCCATCGAAGGCTCCGGCACCGTTCCACAACGACACCTGCGACGGATGCCACGTGCGCAACGGCAGTGGCGTGCCGATCAACACGGACTACGAGCTCGACGCGGTGCTGCAGCAGTACATGTCCGGCAACAAGTACGTTCCGTACGCCAACGGAGCCACGACGAAGGACTACACGTTCACCGGTGTGATCCGACCGATGAAGCTGGTGTTCTTCGACCTGCACCCCTTTGGGCGCCCCAGCTCGTCGCATTACTCGGAGCCGCGGGTCGCCTCGGCGGAGGCTCTCGCGAAGGAGCCGCGGACGGGTGGGCGAAACGCTCTGTACGACGACAACAAGATCATGAACTACTACGGCGACAGCTTCCACGTGACGCCGCCGAATGCCCCGCAGAGTGCCGCCGCGCCTTTCAACTACAAGTGGAAGTACGTGACCGCCGACGCCGACCGGCTGGTGGTCAACCTTCCGCGCAGGGATGCCGAGCTCGGCAAAGACTACGTGCCGATGCAGATCGAGCTGGAAACGTTCACCACGCCTTCGACGTGCGAGCTCGAGCCGCCCCCGCCAACAGTGTCCGTGCCGTGGCCGGAGACATGCTCGGACATCGGCAACGACGCGATCCATGCGGCGATCGACGGCGGCGAGGTCGGATACATGCTCCTCAACGGCAAACGCCTCGGTAACCTGAGCGCGATCGAGGCGATCCCCAACCAGGCCATCATCGGATTCCGCGACAGCGAGGTCGCCAAACTCGGCGCCTCGGTCGCCGGCGAGCTCATCTGGAGCCCGGGGTCGCGCGACGGTGTCGGTGGCAAGGTCAAGCCGAATTGCCCGACCGACAGCCGGACCGACAGCCTCGCCGATTGCTACATCGGCCGCTTCGGGTGGCTCGGCGACCGCGCGTCGCTCGAGGATCAGGTCGCCAACGCCGCGTTCGTCGAAATGAACATCACGACGAAGCAGGGCTACGAGAAGCTGTATGCCCACACCAAGGTGGCGTCGCCGATTCGCTACGACTATCCCAACTGCGGCGAAGCCAACAAGTTGTGCGTCGAGTCGCCGGGCAACTCGGACCTCTCCGAACGCGACGTCGAGCGAATGGCGGACTATGCGCGCTGGCTCGGTGACCCGACCCGTTCCGAAGTCCAGGTGTCACAGCCGGAAGTCATCGCCGGTGAGAGGATCTTCAAGAATCTGCATTGCGACACGTGCCACGTGATCAGGCGCATCGACATCGTTCCGGAGGACACGATGCTGACGAAGAATTTCCGCGATCGCCTGGCCACGCACATCGGGGGAGCGAACAAGCCGTTCCTGTCGTATATCGGCACGGACCTCCTGATGCACGATATGGGCTACCTCTCGCAGGTCGGCGACGCGCGTGAATCCATCCGCGACGCCAACGGCGTGGTGAAGCCCGGGTTCGAGAGCTACGTGCAGAAGATTCGCACGCCTGCGCTGAAAGGCCTGCGCTTCAACAACTACGTGACCGACGCGCATCGGAACACGAAGAAGCCAGGGTACCCCGGCTGCGATTTCCTGCTGCACGATGGGCGCGCGTGCAGCGCGATCGAGGCGGCGTTCCTCCACGATGGGCCGGCGATCAAGAAGCTCGGAGTCATCGAAGGGCTGAATGCGTTGAGCGCTGCCGACATCCGCGCGCTGCGCGCGTTTCTGTATTCGTTGTGAGCGTTCGACAACACGGGAAGCATGACGCCATGCGGCGAGTTGCATTGCTGGCACTTGCGGCTTCATCGGTGGCACTCGCAGAATCGGTGTGGAGCGGCGCGGCGCTCGCCCAGGGGACGCCAGCTCCGATGGAGAGCGCGACTCGGTGGTCGTTGAGTGCCGAAGCGCTCTCCGCGTGGCTCAGGAAGAGCCCGACGCCGGTTCCCATCATCACCGACAATTTCGTCGACGCGCCCGGCGCGCACGTGCTGCTGGGCGGCGGCTCGGTGGACACCAACCCCAATGCCGGCTTCAAGTTGACCGCCGCTTATCGCGTCGACGGCCACCTCAGTGCCGAGCTCGCCGGCTTCTACATTCCGACGCGCACGACCTCGACCCGCGTGAGCTCCACCGGGCAACCGGGTTCCACCGATCTGTACCTGCCGTTCTTCGACGTCACGAGCAACGAGGAGAACTTCACCGAGATTTCGTACTGGTCCACGTTTCGGGGCAGCGCGCAGGCTACTTTCTCCAACAACCTGGGCGGGGGCGAATTCAACGTGACCTGGACGATGCCGAAGCACGATGCGTGGCGAGTCGAGCTCCTGGGCGGCGTTCGCTTCCTGCAGCTGCGCGAGTCGTACACGATCACGACGAGCAGCCCGTACAACCCACCCAATCCCGCCGATGTCTGGAACACGACCGATTCGTTCGACGCGCGCAACCGCTTCTACGGCCTGCAGGTCGGCGCGCGCGCCGCGTACGACCAGGGCCCGTGGGTCGGCAGCGTCAATGCCAGGGTGGCGCTCGGCACGATGCAGCAGCGCGTGGCGGTGAACGGCCACCTCGAAACCAACGACTACACGAACTATGGGCCGGTGCAGACCTTTCCCGGCGGGTATTTCGCGCTGCCGACCAACAGCGGCGAGCACTCGCGCAACACGTTCGCGGTGCTGCCCGAGATCGCATTCAACATCGGTTACCGACTCACGCGCGATGCCACCGTGTATCTCGGCTACTCGCTTCTCTACGCGAGCAATGTTGTCCGCCCCGGCGACCAGATCAACCGCAACATCAACCCGACGCAGACGGTGTCGTACGGCAACGATCCGCCGGTGCAGCCTGCCGGGCCTGCTCAGCCCACCTTCCGCTTCAACTCCTCCGATTTCTGGGCGCAGAGCGTTTCCATCGGCTTCGCGTATCGGTTCTAGCCAGGCCGGCGATCCGGGCCGAGCTTGATCGCCATCATGGCGGCGACTCTGCTGCTCGCGTTAGATGCGCGCCATGAATCTCGCCCAGGCACTGCTGCACGCGCTCGACGATCACGGCGCGCGTGAAATCTTTGGCATTCCCGGCGACTTCGCGATGGCGTTCTTTCGCGCCATCGAGGAGTCGGCCATCCTGCCGCTCTATACGCTCAGTCACGAACCGGCCATCGGCTTCGCGGCCGACGCCGCCGCGCGCGCCCGGCCCGGACTCGGCGTCGCGGCCGTCACCTACGGCGCTGGCGCGCTCAACATGGTGAATGCCGTCGCTTCCGCGTACGCCGAAAAGTCGCCGGTCGTGGTGATCTCCGGAGCGCCCGGCAAGGACGAGGCGAGCCGCGGGCTGCTATTGCATCATCAGGCCAAGACGCTGAGCTCGCAGTTCCAGATCTATCGCGAGGTGACCTCCGACCAGGCCGTCCTCGACGACCCGCTGCGTGCGCCGCGCGACATCGCCCGCGTGCTTCGCAGCTGCCTCACCTATTCGCAACCGGTCTACATCGAGCTGCCGCGCGACATGATCGGCGTGCCGTGCGAGCGCGTCGCACGTGCACCGGAACCGCCATTCGACCGCGACGCCGTGCACGCGTGCGCCGGTGAAATCCTCGCGCGGCTCGCAGGCGCCCGTGCACCGGTAATGATGGTCGGCGTCGAGGTGCGCCGCTTCGGCCTCGAAGCGAGCGTCGCCGAGCTCGCGGCGCGGCTCGCCATTCCCGTCGTCACGAGCTTCCTCGGCCGAGGCCTCCTCACGAGCACGAACGCGCCACCGCTCGGCACCTATCTCGGCGTCGCCGGCGCGCCCGACATCACCGAGCTCGTCGAAGGCTCGGATGCGCTGCTGTTGCTCGGCGTCATCGTGTGCGACGGCAATTTCGCCGTGTCGGCGAAGCAGATCGACCTGCGACATGCGATCCAGGCGCTCGATCGGCGCGTCACGCTCGGCTATCACACCTACCCCGACGTGCCGCTGCACGCGCTCGTCGATGCGATGCTCTCGCTGCTGCCCGCACGAAGCGACGCGACGCCGGCGCCAAAGCGGGAGCCGCAGCCTGATCGCCTTATCGCCGACGATGCGCCGATCACGCCGAGCGACATCGCCGCCGCCGTGAACGCCCTGGTCGATGCGGGTCATTGCTTTCCGATCGCGTCCGACATGGGCGATTGCCTCTTCACCGCGATGGACATCCGGCATACGGCGCTCCTCGCCCCGGCGTATTTCGCGACGATGGGGTTCGGCGTGCCGGCGGGGCTCGGCGTGCAGGCGACACTCGGCACGCGACCGCTCGTGCTCGTCGGCGACGGCGCGTTCCAGATGACGGGCTGGGAGCTCGGCAACTGCCGCCGCTACGGCTTCGACCCGATCGTCGTCGTCTTCAACAATCGCAGCTGGGAAATGCTGCACACTTTTCAGCCGGAATCGCGCTTCACCGAGCTCGACGAATGGCATTTCGCCGACGCCGCGCCGGCGCTGGGCGGCGACGGTGTGCGGGTGCATACGCGGCGCGAGCTCCGCGACGCGCTGGCGCGCGCAGTCGCTACGCGCGGGCGCTTCCAGCTCGTCGAGGCGATGATTCCGCGCGGCGTGCTGTCGCCGACGCTGTCGCGGTTCATCGCCGGCGTCAAGCGATTGTCGACGGCAGGGTCACCGTCACCTGTGTGACCGGAATAGACCGTGTGAATTTGGTCGGGGTGAGAGGATTCGAACCTCCGACATCTTGCTCCCAAAGCAAGCGCGCTACCGGACTGCGCTACACCCCGACGGCGAGGATTATGCCACCGCGCGGACTGCGCGCCGCGTTTACAGCGGATCGGCGGCGCCCTGTCGCGTTGCGAGATAATCGGGGGAATCCGCGGCACCCATTCCCCCATCGGTGTCACGAAGCGAGTTCAATCACCCGGAGTCGATCATCATGAGCTCACCACGCGATGTTGCAGTACTCGTTGGAAGCCTCCGCAAGGAGTCGTTCAGCCGCAAGACGGCGAACGCGATGAAGCGCCTCGCCCCCGCGTCGCTTTCGCTCGAAATCGTCGAGATCGGCGACCTGCCGCACTACAACCAGGATCTCGACACCGATTCGCCCCCCGCCGCATGGGCGGCCTTCCGCAGCCGCGCCGGACGCGCGCAGGCGGTGATCTTCGTCACACCCGAGTACAACCGCTCGGTCCCGGGGCTCCTCAAGAACGCGATCGACGTCGGGTCGCGGCCCTATGGAAAGAGCGTCTGGTCCGGCAAGCCGTGCGCCGTCGTCAGCGTCTCGCCCGGCGCGCTCGGCGCTTTCGGTGCGAACCATCACATCCGACAGTCGTTCGTCTTCCTCGATATGCCGGCGATGCAGCAGCCGGAGGCGTACATCGGCAACGCCGCGAGCCTGTTCGATGCGCAGGGCCAGCTCGTCGCCGACTCGACGCGCGATTTTCTGACGAAGTACCTCGCGGCGTTTGCCGCGTGGTGCGACAAAACCGCTGCGAAGTAGGCGTCGCGGCGAAGTAGAAGCCGCCGCTGGGACGATCAGCGCCCGAACCGGCGGATCACGGCGAGCGCCTCGTCGATCGCGTGCGCGCCGTCGCCCGACGCGATCGCATGGGCGACGCAGCCGTGCAGGTGGTGCTCGAGGAGCTCGCGCGCGAGCGCGTCGAGTGCCGACTGCACCGCCGACACCTGCGTCAGAACATCGACGCAGTAGCGGTCCTCGGCGAGCATGCGCTCGATGCCGCGCACCTGGCCCTCGATGCGATGGATGCGCCGTGCGAGGTCGGCCTTGCGCACGTCACCGCGCGCGACGACCGGGTGCTCGGGTCGCGATGCACTCTTGCGCGACGCCCGTGCGGCGACCTCGGGAGCGTCAGCCGCGTGCGTCATAGCCCGCGTCCTCGATCGCCGCGCGCAGCGCGGCGACGTTTGTTTGTGTGGCGTCGAACACGACGGTCGCCGAGCCCGGCTCGAGCGTCACGTTCGCGTCGCTCACACCCGGCACCGCCTTCAGTACGCGCGTGACGCTCGCCACGCATCCCTGGCAGGTCATCCCGCCGACTTCGATCGTTGTCGTTTCCATTGTCGATTGCTCCTTTCGGTCTCACACCGTTGCCCGCGCTGCCGTCGGCCGGAAGCGGCGCAGCGTCAACGCGTTCGTCACCACCGACACCGAGCTCGCCGCCATCGCCGCCCCGGCGATCACCGGGCTCAGGAAGCCGAGCGCCGCGAGCGGAATACCGAGGACGTTGTAGGCGAAGGCGAAGAACAGGTTCTGGCGAATCTTGCGGCGCGTTGCGCGCGACAGCAGGATTGCGTCGGCGACCGCGGCGAGGTCGTCGCGAAGGATCGTGATGTCGGCGGCCTCGATCGCCACCGCGGAGCCCGCACCGATCGCAAAGCTCACGTCGGCCGCGGCGAGCGCAGGCGCGTCGTTGACCCCGTCGCCGACCATGCCGACGATGTTGCCTGCGGCGCGCAGGCGCGCGATCTCGGCAGCCTTGCCGGCCGGCGTCATCGCACCGTGCGCGTGCTCGATGCCGACCTCGCGCGCGACCGCCGCTGCGGTCGCAGGGTTATCGCCCGAGAGCATCACGACGTCGATACCCTGGTCGCGCAGCCGCGAAACCGCGGCAGCTGATGTCGCACGGACGCGATCGGCGAGCGTGATCGCGCCGACGAGACGCCGGTCGACAGCGATGCCGACGACGCTCTCGCCGGCCGCCGTCCTCGCTTCGATTGCCGCGCGATCGACTGGCACCTTCTCGTCTTCGAGGAAAGCGATCGAGCCGACGCGAAGCTCGGCTCCACCGTCGGCAATGCGGCCCCGCGCACCGCGACCGGCGATCGCCGCGAAACCGTCGATCGCGGGAAGCGCAAGCTGCTTCGCGCGCGCCGACGCGACGATCGCCTGTGCGAGCGGATGCAGCGCACCCTGCTCGAGTGCCGCGGCGAGCGCGAGCACGTCGTCGGCCGGAAGGTCGGCGAGCGCGTGCACGCCGGTCACCTGCGGCCGTCCTTCGGTCACCGTGCCGGTCTTGTCGACGACGAGCGTCGTCAGCCGGCCGGCATTCTCGAGCGCAACCGCGTTGCGGATCAGCACGCCGAGCTGCGCGCCGCGGCCCGTGCCGACGATGATCGCGACGGGGGTCGCGAGACCGAGCGCGCACGGGCAGGCGATGACGAGCACCGCGACCGCGTTGACGAGCGCACGGACGGGATCGCCGGTCACCCACCAGACGCCGGCGAATGCGACGATCGCGATCGCGACGACGGTCGGAACGAATACTCCTGAAACGCGATCGGCGAGGCGCTGAATCGGCGCTTTCGTTCCCTGCGCGTCGCCGACCAGTCGCACGATTCCTGCGAGCAGCGTGTCGCTGCCTACGCCGGTCGCGATGCAGCGTAGCGCGCCGTCGATGTTGACGGTGCCGGCGTGCACAGGCTCGCCCGCGCGTCGCGCGACCGGCAGACTCTCGCCGGTCAGCATGCTCTCGTCGAGCGTCGACGCGCCGTCGAGGATCGTTCCGTCGACCGGCACCGACTCGCCGGCGCGTACGACGAAGCGATCGCCTGCGACGACCTCGGCCAGCGCAACGTCGACCTCTCGTCCATCGCGTTCGACGTGCACGATCGCCGGCTGCAGCCGCAGCAGGCTCTCGATCGCCGCCGATGTGCGCGCGCGGGCGCGCGTTTCCAGCGCCTTGCCGAGCAGCACGAGCGTGATGATCGCCGCCGACGCTTCGAAGTAGATATGCTGGTCGAAGCCGCCGAGCGTGACGACCGCGCTCCACAGCCACGCGATCGACGTGCCGAGCGCGATCAGGACGTCCATATTCGCCCCGCCCCCGCGAAGCGAATGCCACGCGCCGACGTAGAAGCGGCGCCCGATGACGAACTGGACCGGCGTCGCCAGTGCGAACTGCAGCCAGCGCGGCATCCATTCCTCGTGCATCGAGGTGCCGGGGACGAGCATCGCAATCATCTGCACGCCGAACGGAATCGTGAGCACGATCGCCGCCGCGAGCTCGCGCCGCAGCGAGCGCCACGCGGCGAGCCGCCGCGCGGCCTCGCGCTCGCGCTCGGCGGCCTCGTCGACCTTGACGCGGGCGCCGTACCCGGCGCGCGCCACCGCGGCGATCAGCGCGTCGGTGTCGACGCGGGCGCGGTCGTAGCGCACGCGCGCAGTCTCGGTCGCGAAGTTCACCGCAGCGTCGACGCCGTCGACGCGGTTCAGCACCTTCTCGATCCGCGCCGCACAGGCGGCGCAGGTCATCCCTTCGAGAGCGAGGTCGACGCGGGATTTCTTTTCCGCGGCGACCGGAGTCGCGGCATCCATCGGGCAATACTATACCTGTGTATGGTATATGTCAAAACGCAAGTAACGAAGTAACGAGGAACCCGGAGGAACCCGGGACGTACCACGTTTTTTCGGGAGCATGGGAACGTTTCCGATTGCACGGACCCACCGCGCCGGGAAGCGGTGGGGATGCTGCGGCGCGCGAGTTCGACCGCGGAGACAGGATCTGCAGCATCACACCGACGCTCCAACTGCCGTCTCCGCGGTCGGTGTAGAGCGCGGCGTAGCACCCCCACCGCTCGGCCCGGCGCGGCGGACGCCTGAATTCGGAGCCGTCCCAACCTTCCCAACAAACGTGGTACGTCCCGGGTTTCTGGCGTCAGGATTCGCGCTTGAGCTGCGGAAACAGGATCACGTCGCGGATCGACGGGCTGTCGGTCAGAAGCATCACCAGACGATCGATGCCGATGCCCTCGCCCGCCGTCGGCGGCAGGCCGTATTCGAGCGCGCGTACGTAGTCGGCGTCGTAGTACATCGCCTCCTCGTCGCCCGCCTCCTTCGCGCTCGCCTGCGCGGCGAAGCGCGCCGCCTGGTCCTCGGGATCGTTGAGCTCGGAGAAACCGTTCGCGAATTCGCGGCCGGTGATGAAGAGCTCGAAGCGCTCGGTGACGCCGGGATCGGCGTCGCTCGCGCGCGCGAGCGGGCTCACGTCGGTCGGGTGCGCGACGATGAACGTCGGCTGCACGAGCTTCGCCTCGGTCGTCGCCTCGAAGAGCTTCAGCTGCAGGAGGCCGACCCCGTCGGTTGCGAACACCTCGACGGCATGCGGCAGGAGCGCCTGCCTCAGATAAGCGTCGCTCGAAAGATCGGCGAGCGCGTGCTGCGGGTGATAGCGATGGATCGCCTCCGCCATCGTCAGGCGATCGAACGGGGCGCCGAGGTCGATTGTCTCTCCCTGATACGTGACCGTCGTCGTGCCGAGCACCTTCAGCGTGACCTCGCGCAAGAGCTCCTCGGTGAGCTCCATCAGGTAACGGTAGTCACGGTACGCCTCGTAGAACTCGAGCATCGTGAACTCGGGGTTGTGCCGCGTCGAGATCCCCTCGTTTCTGAAGCTGCGGTTGATCTCGAACACCTTCTCGAGACCGCCGACGACGAGGCGCTTCAGATAGAGCTCCGGCGCGATGCGCAGATAGAGCTCCATGTCGAGCGCGTTGTGGTGGGTGACGAACGGCCGCGCCGCCGCACCTCCCGGAATCGGGTGCATCATCGGCGTCTCGACTTCGAGAAAGCCCCGCGCGACGAAGAACTCGCGCACCGCCTGCACGATGCGCGAGCGCTTGACGAACACGTCGCGCGACGCGGCGTTCGCGATGAGATCGAGATAGCGCTGCCGATAGCGCTGCTCCTGGTCGGTGATGCCGTGGAACTTCTCGGGCAGCGGGCGCAGCGCTTTCGCGAGGAGACGGACCGCGTCGCAGCGCACGGTGAGCTCGCCGGTTTTCGTCTTGAACAGCGTTCCGCTCGCGCCGACGATATCGCCGAGGTCCCAGCGCTTGAACGCATCGAGCGCCTCGGCGCCGACGCCGTCGAGCGTGACGTAGAGCTGCAGGCGACCCGACATGTCGGCGATCGTTGCGAAGCACGCCTTGCCCATCACGCGCTTCAGGAGCATCCGGCCCGCGACGGTGACGCGGATCGCCGCCGGCTCGAGCTCGGCGTTCTCCTTCGCGTCCCACGCGGCGTGGAGCTCACCGGCGAGCGCGTCGCGCCGAAAATCGTTCGGATACGCGTGCCCAACCGCGCGCAGCGCCGCGAGCTTCGCGCGGCGCTCGGCGATGATGCCGCTTTCGTCGGCGGGTTCGGCCCCTTCCGGCGTAGACATCGCGTGCTCAGCCGCCGACTGCTGCTTCATGCGTGGAAGAAATCGATGACCCCGGTTTTCAGGTCGTACATCGATCCGGCGATCTTCAGTGCGCCGCTCGACTCCATGCCGGCCAGCACCGGACTGTTCCTGCGGATGCCGTCGATCGTGAGCTCGACGTTCCTGCGCGCGACGGCGTCGACGAACGCATAGTTCTTCGACGTCCGCTCGCCCTTGTACTCGGTTGCCTCGACCGCAGGCTTGATCTTGTCGAGCAATCCGGTGAGATTGCCGAGCTCGGCGTGGTCGATCGCTCCCTTGATCGCCCCGCAGCCCGTGTGCCCCATGACGAGGATCACCCTGGCGCCCATCAGCTTGCACGCGAATTCCATTCCGCCGAGCGCGTCAGCGTTCTCGATGTTGCCGGCAAGGCGGGTGTTGAAGACATCGCCGATCTTGAGATCCATGATCGTCTCGGCCGGCGCCCGCGAATCGATGCAGCTCAACAGCACCGCGAACGGATACTGTCCCGCGGCACTCGCGCGCTGCTGGGCAAGATAGTTGTGGGCCTGTCGCTCGCCCTTGGCGAAGCGCCGGTTGCCCTTGTGCATCAGTGCCAGGACGTCGTCCGGGGAGAGCTTGTCGCGCTGCGCTGCGGTCAACGCAGCCGCGCGTGCCGTCTCGATCGGCACTCCGGCACCCGCAAGAGCCGCGACCGCCGCGAGCGACGCGCCGAGGAAATGGCGGCGATGGGGAAGATCCGGACAGGTGCACGTATCGCTATGGGTCGACATGGGGGTTCACACTCCTTGTTTTAGGCTTGCCGAGATGAAATCGTCGAGGTCGCCGTCGAGAATCGCCTGCGTGTTGCCGACTTCGTAGCCGGTGCGCAGGTCCTTGATCCGCGATTGATCGAGCACGTACGAGCGGATCTGGTGGCCCCAGCCGATGTCGGTCTTCGAATCCTCGAGCTTCGCCTGCTCCTCCTGGCGCTTTCGGAGCTCGAGCTCGTAGAGCTTCGACTTCAGCATCGCCATCGCCTCGGCGCGATTGCGGTGCTGCGAGCGGTCGTTCTGGCACTGCACGACGATGTTGGTCGGCAGGTGCGTGATGCGCACCGCCGAATCGGTCTTGTTGATGTGCTGCCCTCCGGCGCCGGAAGCGCGATAGGTGTCGACGCGGATGTCGGCGGGATTGATTTCGACCTCGATCGATTCGTCGACCTCGGGGTAGACGAACACGCTCGCGAACGACGTGTGGCGCCGCGCATTGGAATCGAATGGGCTCTTGCGCACGAGACGATGCACGCCGGTCTCGGTGCGCAGGTATCCGTAGGCATAGTCGCCGTCGACCTTGACCGACGCGCTCTTGATGCCCGCGACCTCGCCGGGCGATTCTTCGAGGAGCTCGACCTTGTAGCCCCTGCGCTCGGCGTAGCGCAGATACATGCGCAGCAGCATCGCCGCCCAGTCCTGCGCCTCGGTGCCGCCGCTGCCGGCCTGGATGTCGATGAACGCGTTGCCGGGATCGAGCGGGTGGTGGAACATCCGCCTGAACTCGAGCTCGGACACGCCCTGCTCGAGCCGCGCGACGTCGTCGACGATCGACGCGAGCGCGGCGTCGTCGCCCTCGGCACGCGCGAGCGCATAGAGCTCCCTGCTGTCGTCGAGCCCGCTCTGCAGGCGGGCCAGCGTGTGCACGACGCCGTCGAGCGCCTTCTTCTCGCGGCCGAGCTCCTGCGCGCGCGCGGGGTTGTCCCAGATCTTCGGATCCTCGAGCTCGCGCTCGACCGCGGCGAGACGCGCCGCCTTCAGATCGAAGTCAAAGGTACCTCCGGAGCTGAGTCGTGCGCTCCTCGAGGCCCGCGATGCGGGTGGCGATCGCGTTGAGTTGCTCGGCTTCCATGCTCGGTCTTCCTGGTTCGGGCACGCGATTATAGCCTCGCCGGCGTCAGAGCACGCTCTCCCAGCGCCGCGAGAGCCTGATCGCCGTGTTGATGATGCCGGCCATCGAGTAGGTCTGCGGGAAGTTGCCCCACTGCTCCCCGCTCGCCGGGTCGATGTCCTCGGCCAGCAGCCCGAGCGAGGTCCGCTTGGAAAGCAGGTGCTCGAACATCTCGCGCGCCTCGGCGTGCGATCCGGAGCGCGCGAGCGCATCGACGTACCAGAGCGTGCACGCAGTGAACGCCATCGTCGGCGTACCGAAGTCGTCCGGGGCAACGTAGCGAAACACGTGATCGCCTGAGCGAAGCCCCTGCCCGATCGCGTGCAGCGTCGAGCGCCAGCGCGGGTCGTCGGGGGAAAGGAGCCCGACCTCGCCCATCAGCAGCACCGAGGCGTCTAGGTCGTCGCCGTCGAACGTGCCGACGAATGCGCGCCGCTTCTCGCTCCACGCGCGCGCGAGCAGGACGTCGCGCATGCGGCGCGCCCGATCGTGCCAGCGATGCGCGGCGTCGGCCTCGCCGACGTGGCGCGCGATCGTCGCGAGCCGGTCGCACGCCGCCCAGCACAGCGTCGACGACGACGTATGGATCGCCGCGCGGTTGCGAAACTCCCAGATGCCGGCATCGGGCTCACCGGAGAGCGCGTGAGCGCGCTCGCCGAGCCACGCGAGACGCCTGAATTCGTCGATGCCGGCGGGGCGAAGCAACCTGCGGTCGAAGAATGCCTGCGTCGCCGCGAGCACCGCGTGCCCGTAGACGTCGTGCTGGCTGTGCTCCCACGCCTGGTTTCCGACGCGCACCGGGTCCGAATTGCGATAGCCCGGGAGCGATCCCGGCAGGCGTTCGGGGAGCTCGGCTTCGAGACCGATGCCGTACACCGGCTGCAGGTGCCCGCCCGGCTCGGCGCGATGCACGAGGTTCGCGAGGTAGCGGAGGTAATCCTCCATCGTCGCGACCTCGGACAGGCCATTCAACGCGCGCAGCACGAAGAACGCGTCGCGCAGCCAGCAATAGCGGTAGTCCCAGGTGCGGCCCGTGTCCGGCGCCTCAGGAATGCTCGTCGTCGCGGCGGCGATGATCGCTCCGGTCTCCTCGAACGCGCATAGCTTCAGCGTGATCGCCGCACGGATCACCGCGTCCTGCCATTCGAGCGGCACCGCGAGTGCCCTCGTCCAGCGACGCCAGTAGTCGAGCGTGCGCTCCTCGAAATCGCGCGCGAGCTCGCCGATGTCGCGATCGACGGTCTCGTCGACGCCGAACAGGAGATTGATCGGCGCGTCGAGGCGGTGCGCGGTGGCGCCGAGCGCGTAGGTCACCGGCATGTCGGTAGACAAGCGCAGCGACTGACCCGAATGGACGTAGCGGACGTGGTGGCTTCCGCGCGCGAGCTCGGGTCGGCGCGCACCGTAGTCGAAGCCGGGCTCGAGGACGACCCTGATCGTCGGGTGCCCGTGCAGCGGCTCGATGCGGCGCACGAGCAAGAGCGGCCGGAAGCTTCGCCCGCGAGCGAAGAATCGGGGAGCGAAGTCGGTGATCCGCAGCGAATTGCCGTGGCGGTCGGTGAGCTCGGTCGTCAGCACCGCGGTGTTCGTGACGTACTGCTGGCGCGAAGCGGCGAGGCCCTCGACGTCGACCGCGAACCGTCCGCTCGCGCCCGGTCCGGCACCACCGAGCAGCGCGTGCAGCACCGGGTCCCCATCCGGGCGCGGCATGCAGCACCAGACAATCGCGCCGCGCGGATCGACGAGCGCGTTGAACGCGCAGTTGCCGATCAGCGCGAGGTCGAGGGTCGCTGCCGCACCTGCGTCGGCGCTCACGAGCGTCGCTGCGACTGCCGCGCCTGCACCTGCGCTCACGGGCGTCGCTCCGACACACGCGCTGCCGGGATGCCGAGCCGTTCGGCAACGTGCGCGAGCAAGGCGTCGATCTCGCGCTGATCGCGAAGGTAGAGACTGGCCGCGCTCGTGCGCAACATGCCGACACGGACCGACAGCACGCCGGGAAGCGCACGCGCGAAGACCGCTTCGTCGGTCACGTCGTCGCCGACGTAGAGCGCCGCGCGCGCGGCCGACGTCGCAAGCAGCACCTCCATCGCCGCGCCCTTGTCGGGCGCCCCCGCCGGCAGCAGGTTGACGACGGCCTTGCCGCGAATGACCTGCGGAGCCGGAGCGAGCGCACGGATACGACGCCCGATCGACGCCGCTGCCGCCTTGCGATCGGTCGCCCGCCGGTAATGCAGCGACAGCGACAACTCTTTGTCCTCGATCTCGACTCCGCCCGGAAGCGGTTCTCCCGCGGCGAACGCGGCGCTCCAGCCGCGCACGACCGCGGTGAGTGCCGCACGCTTCGCTTCCGAGCCGGGGAGTCCTTCGGCGCCGTGATTGCCGACGAGGTAACGCGGCTCGAAGCGCAGCATCCGGCGCGCATCGTCGACCGCACGCCCGGTGACGACGGCGACGACGGCGTGTTCGGCGATCGCCGCCAGCAGCTGCTGCACGCGCCCCGGCAGACGCACCTCGTCGCGCCGGTCGACGAGCGGCGCCAGCGTCCCGTCGATATCGAACGCGAGCAGCGGCCGACGATCGAGAAGATCGTCGAGGCGCGCGCGGCCGGCGAACGAAAGCGCGTGGATCAACCCGGGTCCGGGGCGGACCGGCCCTTGAGATCGATTCGCTCGACGATCCGCTGGCGCTGGCGCAGCCGCGCGGCGTCGAGCAGCATCGCACCGGCCCATCGATAAACATTGTATTCCTGGACGAGCAGACGCATGCTGCGCATCCGCACCCGCTGCTCGCCGACCGGCATCGCCAGCGCGCGCTTCAGCGCTCCGGCGCACTGGTCGAGGTGATACGGATTGACGACGAGCGCGTCGGAAAGCTCGCGCGCGGCGCCGGTGAAGCGCGACAGGACGAGCACGCCGCGCTCGTCGTCGCGCGCCGCGACGTATTCCTTCGCGACCAGGTTCATGCCGTCGTGCAGGCTCG
This sequence comes from Casimicrobiaceae bacterium, assembly GCA_036379595.1. Classification (GTDB taxonomy): domain Bacteria; phylum Pseudomonadota; class Gammaproteobacteria; order Burkholderiales; family Casimicrobiaceae; genus VBCG01. Next base: position 574 of record DASVGI010000144.1, on the reverse strand, counting down.
TCACGACGCAGACGTCGGCGGCGCGATAGTACTCGTTGATCTCGCGCGGCTCGTGGTGCTCGGCGCGCAGGACGATCGGCGGCACGGCGGCACGCGCGAAGCGCGCGTTGATCCGCTCGGTCAATGCGTGCACCTCGCCTTCGAAGCGCCGATACTCGCCGAGCGACGAGCGGGTCGGCGCCGCGATCTGGATGAACGCGAACCGGCCGACGAGCCCCGGGTTGCGCTCGAGCAGTCGCTCGACCGCATTCAGCCGCTCGATGATCCCCTTCGTGTAATCCATCCGGTCGACACCGAGGCCGATCAGCGTTCCGTCGGGAAGGCCGTTCACCTCACGCACCCGGCGCCGGCATTCGTCGACCGAGGGCTGCGTCGCGAGCCACGGCGTCGGCCACTCGATCGAGATCGGATAGGCCTCGACGTGCGACACGATGCCGCCGTGCGAGACGCGCGACGCCGCGTATTCGATGCGCGCTTCGAGGACGCGATCGATCGTTTCGAGAAAGTTGCGGCAATGGTACGGCGTATGGAAGCCGACGATCGTGCTGCCGAGCAGGCCCTCGACGATCTGCGC
>DASVGI010000143.1:0-2647 GCA_036379595.1 Casimicrobiaceae bacterium | reverse complement strand
GACGCGCTCGGGAAGCGCTCGCTCGGCGAGCGCGCGACCCTGCGCCGGCGTGAGCCGCGAACCGGGCGGGCCCGGGGCGAACGTCTCGCTCGCGCAGCCGGCGAGAAGTGTTACCGCGGCGGCAATGGCGAACGCGGCGAGAGTACGACCCGTTCGTGCCGGGGTCTGGAGCGTCGACAGGCCCTAGTCCTCACCGTCCTTCGGAATGACGTCGACGTTGTCGATGAGTCGCGTCGTTCCGAGCGTCGCAGCGCCGAGCGCGATCAGCAGGTTCGGATGATCGAAGCCCTCGGGGTGCGGAATGCGCAACGCAAGGCCGTGGCGCACGACGATGTAATCGACCTTCCAGCCGTTCCTCGCGAGCTCGGCGCGCGCCTCGACTTCGAGGTTCGCATAGTCGGTGCGCCCTGCGGCGATCGCGTCGGAGATCGTGCGCAGCGTGCGGTAGAGGCGCGGCGCCTCGATCCGCTCGGAAGGCGACAGGTAGCGGTTGCGCGACGCCAGCGCGAGCCCGTCGTCGGCGCGCACCGTTTCGCAGGGCACGATCTGGATCGGCAGGTCGAACTGCTGCACCATGCCACGCACGATCTTCAGCTGCTGGCGGTCCTTCTTGCCGAACACGGCGACCTGCGGCTGCACGATGTTGAAGAGCTTCAGCACCACCGTGCAGACACCGTGGAAAAACCCGGGGCGGAAAGCACCTTCGAGCTCATCGGCAAGCGGCGGCGGCTGCACGCGGTAGACCTGGGGCGTCGGGTACATCACCTGCTCGTGCGGCGTGAACACGACGTCGACGCCTTCGCGCTCGAGTGCGGCGCAGTCGGATTCGAGCCCGCGCGGGTAGCGGTCGAAGTCCTCGTTCGGGCCGAACTGCAGCCGGTTCACGAAGATGCTCGCGACGACGCAGTCCGCGTGGCGACGCGCGATCCCCATCAGGGCGAGGTGTCCCGCATGGAGGCCGCCCATCGTCGGCACGAATGCAACGCGTCCGGCGTGGCGCAGGCGCTTACGCAGTTCCTCTTCCGATTCGATGATGTCCATTTGCGAGGAGGGAGGATAGAGGAGTGAGGACGATGGGCGAGGATAGAGGATAGAGGAGCGAGGATAGAAGTTAGAAGCAGTGGTCGGGCGCGGGGAAGGAGCCGTCGCGCACGGCCGTGACGTAGCCCGCGAGCGCCGCCTCGATGCTCGTCGCGCCGGCCATGAAGTTCTTCACGAAGCGCGCCGGCTTGCCGGAGGTGATGCCGAGCGCGTCGTAGATGACGAGCACCTGCCCCTCACACTCGGGACCTGCACCGATGCCGATCAGCGGTACGTTCGCCGCGGCAGCGAGGCGCGGCGTCAGTGCGCGCGGCACGCACTCGACGACGATCAACGCGCAGCCCGCCGCGCCGATCGCGCGCGCGTCGGCGACGAGCGCCTCGGCGGCAGGCTCGGTCTTGCCCTGCACGCGATAGCCGCCGAACGCGTGCACCGACTGCGGCGTGAGGCCGATGTGCCCGCAGACGGGGATGCTCCGCTCGACGAGGAATGCGATCGTCGGCGCGAGCCACGCGCCGCCTTCGAGCTTCACCATCTGTGCTCCGGCCCGCAGCGCGGCAACAGACGCCTCGTAGGCCGCCTCGCGGCTCGCCTGATAACTGCCGAACGGGAGGTCGGCGATGACGAGCCCGCGCGTCGACCCGCGCGCGACGCAGCCGGTGTGGTAGACGACGTCGGCGAGCGTGACGGGAAGCGTCGACGCATGCCCCTGGATCACGTTGCCGAGCGAGTCCCCCACGAGAAGAACATCGACGCCGGCTTCGTCGCAGCGCGCAGCGAAGCTCGCGTCGTAGCAGGTCAGCATCGCGATGCGCCTGCCTTCGCGCGCCATCGCCTGAAGTGCGGGCACCGAGACGCGCGTGGTGCGCGCCTGCGGATCGGCGTAGCGCGGGGTCGAAGCGCCGGACAGCGCGGGTGCCTGATCGCTGGTCGTCATGCCTGGCTCCCGAGATTGAAGAATTCGCGCTGGCTGCGCATGTCGGCGAGCCTGCGCATCAGGAGATCGAGATGGCCGTCGTCGTCGACGAAGTTGAGCCGCTCGCTGTTGACGATCAGCAGCGGCGCGCCCTCGTAGCGGTAGAAGTATCGCGTGTACGCGTCGGCGAGCCGCGCGAGGTACTCGGCGGGGATCGAGCGCTCGAAATCGACGCCGCGGCGCTGCACGCGATCGACCAGCGTATCGACCGGCGCCTGCAGGTAGACGACGAGGTCCGGCACCGGCGCCTGCGCGCGGAGATGCGAGAACACCTTCTCGTAGAGCGCGTACTCGTCGTCGGAGAGGTTCATCCGCGCGAACAGCGGGTCCTTGTCGAGCAGGAAATCGGCGACCGTCGGGCGCCGGAACAGGTCGAGCTGGGCGAGCCCGCGCAACTGATCGACGCGCTGGAACAGAAACGTGAGCTGCGTCGGCAGTGCGTAGCGCGACATGTCGCCATAGAAACGCGCGAGGAACGGATTGTCGTCGGGGCGTTCGAGTAGCGTGTCGGCGTGCAGGCGCTCGGCGAGGCGGCGCGCGAGGCTCGTCTTGCCGGCGCCGATCGGCCCCTCGATGACAACGTAGCGGAAGGCGGCGAGGTCCATCGCGGCGTTTCTCGGACGTGGGCGG
>DASVGI010000142.1:0-68902 GCA_036379595.1 Casimicrobiaceae bacterium | reverse complement strand
GACCTTCGCGCGCGCCACCGCCTCGCGCACCACGCGCGCGGCAAGATCGCTCGGCGCGAGGTCCTTGAGCGAACCGCCATAGTCTCCGATCGCCGTGCGTACGCCGCTGACGATCACTACTTCGCGCTGGCTGGCCATCTTCGACTCCTTCCGCGTTCGGGGGCATCCCGGGCATTATCCTACCGCAGCGCAGCATCCGCCCGCCGCGACGCGCGCTCGGACACGCCCCGTCGCGCGCTCGGGCACGCCCCGTCGCGCGGGCGCTTCAGAAATGCTCGGAGTCGGCAAACGCCTGCCTGCGGGTGCCCGGCGCGCCATCGCTCGGGGACATCGGCAGCCATACGGTGCGCCCGGGCTCGCTCGGCGCGCCACCCGCGACGGCAGGCGCCTCCACTCGCATTTCTGAAGGACCCGCGCGACGGGGCGTGTCCGAGCGTGCACGGTGCCGGATCCGCGATCGGACTCGCGCGTGCGACGACGAAGCGGTCGTGGCGAAGCGGCCGTGCGCCGCCGCGGATGCCCGTTGGCGCACCACGACCGGCAGGCTGTTCGGGAATGCGAGTGGAGGCGCCTGCCGTAGCGGGTGGCGCGGGGAGCCCAGCACGCCTTCACGGCCGCCGCAGGCGCACACCTGGCGAGGCCGCGCCGGGACCCGCAGGCAGGCGTTTGCCGAGTCCGAGCATTCCCGAATAGCCTGCCGGGCGTGGCGCGCTGGCACAACCGCGACTGGCGGTCCCGAGGCGACGGCCGCGACTCCGCTACGCGAGGCTGCGCAGCTCGCGCAGCGCCACCGCCAGCATCGACGTGTCCGTCTCCGGCGCGGCCCGCAGTTCGGCGAGAAGCTGCTCCGCGCGCGCGATCGCGCGCCGATTGCGCTCGCTCCACGCATCGATCAGCGCCGCCGCCTCGGTGAGGCCCGCCGCCCCGGTCAGCACTTCGCCGGTGATCGTGCGCTGCAGGCCCGAGAGGTCGTCCTCCATCGCGCCGCGCGCGAGCATCCGCCAGTGCTGGTCGGCCGGCAGCGCAGCGATCTTCGCGCGCAGCCACGGCACGCCGAGGCGCGCCGACACGGTGAAGTAGATTTCGGCGACGAGCTCGACGGGACGCCCGGTCGCGTCGGCCACTTCGACGATGTCGAGCGTCGCGTAGAGGCTGTTGAGCGTGACGACGCGGGTTGCGAGTGCTTCCGGCACGCCGCGCGCGACATACGACTGCACCATCGTGTCGATGCGCGTGCGGTCGGCCGCGTCGCTCAGCGTCGCGAGCCTGCCCGCGAGCGCGTCGACGCGCGGCGCGACGCGGGCGATGGTCGCTCCCATGTCCTCGGAAAGGCGGCGCGAGCGCAGGAACCACGTCGTTCCGCGCTCGAGGAGGCGGCTCGTCTCGATCAGCATCGTGATCTGGACCGCGTCGTCGACCTTGTTGTCGAGCGCCTCCACCTGCTGCCAGAGGTCGGGGAAGCCGTACACCTCTCGCGTCAACAGGTACGCGCGCACGATCTCGTCGGCCTTTGCGCCGGTGGTCTCCATCAGCCGGTGCACCCACGTGCTGCCGACGCGATTCAGCATGCTGTTGACGACGTGGGTCGCGATGATCTCGCGCTTCAGCGGATGGCGCGGCATGTACGCCGCGTAGCGATCGCGCAGGGCGGGCGGGAAATAGCGGACGAGCGCCGTCGCGACCCACGGGTCGTCGGGAAGGGTCGACGCCACGAGCTCGTCGTAGAGCCAGATCTTGCTGTAGGCGAACAGCACGGCGCTTTCCGGCGTCGCGAGGCCGCGGCCCTGCGCGCGCCGCTCGGCGATCGCCTCGTCCGACGGCAGGAACTCGATCGCGCGATGCAGGCGGCCGTTCTTTTCGAGGTACTGGATGAAGCGCTGCTGCGCGTCGAGGAGCTGCGGCGCGATGCGGTTCATCGCGGAGAGCGCCTGCGTCTGGAAATAGTTGTCGCGTAACACCAGCGCGGCGACGTCGTCGGTCATCTCGTGCAAGAGCGCGTCGCGCTGCTTCACCGTCAGCTCGCCGTCGGCGACCGCGAGCCCGAGCAGGATCTTGATGTTGACCTCGTGGTCCGAGGTGTCGACGCCGGCCGAGTTGTCGATCGCGTCGGTGTAGATGCGTCCACCGGCCTCGGCGAACTCGATGCGCCCGAGCTGGGTGAAACCGAGGTTGCCGCCCTCTCCGACGACCTTGCAGCGAAGCTCGCGACCGTCGACGCGCAGCAGATCGTTGGCGCGGTCGCCGACCTGCGCATGCGACTCGGTCGATGCCTTGACGTAGGTGCCGATGCCGCCGTTGTAGAGGAGATCGACCGGTGCCTTGAGGATCGCGTTGATGAGCTCCTGCGGCGTCATCGCGCCCGCCGGAATCGCGAGCGCTTTCGCGGCCTCGGTGCCGACGGTGATCGACTTGGCGGAGCGCGGGAAGACTCCTCCCCCCGGCGAAACGAGGGCGGCGTCGTAGTCGGCCCACGACGAGCGCGGCAGCCTGAACAACCGCTCGCGCTCGGCGAACGACGAGGCCGCGTCGGGATTGGGATCGAGGAAGATGTGACGATGGTCGAACGCGGCGACGAGGCGGGTGTGCTTCGACAGCAGCATCCCGTTGCCGAACACGTCGCCCGACATGTCGCCGATGCCGACGCAGGTGAAATCGGTCGACTGCGTGTCGACGCCCATCTCGCGGAAGTGGCGCTTGACCGACTCCCACGCGCCGCGCGCGGTGATGCCCATCTCCTTGTGGTCGTAGCCGGCGGACCCTCCGGAGGCGAACGCGTCGCCGAGCCAGAAGCCGTATTCGGCGCTGATGCCGTTCGCGTAGTCGGAGAAGGTCGCCGTGCCCTTGTCGGCGGCGACGACGAGGTACGGATCGTCGCCGTCGTGGCGGTGCACGCCGGTGGGCGGCACGACGCGATCGCCGACGCGGTTGTCGGTGAGGTCGAGGAGGCCGCGCAGGAAGTCCTCGTAGCAGGCGACGCCTTCCTTCAGGTACGCGTCGCGATCGGCGGGTGACGGCGCGCGTTTCAGCACGAAGCCGCCCTTCGAGCCGACCGGCACGATGACGACGTTCTTCACCATCTGCGCCTTCACGAGGCCGAGCACCTCGGTGCGGAAATCCTCGGCGCGGTCCGACCAGCGCAGCCCGCCGCGCGCGACGCGACCGCCGCGCAGATGCACGCCTTCGAAGCGCGTCGAGTAGACGAAGATCTCGAACATCGGCTTCGGCTCGGGGAGGTCCGGCACCAGCGAAGGATCGAACTTGAACGACACGAAGCGCTTCGGCGCGCCGTCCGTATCGCGGCACCAGTAGTTGGTGCGCGTCGTCGCGAGGATGAGCGCGAGGTAGTGGCGCAGGACGCGGTCTTCGGAGAGGTTGGCGACAGCCTCGAGCGCCTGCTCGATCGCCTGCACCGTCGCAGTGGCGCGCGCATCGGCGTCGGCCCCCGCCGCCGGATCGAAGCGCAGCTTGAAGAGGGCCACGAGCTGCACGGCGATCGCCGGGTGCGCGGCGAGCGTCGACTCGATGAACGCCTGCGAGAGATTGAATCCGATCTGGCGCAGATAGCGCGCGTAGGCGCGCAGGATCGTGATCTCGACCGCGGGCAGCCGCGAGAGCGTGACCAGCCGGTTGAAGTCGTCGCTCTCGACCTCGCCGCGGAAGACGCGCCCGAACGCGTCGTCGAATACCGGGTGCAGCGCATCGACCTCGATCTCGGTCTCGGTCGCCGCGGCAGTGAGCCCGAGGTCGTGGATCCAGATCGGCGCACGGCCTTCGGGCGCGATGCGGTACGGGCGCTCGTCCTGCACCCTCATCCCCATGCGCTCGAGCATCGGCAGGCTGTCCGACAGTACGACCGGAGCGCCCTGCCGGAAAAGCTTGAAGCGAAGCGCGTTCGGCGCCGCTTCGAGTGGCCGGTACAGCGACATGCCGACCGGCTCGGCCGGAGTCAGGCGGTCCATCATCTCGATGTCGGGAACCGCGGCGCGCCCGGCGAAGTCCTCGCGATACCCGGCGGGAAACGCTGCACCGAAGTCGTGGAAGAGCGCGTTGCCGCGCGCCTCGCCGGTCGCCTCGATCAGCGCCTGGCGCAGATCGTCGCTCCAGCGCCGCGCGGCGCTCGCGAGCCGCGCCTCGAGCGCGCGCACGTCGAACGGAGGCACCTGGCCCGGCGTCGTGCGCACGGTCATCATCACCCGCGCGAGCGCCGACTCGGACAGGTTGACGTTGAAGTCCGAGCTCTGGCCGTTGAATGCCTGCTGCAGCATCGCCTGCCACTTCTGGCGCACCTCGGTCGTGTAGCTCTCGCGCGGAGCGAAGACGAGACAGGTGATGAAGCGCTCGAACGGGTCGCGGCGCACGAACAGCCGAAAGCGCTGGCGATCGCCGAGGTGCAGGATGCCGGTCACCGTCTGCAGGAGCTCGTCCTCGGGCGTCTGGAAGAGCTCGTCGCGCGGGTAGTTGTCGAGGATGTTGATGAGGTTCTTCTCGGCATGCCCGCCGCGCGGCAGCCCGGCGCGCCGGATCACGTTCGCCGTCTTGTGACGAAGGAGCGGAATCTCGGACGGGTTGGCGCTATAGGCGCGATGCGTGAAGAGCCCGAGAAAGCGGTGCTCGCCGCAGACCTGACCCTTGTCATCGAAGCGCTTGATCGCGACGTAATCGAGATAGCCCGCGCGATGCACGGTCGAGCGCGACGTCGATTTGGTGATGATCAGGAGCTCGGGCCGCCGCGCATAGGCGCGCACTTCCGGCGGAAGTGCTGCGAAGCTGCCGGCAATGTCGCGCCCGGGTGCTTCGCGCAGGAACCCCAGCCCGCTGCCGGGGACGATCTGCAGCGCATCCTCGCCGTCCTTCTTCACGAGGTCGTGGCAGCGGTAGGCGAGGAACGTGAAGTGGTTGTCGGCGAGCCAGTCGAGAAACGCTGCGCCGTCGGCGAGCTGGTCCGCGGCGAGCGGCGGAGGATCGTTCTCGATCGCACGTGCGATCTCGCGCGCCTTCGCCTGCATCGCCTTCCAGTCGGTGACGCTCGCGCGAACGTCGCCGAGCACGCGAAGCACGTCGGCGGCGAGCGCGTCCATCGCGGCGGCGTCGGAGCTGCGGTCGACCTCGACGTGGATGAACGACTCGCGGTGCGGCGACGCGGTGCCCTCGGGTGCCAACCCTGTCAGCAACCCGTCGGGGCTGCGGACGACGGCGAGGATCGGGTGCACGATCAGGTGAATCGTGAGCCGGTGCCGGTTGACCTCGATCGCGACCGAGTCGACGAGAAACGGCATGTCGTCGTTGACGATCTCGATGATCGTGTGCTTCGACTGCCAGCCGTGCTCCTCGATCGTCGGATTGAATACGCGCACCCGCGCATGCCCGGCCTCGCGCCGGCGCGCGAAGTTCCAGTGAGACAGCGCGGCGCCGTAGAGGTCGGCGGGCAGGCGCTCGGCGAGATCCTCGCTGTCGACCTGCGCGTAGTAGCGCGCGATGAACGCCTGCAGCGCCTTTCGCTGATCGGCGGCGACCCTGGCGTCGACCAGGCGGATGATCTCGTCGAGGCGCTGCGTGCGGATGTCCTGCGAGCTGTCGTTCATGGCGACTCGAATATCGTCGCCACCTGGTGGGCGGCGGGCGATCGGGCGTGGGATGCGCCGAGTTTACGCCGCGGCGTTGTCGCCGAGGTCGTACCAGAGGCCGGTCATGATCGCGAGCGCATCGCGCGCCACCGGGGCGAGCAGGTGCTCGTCGGGGGCGTGCTGCGAGCACGCGGGATACGAGTGGGGAATCCAGATCGTCGGCAGTGCGAGAACCTCGGCGAAACAGTCGTTCGGCAGTGAGCCGCCGATCCCGGGAAGAATCGCCGGCGCCGCGCCGGTCGTGCGCTCGATCGACGCTGCCACTCTGGCGACCCACGGATTGGCGGGATCGAGGCGCGTCGCACGCATCGTCGTGCTCTTCGCCGGGACGACCGCAACCGAGCGAAATCCGTGCGCGTCGAAGTGTGTGCGCAGCGCGTCGATCAGCATGCGGCCGCGCGCGTCGACGAGCGAGGCAATCGCGCCGGCGAGAATGGTCGCCGGATTGGCGATCAGCCCGCCCCAGTTTCCCGAATGGTGCGCGCCGGCACGAAGCTCGACGACGAGGTCGAAGTTGAAGGCTCCACGCGATCCGAGGAAAAGCGTCGGCCGTGCCGCGGTGAGGCGCGGGCCGTCGGACGCGATGAAGACTTCGGCGGCGAGTGCGTCGCGCTCGCGCTCGCACAGCGCGCGCAGTCCCGGCGAGCCCAGCTCTTCGCCGGTCTCGACGATCAGTTTGACGTTGAATCCGAGACGGCCGCGCGCCTCGAGCACCTGCGCGAGCGCGGCGAGATTGATGCTGTGCTGCCCCTTGTTGTCGGCAGTCCCGCGCCCGTACCAGCGCTCGCCCTCGTCGGCGACGTGCCACGGTGATCGCCCGGCGCCCCACTTCCCTTCCTGGCCCGCGACGACGTCGCCGTGCGCATACGAGAGCACCGTCGTTCGCGCCGGGTCTTCGATGCGCCCGGCGATGAGGAAAGGCGCTGCACCCGCGTCCTCGTCGACGAGCCGCCACGAGAACCCCATCGCGGCGAGCCCGGGCGCAAGCTCGTCGCGGAGATACGCGACGAGCTCTTTTCGGGCATCCGCGCGCTGACTCTCGGTGCGGTACGCGACGCGGCGGCGCAGCGTGTCGAGGAAGTGCCCGGCATCGAACCACGCGAGCGCGCGCGCAACAGCTGCCTCGCGCGTCGCGACGATGCCGCGACGTTCCGCCGGCACGTCAGCGGCTCACCCGGGCATGCAGGTGACGCGCAAGGCGCCGCACACCCTCGTCGAGACGCTCGTCGCTCGCCGCGAAGCACCAGCGAGCGAAGCCTTCGCCGGCGGGCCCGAATGCGCTCCCCGGTGCGAGGCCGAGCCGTTCGCGCAGCACGAGCTCGCGGCAGAACGCGAGGCTGTCGTCGACCCCGCGGATACGGAAGAACGCGTACATCGCGCCGGGCGGCAGCGCGACGTCGACGTTGGGCAACTGCGAAAGCGCCGCGATGAGGCGATCGCGCGCGTGGCGAAAGCGTGCGCGCGTCGCCGCCACCGTCGCTTCGCCCTGCTCGATTGCGACGATTCCGGCGCGCTGCACGAAAGCCGGCGAGCACGACGTGTTGTATTCGATCAGCGTCGCGAGCTCGGGGACGAGTGCAGCCGGGGCGACGATCCAGCCCAGCCTGAAGCCCGTCATCAGCCACGCTTTCGAGAAGCTGTTCGTGCTCACGAGCCTCGCATCGGGCGGCGCGAAATCGAGGAACGACGGCGCGCAGCGAGCTTCGCTGCGTTCGCAGGCAGCGTTGCGGCGTTTGCTGGTCGCATCGTCGCGGTAGTAGAGCCGCTCGTAGACGTCATCGGCGACGATCCAGATGCCGTGGCGGTCACAGCGCTCGAAAATCGCCCGCTGCTCGTCGGCCGTCGCCGTCCAACCGGTCGGATTGTTCGGAGAGTTGATCACCAGCACGCGCGTCGCGGGCGTCAGCGCGGCGAGGAGACGGTCGAGGTCGAGCGACCAGCCGCGCGGGCCGAATTCGAGCGCGATCGTCTCGACGTTCGCCGACAGGACCTTCGGAATCTCGACCAGATTCGGCCACACCGGAGTGACCGCGACGACGCGATCGCCGGGATCGACGAGCGCCTGGAACACGAGTGCCAGCGCCGACATGCCCGACGCGGTGACAGCGATCTCATCTGGCCCGGTCGGCCGGTGGAGACCGCTCAGATAGCCGGCGATCGCCTCGCGAAGCTCGGTAAGCCCGAGGTTGTGTGTATAGAACGTCTCGCCCGCGGCCAGCGCGGCGGCGGCCGCGTCGCGGATGAATTCGGGTGTTACCTGGTCGGGCTCGCCGAACCAGAATGCGAGCACGTCGCCGGCTTCGAGGCCGGCGTTGGCGATCTCGCGGATCTTCGAGGTGACGAGCGCGGCGACCGCGCGGCGTGCAGTGGCCGGGTGCATTTACGCTTTATACCGGCGCCGCGTCCATCGCGGCAAGTGCGTGGCAAGTGCGCGGCAAACGCGTGGCAAGTACGCGGCAGGTGCATGGCAAGTGCGCGGCAAGCGCGCGGCACCCGCGCTCAGTGCGGTGCCGCGGCAACCAGGAAGACCGCGAGCGCCAGCACGATGCTGACCGCGGCGCCGGTCGCGAGGCTCGCGAGCACGAGGCGCGCAAGCTCGCGCCAGGCACCGGGAACCACGACAGGCCGTTCGGCGTACGTCTTCATCGCAGCCTGCAGTAAGCGCTTCGATCACGGCATCGGCGCGCGCGAATCGTGGCGAAGCGGCGATCAAATCTGGCAAACCGATGGCAGTCGCAGCGGCGCACAATCGCCGCGATGAGCCGCCGCATCGTCGTACGAGCCGCCGCATCGTCGTATGAGCTGCACTATCGCCCTATGAGCCGTCGTATCACCAAATGAGCCGCCGCATTGCGATCGTCGAGGACGAGCCGGCGCTGCGCGCGAACGTCGCCGACGCGCTTCGCCGCCACGGCTACGAGGTGGCGGGCTACGCCGACCGCGCAAGCGCGCTCGACGCGTTTCGCATGCGCCTCCCCGATCTCGCGCTCGTCGACGTCGGTCTCGGCGACGATATCGACGGCGGCTTCGCGCTGTGCCGCGAGCTTCGCGCGATGTCGGCGGCGGTGCCGATCATCTTCCTCTCCGCGCGCGATTCCGACTTCGACATCGTCGCAGGGCTGCGCCTCGGCGCCGACGACTATGTCACCAAGGATACGAGCCTGCCCCAGCTCGTCGCGCGCATCGCGGCGCTGTTTCGTCGTAGCGACGTCGCGCAGTCGGGGACGACGGTCGAGGACGTGCAGCACCGCGGCGCGCTCACGCTCGACGCGAAGCGCCTCACTGCGCACTGGAAGGGCGAGCGGGTCGATCTCACGCTGACCGAGTTCTGGATGGTGCACGCGCTCGCGCGGCATCCGGGGCACGTGAAGGACCGCGACACCCTGATGCGCGAGGCGAACATCACCGTCGACGACAGCACGATCACTTCGCATATCAAGCGAATCCGCCGCAAGTTCCAGGCGATCGATCCGGGCTTCGATGGCATCGCGACCGTCTATGGCATCGGTTACCGCTGGGACACCGGCGCATCCTGATTCGGGCCGGAGCGTGCGGACGGTGCCGTCGCTCGGCATCCGCGCGCAGCTCGTGCTGGTGCTGACGGTGCTGCTGGCGCTTCCCTGGCTCGGCTGGCAGTACCTGAACGAGATCGAGCACTTTCTGCGCGACGCGCAGGACCGCAGCCTCATTGCGACCGCGCAGGCGGTCGCGACCGCTCTCAACGACCGGCAGCGGCTGTTCGACATGCCGCCGGATCCGATTGCGTCGTTCGCCGACGAGCGCAGCGCGGACGAAGGCGGTGCCGCACTGCCGCCGTCGGCCTCGCCCGAGATCGAGCAGATCATCCGCGGCCTGTCGCGCGTCGACGCGCGGATCTGGGTCGTCGGGCGCGACTTCACCGTCCTTGCGCACAGCGGCTCGTTGCGCAGGAATCCTCCGGCCGAGGAGCCGCCGGCAACCGCGCTCGGCGCCGCGTGGCGGGCCATCGAGCGCGCGACGCTCGAGCCGCTCTACCACCTGATCCTCGAGCAGCCGAACGAGAACTTCCGCGACGAGGCGGCGGCGCGCGGCCCGCCGCGCGGTCGCGACATCGAGGGCGCGCTCGCCGGCATCCTCTCCGTCGACCACCGGACGACGCTCGACGGCAAGGCCGTAGTCGTCGCTGCAGCAAGCCCGGTCTGGATCGGCGATCGCGTCGAGGGAGCGGTCGTCGTCGAGCAGACGACGAACCGCGTGCTCGCCGAGCGCAACCTCGCGTTCGAGCGCTTGTTCAACATCGTGCTCGCGCTCGTCCTCCTCGGCACCGTCGCGCTGACGCTGTTCGCGTCGAGGCTCTCGTCGCGCATTCGCCGGCTGCGCGACGCCGCCGAGGCCGCGATCGACGCGAACGGGCGCGTGCGCGGCGCGTTCACCGGGAGCGGCGCTCGCGACGAGATCGGCGATCTTTCGCGCAGCTTCGCGAGCGCCCTCGCGCGCCTCGCCGAGTTCGCCGATTATCAGGAGCAGATGGCCGGGCGCCTGTCGCACGAGCTGCGTACGCCGATTGCGGTCGTGCGCTCGTCGCTCGAGAATCTGCAGCAGCAGCCGCTCGAAGCCGACGCGCGCGTCTACATCGGCCGCGCCCAGGAGGGGCTCGCGAGGCTCACCGCGATCCTCACGCGCATGACCGAAGCGGCGCGCCTCGAGCAGGCGCTCGCCGACGCTCCGCGCGAGCGCTACGATGCGGCGCCGGTCGTCGCGGCCTGCGTCGACGGCTACCGCGGCGCCTACCCCGAAGTGCCGTTCGAGCTCACGCTGCCGACCGGCACGATTCCGGTCAGCGGCTCGCCGGACCTGCTTGCGCAGATGCTCGACAAGCTCGTCACCAACGCGCTCGAGTTCCGCACCTCCGGCCCGGTCGTCGTGCGCGTCGAGCGCCAGTGGGACGAGGCGAGCATCGCGGTGTCCGACACCGGTCCGCGGCTGCCCGCGGGCATGCGCACGCGTCTCTTCGACTCGATGGTGTCGGTCCGCGCGCAGGGCGGCGGCACGCACCTCGGGCTCGGCCTCTTCGTTGCGCGACTGATCGCGCGCTATCACGGCGGCTCGATCGAGGCCGCGGACCGCAGCGACGGCGACGGTGTGACGATCGCCGTGCGTCTGCCGCTCGTCGATGGCTGACGCTCGCCGACGGTCGACGCTCGTCGGTGGCTGACGCTCGCCGACGGTCGACGCACCCGCCGCGTCAGATCGCGATCTCGAAGCGGTCACGCCCTTCGCGCTTGGCGGCGTAGAGCGCGCTGTCGGCACGCTTCAGGAGCCCCTCGGACGTCGTCTCGCCGCCTGTGCCGAGCGCGATGCCGATGCTCGTCGTCACGCGCACCATCGTGTCGCCGGCGCGGAACTCGCGCCGCATCGAGGCGATGATCTTGCGCGCGATGAACCGCGCCTCTTCGCGCCCGTGCACGCCTTCGAGGACGATGACGAACTCGTCGCCGGCGAGCCGCGCGACGAGGTCGGTCGAGCGCACCGCCTGCAGCAGCCGGTGCGCGAACTCGAGCAGCACGTCGTCGCCCGCCGCGTGGCCCAGCGTGTCGTTGATCGTCTTGAAGCCGTCGATGTCGAGAAACAGCAGCGCCACCGGCAGGCCCGAGCGCTGCGAGCGCTGCAGCGCGGCGGCGATGCCGTCGTTGAAGCGATGGCGGTTGGCGAGGCCGGTCAGCGCGTCGAACTGCGCGAGGCGCTCGAGCTCGCGCTCGGTTTCGCGGATGCGCGTGACATCGCCGCTCGACGTGAACACGCCGATCACTTCGCCATCGGGACCGCGATCCGGGATGTAGCTTCCGCGCACGTGCCGCGCGCCATCCGGCCCGGGAACCTCGACGTCGTAGTCGACGCGCTCGCCGGCGAACGCGCGCTCGAGGTTCGGCCCGACGCTCGCGTAAACCTCGGGCCCGAGCACCTCGGCGACCGTATGGCCGGTGATCTCGGCGAGCGGTCGCCCGAGCCAGGTCTCGTAGTAGCGGCTGTTGAAGCGGTAGCGCCGTTCGCGATCGATGTAGCCGACCATCAGCGGGATGTTGTCGGTGATGCGGCGCAGTCGCTCCTCGCTCGCCTCGGCGCGCGCGAGCGCTTCGGTAGCGCGCGCAGCCGATTCGGCCAGTGCCTGCTCGGCGCGGCTGCGGCTTTCGAGAAGCTCCTGCAGCTCGTGGGTTGCGTGCTCGAGCGCACCCGAGCGATCGACGAGGCTCGCCGTGTGCTGCTGCAGAGCGTCGGCCATCCGGTTCAGCGTGCCGCCGAGCACGCCTGCCTCGCTCGCGTCGGTGATCGTCGTCCGGTGCCCGAGATCACCGGCGCCGAAGCGCGGCGCGTCGCGCGCGAGCTCGCGCAGCGGCATCGCGATGCGGTGGCCGACCACCCAGGCGAGCAGTGCGGCGAGCGCGAGCGAGGCGATGCCGAGCGCGACGGTCGTCCACGGATGCACGCCCGACGCGGCGAGGGCGTCGGCCATCGGCGCTTCGACCACCACGTTCCACGGCGCCCGCTCGGTCGCGACGCGCGCGACGAGGTGCCGGGCGCCGTGATCGTCGATGCCGTTCCCGCTTCGCGCGAGAAGCTTGTCATCGGCGTTGACGAGGCTCACCACGGCGTGAAACGGGACGGCGCCCTTGGGGTCGAGCAGCCACGCGAGCTCCGACAATCGCGTCGACGCCGTGACGACCCCGGCGATGCGGCCGTCGGCGCCGCGAACCGGTCGCGCGAACACCGCGATCGGATCACCCGCGGGCGAGGCCAGCGGGCCGTCGATCGCAAGGGTTCCCTCGGTCAGTGCGTGGCGGAAATACGGGCGATCGCCGATGTCGAGGTTCCTGCCGCGCCGTACCCGGTCGAACGTGCCGACGTTGCGGCCGGTGAGGTCCCAGAGCCCGATGTTGTTGATCGATTTCGGCAGGTCGCTGCGAAGCCGTTGCAGCGCGGCGTCGTTGGCCGCCGTCGACGCCGCATCGATCGTCACGCCGCGGCTCGCGAGTGCCAGTGTCGATTCGAAGTCGCTCGCGTAGTCGTCGACGCGCGCCGCGACCAGGCGCGCGACCGATACGAGGCGCGCGCGCGCCTCGTCGCGCTCTGCGCTCGCCTGGCGCAGCGCGCTGATGCCGATGTACGCGACGAACGGCAGGCCGACGGCGACGACCAGCACGACGAGCCGCAGTCGGATGCTCGCCGCGAACGGGACCGCCGCGGCGGAGGGAGATGCAGGGACGGCGTCCGGAGCCTGCGGAGTGTCGATCGTCATGAGGTCGGGATCATAGACCGCGCAAGCTCCATGCCACGCCATACGTCGTCGGCGATAATGCGCGACTGCTCGATCGGCCCTCATAACAACGATGCACCTGCACATCCTCGGCATCTGCGGCACGTTCATGGGCGGCATCGCGGCGATCGCGCGCGCGAACGGGCACACGGTGACCGGCTGCGATGCGCAGGTCTATCCGCCGATGTCGACGCAGCTCGAGAGTCTCGGCGTCGTGATGGCCGACGGCTACGATCCTGCGCAACTCGATGCGCTCGCCCGCGGCGCCGATCTCTTCGTCGTCGGCAACGTCGTCTCGCGCGGCAACCCGCTGATGGAAGCGATCCTCGACCGCGGGCTGCCTTATCGCTCCGGGCCGCAGTGGCTCCACGACGAGATCCTGCCTGGTAAGTGGGTGCTCGCTGTTGCGGGAACGCACGGTAAGACGACGACGGCGTCGATGCTCGCGCACGTTCTCGACGTTGCCGGCCTCGCTCCCGATTTCCTGATCGGCGGCGTCCCGGCCGGCTTCGGCGTCTCGGCGCGCTCGACCGGAAGCCGGTATTTCGTCATCGAGGCCGACGAATACGACACGGCGTTCTTCGACAAGCGGTCGAAGTTCGTCCATTACGGGCCGCGGACCCTCGTCCTCAACAACCTCGAATACGATCATGCGGACATCTTCACGGATCTCGCAGCGATCGAGACGCAATTTCACCATCTTCTGCGCACGGTCCCCGGCAGCGGCAAGCTGATCGTCCGCGCCGGCGACGCCGCGCTCGAGCGCGTGCTCGCGCGCGGATGCTGGAGCGCCGTCGAGCATTTCGACGCTCCCGGGCGGTCGTGGGCGGTCTCCGAAGCCGGTGAGGTCGACTTTGCCGGCGATCGGCTGGGAACGCTGCGGCTTCTCCAGCCGGGGCACCACAATCGCCTCAATGCGCTCGCCGCCCTCGCGGCGGCTCATCACGCCGGGGTGCCGGTCGCGACGAGCCTTGCCGCCCTGGCGACGTTTCGCGGCGTACGCCGGCGCCTCGAGCTTCGCGGCGAGGCCGGTGGCGTCGCGCTGTACGACGATTTCGCCCACCATCCGACCGCGATCACGAGCACGCTCGCCGCGCTGCGCGAGGCCGAGCCGCGCGGGCGCATCCTCGCCGTGGTGGAGCCGCGCTCGAACACGATGAAGCTCGGGACGATGAAGGAAAGGCTCGCGGCGAGCCTCGCGCCGGCCGACCGGGTGCACTGCTTCGCAGCCGGCCTGGGCTGGGACGTGGGCGCGGCCCTCGCGCCGCTCGGTTCGCGCGCCGCGGTTCATATGAGCCTCGACGATCTCGTCGCCGCCGTCGTCGGCGAGGCGCGCCCCGGCGACCGCATTGTCGTGATGTCGAACGGCGCCTTTGGCGGCGTGCAGGACCGGCTTCTCCAAGGGCTTCGCGGCCGTTGAGAGGAACGTTTTCGTGCTTAAATCCGACCGCTCGTCAGGAATGGTGCTGTGCATCACGATAATCTAAAACCACGGGTCCTGTTGCCAGTACGCGTGTTGGCCGATAAAGCGCACGTTTTGTGCGGTGCAACTAGCTGGAACCGACCTTTCGAGTTATCCTCTGTAACGTGATTTGGCAGAGCCTTGCTACGAATCACACCACAACCCGGCGTCGGGGCCACAAGCCCGGCGACGCCTGCGGGCCGCCCGTGCGCGTAAATCCCTGATCGGTTTTCGTGGCCGCGGCGACTCGCCTCGACGAGGAGTCCGCAATGAGCAACGAAACCCGTGCCGGCCGCGAAGCGGCCCCCCGCAATCACCTGTTGTCCGATGTCGCTGCCGACCTCGTCGGTCGTGAGAAAGCGTTCGGCGCCAACAATTACGACCCGCTTCCCGTGGTGCTGACCCGCGGCCAGGGGAGCTGGGTGTCGGATGTCGACGGACGCCGCTACCTCGACCTGATGAGCGCGTATTCGGCGGTCAGCTTCGGACACAGTCATCCGCGCATCGTCGCCGCGCTGATCGCGCAGGCACAGCAGCTCGGCGTTACGTCCCGCGCCTACTTCAACGACGAGCTGCCGTACCTGTTCGAGCGCCTGGCGAAGCTGACCGGGCTGCCCCGCGTGCTGCCCGCCAACGGCGGCGCCGAGGCGGTCGAGACCGCGCTGAAGGCGGCGCGCAAGTGGGGACACAAGATCAAGGGCATTCCCGAGGGCCGCGCCGAAATCATCGGCTGTCAGGGAAACTTCCACGGCCGCACGATCGCCGTCGTCGGGCTTTCGACCGAGGCGCAGTATCGCGACGGATTCGGCCCGTTTCCTCCGGGGCTGTCGACGATTCCGTACGGTGACGCCGACGCGCTCGAGCGCGCGATCACGCCGCGCACCGCGGCGTTTCTCGTCGAGCCGATCCAGGGTGAAGGCGGCATCATCGTGCCGCCGCCCGGATACCTCGCGCGCTGTCTCGAAATCTGCCGCCGTCATCGCGTGCTGATGATCTGCGACGAGATTCAGACCGGACTCGGCCGCACCGGGCGCCTGCTCGCCTGCGAGCACGAGGGCATCAAGCCCGATGCCGTGATTCTCGGCAAGGCGCTCGGTGGCGGGCTGTTGCCGGTGTCGGCGGTGGTCGGGACCGATGACCTGATGCAGGTCTTCAACCCGGGTGACCATGGCAGCACGTTCGGCGGCAACCCGCTCGCGGCGGCCGTCGCGATGGCGGCACTCGACGTCCTGCAGGACGAGAAGCTCGTCGAGCGCTCGGCCGAGCTCGGCGAGTGGCTGATGGGCGAGCTTGCCGACCTCAGAAGTCACATCGTGCGCGACGTGCGCGGACGCGGGCTCTTCGTCGGCATCGAAGTCGACGCGCGCTACGTCACGGCGCGCCCGGTCGTCGATCGCCTGCTCGCCCGCGGCATCCTGTCGAAGGACACGCACGGGACCGTCGTGCGCATCGCACCGCCGCTCAACATCCCGCGCGACGATCTCGCCTGGGCCGTCTCGCAGATCCGCGCGCTGTTCCGCGAGCTCGAGAGCGAGCTGAAACGCGCCGCCTGACTTCGCTGCGTGCAGGGTAGACTGCGCGAATGACTGCGCCGACGCTCGCGGACAAGCTGGTCGTCGCGATCAGCTCGCGTGCGCTGTTCGATCTCGCCGAAAGTCACCGCATCTACATCGAGAGCGGCGTCGAGGCATATCAGCGCTTCCAGATCGAGCACGAGGACGAGGTGCTCGCGCCGGGGCCGGCATTCGGCCTCGTGACGAAGCTCCTGCGCCTCAATCATCCGCCGCGGCAGTACGTCGAGGTGATTCTGCTGTCGCGGAACAGCGCCGACACCGGGCTGCGCGTGTTCAACTCGATCAAGCACTACGGCCTCGCGATCACCCGCGCTGCGTTCACGCGCGGCGAGTCGACGTCGCGCTACGTGCCGGCCTTCGGTGCGCACCTGTTCCTGTCCGCCGACACCGGAGACGTGCGGCGAGCGCTCGAGGACGGTTACGCCGCGGCGACGATCTTCCCGTCGGCGCCGACGAACGACAGCGACGAGCTTCGCATCGCCTTCGACGGCGATGCAGTGCTGTTCTCCGACGAGGCCGAGCGCATTTACCAGTCGGATGGGCTCGCCGCGTTCGCCGAGAGCGAGCGCGTCGCCGCGGCGACGCCACTCTCCGGCGGGCCGTTCAAGGAATTCCTCGCCGCGCTGCACCGGATCCAGGCCGAGTTTCCCGAGGAGAAGAGCCCGATCCGCACGGCGCTCGTCACCGCGCGCGGTGCTCCGGCGCACGAGCGCGTGATTCGCACGCTGCGGGCATGGAACATCCGCATCGACGAGGCGCTGTTTCTCGGCGGCCTCGACAAGGGCGAGTTCCTGCGCGCCTTCGGCGCCGACATCTACTTCGACGACCAGGAACGCCACGTCGAGTCGGCCGCGGCGCACGTTCCGGCGGGCCACGTTCCGCACGGGGTGGCAAACGAGGCCGTGGACGCCGGTTCCGGTGCCTTGACGAATCCGCTCAAGGTGGTGAACCGATGACGCCGGCACCCGGTCGAAGCGCGATGCGCCGCCGCTCGCCGGGTCTTCGCGCCACGTTCGCCGCCGCGGCGACGGGCCTGCTGCTCGCGCTCGGCTCCATCGCCCCGGCGCACGCCGAGTCATACAAGATCGGCGTGCTGCACGTCGACCGGATCCTGCAGCAGTCCGCGGCGGCGAAAGCCGCGCACGACCGCATCGAGCGCGAATTCAAGCCGCGTGACGTCTCCATCAGCAAACAGGAACAGGCGCTTCGCGACGCGCAGGCCGCCTACGAGCGCGACCGTGCGAAGCTCTCCGATGACGAGCGCGCGTCGCGCGAGCGCGCGCTCGATCTGCAAAGCCGCGACGTGCAGCGGCTGCGCGAGCAGTTCAACGAGGACCTGCGCGCGCGCCAGTTCGAGGAGCTCGACAAGCTGAAGGGCCGGCTCGACAAGGTCATCACCGACTACGCCAGGACCAACCACTACGACCTGATCCTGCAGGACGCGCTCTGGGTCGGCAGCTCGGTCGACATCACCGGCGACATCATCAAGGCGCTCGATGTATCGGGGACCGCTGCACAGGCGGCCACCGGCGGCACCGGGGTGGCGCCACCATCGTCTGCCAGGAAATAGACGCGCGCTAGCGGCGCCGTCGCCCGTAGAACGGATACGCCGGGTCGTTGTAGCCCGGCGTCGACGGATGGCCGGGCGTCACCAGCGAATCGACCAGCGCCTCGTCGTCGCTCGTCCACGCCGTGCCGACGGCATCGACGTAGAGTCGCCACTGCTCGAGCGTTCGCGGCCCGGCGATCACCGACGAGAGGATCGGATTCGCCCACAGCCATGCCAGCGCGAACTGCACCGGGCTGCGGCCGGTGGCGCTCGCGTGCTCGATGAGTCGCGTCGCGATCGCGAACGATTCGCTCCGGAACTCGGTCTGCATCATCCGCCGATCCTTGCGCGCCGCGCGCGAGTCGTCGGGAACGGTGGCGCCGGCATACTTGCCGGTCAGCACGCCGCGCGCGAGTGGCGAATAACTGGCGACGCCGATGCCGAAGTGATCACACGCGGGAAGGATCTCGACCTCGGGCATCCGATTCAGCAGGTTGTAGTAAGGCTGGCAGACGACGGGTCGCGGCACCGACAGGCGATCGCACCAGCGAATCACCTCGGCGATGCGCCAGCCGCGATAGTTGGAGAGGCCGAAGTAGCGGATCCTGCCGCTGCGGATCAGGTCGCCGATCGCGGCGACGGTCTCGGCGATCGGCGTCGCCGGATCGTCGCGGTGCAGATAGTAAATGTCGATCCAGTCGCACGAAAGGCGCGCCAGGCTCGCGTCGCAGGCTTGAAAGATCCAGCGCCGCGACAGCCCCCCGGTGCGTGGCGGAGCGTTCTCCTCGCCGGCCATCGGATTGGCGACCTTGGTGGCGACGATCCACCGCGGTCTTTCCTCGCGGATGGCCGCTCCGGTGATCGTCTCCGCGGCGCCGTTCGCGTAGACGTCGGCGGTGTCGATGAAGTTGACGTCGGCGTCGCGCGCGGCCGCGACGATCTCGCGCGCGTCGGCTTCGGTCGTGCGATCGCCGAACATCATCGTCCCGAGGCAGATGATCGATACCTCGAGTCCGCTCGTTCCCAGTCGACGAAATTGCATTGTCTCTCCCGTGCGTCGATTTGTCCGCGGGACGGATTCTAAGCGCACGCCGCGGCTATAATCGGCGCCCCGCGCACGAGGCGCCCCACGCGCGACCGACGGCGATCGACATGAACGTGCTGTTCGAGGATGACGGCCAGTTGAAGGCGGGGACGCTCCTCGCCGACAACGACACGTCGCTCCAGGTCGAGGCCGTTTCCGGCAAGCGTCACAAGGTGAAAGCGGCGCACGTGCTGCTGCGCTTCGCGTCGCCTTCCGCCGCCGAGACGATCGCGCGCGCGCACGAGCTCGTGCGCGGCATCGATATCGGCTTCCTGTGGGAGGCGTCGGGCGACGACGAGTTCGGCTTCATTGATCTTGCGCGCGAATACTACGGAGCGACCCCGGCGGCGCCCGAAGCGGCCTCGATCGCGCTGTCGCTCGCCGCGGCGCCGATGTACTTCTATCGCAAGGGGCGCGGTCGCTACCGCAGGGCGCCGCCCGAAGCGCTCACGGCCGCGCTCGCATCGGTCGCACGCAAGGAGCGCGAGGCGCGTGACATCGCGGCCTGGGCCGACGAGCTCGCGGCGCACCATCTTCCCGACGCGCTTGCGGCGAAGCTCGACATGCTGCTCTATCGCCCCGATCGCAACGCGCCCGAATGGAAGGCGCTCGCCGCGGCCTGCGACGCCGCGCGCACGACCCCGCTCGCGCTGATCAAAGCCTGCGGGGCGATTGCGTCGAGCTTCGATTTTCACTTCAGGCGCTTCGAGCTCGAGGCCTTTCCCGAGGGCACTGCGTTCCCGCCGTGGAGTGCGCTGCCCGCGCTCCCCGATCTTCCGGAGGCGCCGGTCGCGGCGCTGTCGATCGACGAAGCGACGACGACCGAGATCGACGACGCGTTCTCGGTGCGCGACCTCGGCGAAGGTCGCTGCGAGATCGGCATCCACATCGCCTGCCCCGCGCTCGCGATCGAGCGCGGGACGGTGCTCGACGCGATCGCGCGGCGGCGGCTGTCGACCGTGTATATGCCGGGACGCAAGCTCACGATGCTGCCCGCCGAGGCCGTCGACGTCTTCACGCTGGCTGCGGGGCGCTCGCCGCCGGCGCTCTCGCTCTACGTCGAGCTCGACGCCACGGGTGCCACGGTCGGCGAGCGCACGGCGCTCGAGCGCGTGCCGATCGCGGCGAATCTTCGCCTCGATGCGATCGACGAATCGTTCACCGATCGTGCGCCGGCCACGTCGCCGATCCAGCGCGATCTCGCGACGCTGTGGCGCTTCGCGAGTCGCCTTTACGAAGCGCGCGGCAAGGTCGATACCGACCGCATCGATTACAGCTTCGACGTCGACTGGGGCGCCGAGGGCGCCGGTGAGTCGGGGCGCGTAGCGATCGTTCCGCGTCCGCGCGGCAGCCCGGTCGATCGCCTCGTCGCGGAGCTGATGATCCACGTCAACCACCGCTGGGGCCGCTCGCTCGCCGAGGCCGGTTATCCGGCGATGTACCGCGTGCAGTCTGCCGGCAAGGTGAAGATGAGCACGCGCGCCGGCGAGCATCAGGGGCTCGGGCTGTCGCACTACCTGTGGGCGAGCTCGCCGCTGCGCCGCTTCTGCGATCTCGTCAACCAGCGCCAGCTGGTCGCGTGGCTCCGCGGCGAGCGTCCGCCCTACGCGGCGCAGGACGGCGAGTTTCAGGCGGCGCTCGTCGACTTCGAGGCGACCTATTCGCAGTACGCCGAATTCCAGGATCGGATGGAGCACTACTGGTGCCTGCGCTGGCTGCTGCAGGAAGGGATCACCGAGTGCACGGCGACGGTGATTCGCGAGACGCTCGTCCGCTTCGACGAGCTGCCGCTCGTCATGCGCCTCCCCGACGCGACCGGTGCGCCCGGCTCGAAGGTTCGTGTCGGCATCCTGCACGTCGACCTGCTGCAGCCGGCGATCGAATGCCGCTGCCTGGGACCTGCCGGCGGACCGGCGGCAGCGATCGCCCCCATGACGACGGCATAGAAGGGCTACAATCGGGCGCACCCGAACGCTCCCCATCGAACGCCTTGCCCGACCGTCCCCGCTCCGCCTCGTCCCCCAAGCGCGTGCGACACCGCCAGGCTGCGGCGTCGAAAGTGTCGCCCGCGGACGCAGGGTCGAGAGCGTCACCCGTAGACGCCGCGTCGAGAGCGTCACCCGCGGATTCAGCGCGCAAGGCGCAGCTCGTCATGGCGGGCGCGCTTCCGCCGGCGCGCATCCCCGCCGAAGCGCTGGCGCCGTTTCCACATCTTCGCGTCGCTGCGATCGCGCTCGCGGTATCGATTGCGATCCATGCGCTGCTGCTCGCGCTGCATTTCAGCCTGCCCGCGTTCAAGCTGCAGCACGACCGCACGCCGCCGCTCGAGATCGCGCTGGTGAACGCGAAGACGAAGCTCGCGCCGGCGAAGGCCGACATCCTCGCGCAGGCGAACCTCGACGGCGGCGGCAACACCGATGCGAAGCGGCACGCGAAATCGCCGCTGCCGCCGCTGCGCGACGCGTCGCCGCGCCAGCCGATCGCGGTTCGCGAGGCGACACCGCCGCCATCGGACCCCCCGGCGAAAGAGCACCTCACGCAACGCGCGTCGACGGTGACGCTTCCGCTGCCGGCGCCGCAGCCCGCCGAGACCGAGGCTGCGACGCCGTCGCCGACCGCCAACCAGCTGATGCGGGAGACGCTCGAAGCCCTGCACCTCGAAGCGCAGATCGCACGCGAGCAGGAGGCGTACCAGAAGCAGCCGCGGAAGAAGTTCATCGGCGCGCGCGCCACCGAGTACCGTTACGCGCGCTACGTCGAGGACTGGCGGATGAAGGTCGAGCGCATCGGCAATCTCAACTACCCCGAGGCCGCCCGCGAACGGAAGCTTTACGGGAGCCTCGTGCTGACCGTCGCGATTCGCGCCGACGGAAGCCTCGAGGACGTCGTCGTCAAGCGTCCGTCGCCGTACCGCATCCTCGACGCCGCGGCAAGGCACATCGTCGAGATGGCGGCGCCGTTCGCGCCGTTTCCCGAAGACATACGCAAGGACACCGACATCCTCTACATCACGCGCACCTGGACGTTTGCTCCGGGCGACGAGATGAGCTCGTCGTCGTCCGAGCCCTGAGCGCCGCTGCAGTTGCGCCGGATGAGCGTTCGTCGCGTCGTCGTGCTGGTCGCGTGGGTCGCACTCGCGGCACTCGTCGCGCTTCACGCCTGGTACGCGACGATGATCTGGTGGTGGCGCGATCACCCGCCGCGCGAGACCGCGTTCATGTCCGAGCGGCTCGCCGCGCTCCGGATCCGCAATCCGCATGCGACGATCGAGTACCGGTTCGTTCCCTATACGCGGATCTCGGTCGAGCTGAAGCGGGCGATGATCGCGGCCGAGGACGCAAAATTCGTCGAGCACGAAGGCTTCGACTGGGACGGCATCGCGCTCGCGCTCGAGAAGAACGAGCGGCGCGGGCGTATCGTCGCCGGCGGGTCGACGATCTCGCAGCAGCTCGCCAAGAACCTGTTCCTCTCCGGCTCGCGCACGTGGTTGCGCAAGGGGGAAGAAGCGGTGATCACGGTGATGCTGGAGTCGATCCTCGACAAGCGCAGGATCTTCGAGCTCTATCTCAACGTGATCGAGTTCGGCAACGGAATCTTCGGCGCCGAGGCGGCGTCCGAGCATTACTTCCACGTCCCGGCGTCGCGGATCGATGCCGTCGAGGCGGCGCGCCTCGCGGCAATGGCCCCCAACCCGCGCTACTACGAGCGGCACCCGAACGCACCGGGCCTGCGGCGCAAGATCGGCATCATTCTGGCGCGCATGCCCGCCGCCGATCTGCCGTAGGCGGTGGGGTCAGGTCTTGCCTTTTGCGCGGCGGACCTGCCTGGGCCGCCGCGCAAAAGGCAAGACCTGGCCCCATCGCGGAATATCGCGCGCGCTGCCGCTGTTTGCGCCTGATGGCGTGAACATTCCGCAGGGGGCCATTCGTGAGCAAGCGATTGGAACGGCGACGCCGCGCGATCTGACCACGACGGTGCTCGTTCGTGTAGCATCGACGGCAGCGGGCGCGCCGGCCGTCGGCGCGCAGCGGCATGCACGTGGCGCACTCCCGTCGATGGCCGATGCACCGCTTCCCGAGTCCGAACTCGCCGCCGCGATTCCGCGGCTGCGCCGCTATGCGCGCGTCCTAACCGGCGACCCGACGCGGGCGGACGATCTCGTCCAGGACACGCTCGCGCGATCGTGGGAGAAGCGCCGGCTGTGGACGGCGGGAAGCGATCTTCGCGCGTGGATGTTTACGATCATGCACAACGTGTTCGTGAACCAGCGGGCGCTGGCGGCCCGCGATGCGAGGAACCTGTCGATCGATGACGACGGCGATGGCGCGGGCGCGATGCAGCTTCCGGTCGCAGCATCGCAGCATGTCCACGTCGAGCTGAAGGAGGTTCTGCATGCGCTCGGACGCTTGCCCACCGACCAGCGCGAGGTTCTGATGCTCGCCGCAGTCGAGGAGATGCGCTATGAGGAGATCGCGCAGGTGCTGGCGATTCCGGTCGGGACCGTGATGTCGAGGTTGTCGCGCGCACGCGAGAAGCTGAGGCGCTCGCTATCCGATGGCGGTGACGCATCCGGTGGAGCGCTGCAGCGAGTACGTTGATGGAGCGCGCTGAGGGAGCGCCATGAGCCGTTCACCGATTACCGAAGCCGATCTCGAGGCGCGTGCCGACGGGCAGCTTTCGCCCGAGCGCGCCGCCGAAGTCGACGAGGAGGCGCAGCGCGATCCCGCTGTCGCGGCGCGGCTCGCCGAGATCCGCGGCCAGAATGCATGGCTTCGCGCCGGACTCGATCCGATGCTCGACGACGAGCCGCCGCAGCGGCTGCTCGACGCGGCGAAGCGCCCGACCGCCGGGTTCCGCGGGCGCATCGCGTCGCGCCTGGGGTGGCTCCTGCCCCCGCATTTCGCGCCGGCGTGGGCGGCCGCCGCGACGCTCGTCATCGGCGTCGCGATCGGCTGGTACGGACGCGATGCGGTGCTCGTGCGCGCCGGGATGCCGATCACGTTCGCCCAGCAGATGGCCTACGCGCACGTTCTCTACGCGTCGGATCCGAACCGGCCCGTCGAGATGTGGGCGCCCGACGAGAAACGCCTCGTCGCGTGGCTGTCGAAGCGCCTCGATTACCCGCTGCGCGCCCCCGATCTGCAGAGCGCAGGCTACACGCTCGTCGGCGGGCGGCTCGTCGCAGGCAACGAGCGTCCGACCGCGATGTTCGTCTACGAAAACGCCGCGAAAGAGCGTCTCACGCTGCAGGCGCGGAAGAGCATCGGCGCCGACGAGACGGCGTTCCGCTACGCCGTCGCCGACGGTGTCGGTGTGTTCTACTGGATCGACGATCAATGCGCCTATGCGCTGACCGGCGAGCTCGACCGTGCGCAGCTCCTCACGATCGGCGAGCTCGTCTATCGGCAGCTTGCCGACGCCGGCACGCGGCGCTGAGGATTCGCATCGGGCGCGGGCGTAGAATTCCGGGTCGCATCCCGACCCGGCCCCGCAACCGTGATCAGCACGCTCCTCGCGCCCAAGTTCATCGTGCTGTACGTGTTCGTCGCGTCGGCGCTCTTCGTCCATTACCGCGGCCGCGTGCGCCACAAGCTGACGAAGCAGCTCGCCGATCACTCGACGATCATGGCGCCGTACAACTCGCTGATGTACCTCTTCTCGGCGGTGCCGGCGAAGCCGATTCTCGATCCGCGCATGCTCCCCGAGCTCGACGTGCTGCGCGACAACTGGCAGGTGATTCGGGACGAGGCCGTCGCGCTGATGGACGACGGCCAGATCCGCGCCGCCACCGGACACAACGATCTTGGTTTCAACTCGTTCTTCAAGAACGGCTGGAAGCGCTTCTACGTGAAGTGGTATGCGCAGCCGCTGCCCTCGGCGCAGGCGGCGTGCCCGAAGACCGTTGCGCTCGTCGAGTCGCTGCCGAGCGTCAACGCCGCGATGTTCGCGCTCCTGCCGCCCGGCGCGAAGCTCAACCGGCATCGCGATCCATTCGCGGGGTCGCTGCGCTACCACCTCGGCCTCGTGACGCCCAATTCCGACGACTGCCGCATCTTCATCGACGGCGAGCCTTATTCGTGGCGCGACGGGCAGGATCTTCTCTTCGACGAAACGTACATCCATTCCGCCGAGAACAAGACCGGCACGACGCGCATCATCCTGTTCTGCGACGTCGAGCGGCCGCTGCGCACGCCGGTGATGCGGGCGTTGAACCGCTGGATGAGCCGCACGGTGATCCGCGCGGCGTCGACGCAGAACACGCCGACCGAGCCCGTCGGTGCGTTGAACCGCGTCTATGCGCTGTTCGGCCAGGCGAGCGACGTGCTGACGCGGCTGAAGCGCCGCAACCGCACGCTGTTCCGCACCGTCAAGTACGTGCTGATCGCAGCGGTCGCGTACCTGATCTTCGTCTATTGAGCGCAGCCTTCGACGCTCTCGATAATCCGTACTGGTCGTGCCTCGCGACGCGGCACGCACGTTTCGCGCGCGGCGGCGCGCTCGCGCGACGCTACCCACCCGATATCTCGCCGATCGCCGCGCTGCCCGGTGATGCGCCCGCCAACGTCGCCGCGCTCGAAGCGCTGGTCGAGATCGGCGACGACATGGGTACGCTCGGTCCGTACAAGCCGAAGCTCGGACGCAACTGGCAGACCGTGCACGAGGCCGAGGTGACGCAGATGCTGCGCGCCGATCGCACGCCGCTCCCCGAGGGCGAGTGCGAAGCCGTCGAGCTCGGACCGGGCGACGTCGCGGAGATGCTCTCGCTCGTCGAGCTGACGCAACCGGGGCCGTTTCGCCGGCGCACGATCGAGCTCGGACGCTTCATCGGGATCCGCGAGAAAGGGCGCCTCGTCGCGATGGCGGGCGAGCGCGGCTGGGCCGGAGATTGCCGCGAAGTGAGCGGCGTCTGCACGCATCCCGACGCGCAGGGACGCGGGCATGCGCGGGCGCTGATCGCGCGCGTCGTCAATCGCATGCTGCGTGCCGGCGAAACGCCGTTCCTGCACGCAGAAGTCGGCAACGCGCGCGCGATCGCGCTCTACGAAGGCCTCGGCTTCGTCGAGCGCAGGCGCTTTCCGCTGCTCGCCGCGAAGCGCGTCGAATAGCGGCTCCAGGAGGGCGATCCATGCAACGCATACCCGCCCGCGCCGGCGATCCTCTGGACGCGATCGCCACACCCGCGCTCGTCGTCGACCTCGACGCGTTCGAGCGCAACCTCGACCGGATGGCCGGCGCGACGCGCGGCATCCGCCTGCGCCCGCACGCGAAGTCGCACAAGTGCGCGGCGATCGCCAGGGCGCAGCTCGACCGCGGCGCGATCGGGATCTGCTGCCAGAAGACCGACGAGGCCGCTGCGTTCGTCGAGGCGGGCGTGCGCGACGTGCTCGTCACCAACGAGGTCGTCGGTCCGTCGAAGCTCGCACGCCTTGCCGAGCTCGCGCGTGATGCACGCATCGGCGTGCTCGTCGACGCGCTGCCGAGTGTGGCCGCGCTGTCGCGGGCGGCCGAACGGGCGGCGGTGGTGCTCGATGTCTACGTCGAGATCGACGTCGGCGCGCATCGCTGCGGCGTAGCACCCGGCGAGCCGGCGGTCGATCTCGCGCGCGCCGTCGACGCTGCTCCTGCGCTGCGCTTTCGCGGGCTCCACGCTTACCACGGCGCGGCGCAGCACCTGCGCGAGCCCGCTGCGCGGCGCGCCGCAATCGCCTCCGCGGCGGCGACTGCGCGCGCGACGCGGGATCTCACCGGCGCGGCCGGGATTGCGTGCGAGATCGTCACCGGTGCCGGCACCGGCACCTGGGTGCACGAGCGCGATTCGCAGGTCTACAACGAGCTGCAACCGGGGTCGTATATCTTCATGGACGTCGACTACGGCCGGAACGTGACGGAAGCCTCCGACGTTCGTTTCGAGCAGAGCCTCTTCGTGCTCGCGACGGTGATGAGCGCGCCCGTGCGCGAGCGCGCGATCGTCGACGCCGGCCTGAAGGCGTTCTCGTTCGATTCCGGATTGCCCGCCGTGCACGATCGACCAGGCGCCACCTACGTCAAGGCGTCCGACGAGCACGGGGTGCTCGCCGTCGCTGAGGATGCCGTCCCCGTCGAGCTCGGCGAGCGCATGCTCCTCGTTCCGGGGCACTGCGATCCGACGGTGAACCTCTACGATTTTCTCGTCGGCGTTCGCGCAGGTCGCGTCGAATCGGTGTGGCCGATCGAGGCACGCGGCGCGGTCGGATAGCGTCCTTAGGAAGAGGTCAGAGCGTCACGACGCCGCGCGGCGCGTGGCCGCCGGTCGGGGTCATGGCGGGGTGCACCCAGGTTTCGTCGATGAACACCAGGCGTGTGGGATCCCAACCACCCTGATCGCGCCGCCGCTCATGCAGAGCCCGCTTCACGTCGTCGCGTTCTTGCTCGCTGGCGTGCAGCGTTTCTCCTGAAGCTCAACGGCCACTTGTCGAGTTGATGCCACAACGCCGGCGGCTTGAGCGCGATGCCCTGGGTTTGCGCCAAGCGCTCGCACCGCTGGGCCAAGGTCAAATCCGGCTGCGCATTGATCCACGCGCGCGCCGGGGTCGATATCGAACGACGATGCGCAGGTGTCGGTACCCTAGTCGTCGGTATTTCTTACACTGATAGTCGACGCGCGTTCGGTCGCTCCGTTCCGATCCCTTTGCGATCAGGCGGTTGCAACATGCGGCACGTCAAATGCTTTCTGCGGGGTCGCCGGTCCTGGGAGGCAATGCAGGAGGTCCCCCCGCACTCGATACCCGCATTCCGAATGACATTGAGGAAGGGAATGATGATGGCTTTGCACGCGCTGAGAGTCGTACTGCTCCTGGGGTTGATGTCCTCTGCGGCTACCGCGGCGCCGTTCATGAACATCACCTTCAACGGCGATACGCAAGGTGCGGCCCCGAGCACCACCTCAACGGTGACATATCCCATCGTCAAGCCGATCGCGATCGGCGGCTACACCGCCACGACATCTGACAGCCCCCCGACCGCGGCCAGCGGAACCATTCTGGTGCAGGACATCGGTGGCATGAACCACGCGGCAGTCATGACGACCAACGCAACCGATGCGGAATTGGGCGCGCTATGGCTCGACACCGGATTCAGCGTGACGTCGCAGACAATGTTCCTGTCGTTCGACGTCGACGTCATCGACGCGCCGACCGATGCCACCAGTCAGCCGAAGACGCTCGGGGCGGGTACGGCCGGAATCTTCCTCGGCATGAACACCTACACGTCGGCAGGCTGGGCTGCCCGTTTCGCCATCGCGCCGACCAGCGCCACCGGTGGCGTCTTCGCCATCCGTACGCCGGACAACACCGGCTTGCAGAGTTTTTTCAACTACACCGAGGGGACGACGTACCACGTCTCGCTCCTGAGCGACTACGGCACGGGCATGGTGCGCACCTGGGTCGATAACGTCGATCTCGGCAGCCTCCCCTTCTGGACGGCCGGAGCCGCCAACGTGTCGACGAGTGAGTTCTTCTTCCACCTCAACGGGCAGCAAGACCACGTGAACGTGCTGGCGCTCGATAACATCGTTGGTTCGACGTCGGTGGTGCCCGAGCCGGCCTCGCTCACGTTGTTGCTGATCGGTGGTGTGGCAATGGCGCTGGGTCGCCGTTTGCGCGCTAAAGTGTGACGACACCGCGCGGCGTCGCGAGCATCGCGGCGAGGCGCGGCGAGCGTCCGTAGGTAACCTTCAGCACGTCCGAGAGCCCGAGTGTCGCGAGCGCGTCGCGCACCCGCGCGGGCTCCGGATGTTCCCCCGCGAGTGCGACGGGTCGCACGCCGCTCTCGGGAAGCGCATCGGCTGGGTGTCGCGCCGGGTCGGACCACTCGATCAGCGTCGGTACGAGGCCGCCGCCCGGGCGATGACCGTCGGCGGGCACGGTGATCCGCCAGGAGAAATCGCCGCGCTGCATCGCGATCGGCTTGCCGGATTCGGCGCAGCGCTTCGCATCGGTCTCGATGTCGCGCGTCCGCGCAACCCAGTGGATCAGCGACGGCCCTTCGGCGAGGCGGGCGCGCATCGTGGGACCGTCGAGATCGAACCAGCGCGGGCGGGGCGGAGCGACGCCGTCGGGGTCGATTGCGATGATTTCGAGGTAGAGGCGCCGCCCGAGCGAGACGACGGCATTGTGCGTGCCCATCGCGACGTGGCGCCCGCCGGGCTGCGCGCGCACGCCGAGCCGCTCTTCGATCCACTCGATGCCCTGCGCGAGCGTGGCCGCGGCGACGACGAGATGATCGGGCTCGACGTTGGCGAGCGGGGTTCTGCGCACGATCATGGCGATCGCTAGATCAGCACGACGTCGTACTGCTCCTGTGTGTAGAGCGATTCGACCTGCAGCGAGATCGGTTTGCCGATGAAATCGCCGAGCTGCGCGAGACCCTGCGATTCCTCGTCGAGGAACATGTCGATCACCGATTGCGAAGCGAGGATCCTGAACTCGCGCGCGTTGAACTGGCGCGACTCGCGCAGGATCTCGCGCAGGATCTCGTAGCAGACGGTCTGGGGCGTCTTGAGCTCGCCGCGTCCGCTGCACGTTGGGCACGGCTCGCAGAGGACGTGCGCGAGCGACTCGCGGGTGCGCTTCCTCGTCATCTCGACCAGGCCAAGCTGGGTGAAGCCGTTGACCGACAAACGCGTGCGGTCCTTCTCCAGCGCCTTACTGAGCTCGGCCAGCACCGCCGCCTTGTGGTCGGCATTCTCCATGTCGATGAAGTCGATGATGATGATGCCGCCGAGATTACGGAGGCGGAGCTGGCGTGCGATCACCTGCGCGGCTTCGAGGTTGGTCTTGAAGATCGTGTCGTCGAAGCTGCGCCCGCCGACGAAGCCGCCGGTATTGACGTCGACCGTCGTCATCGCCTCGGTCTGATCGAAGATCAGGTAGCCGCCGGATTTCAGGTTGACGCGCCGGGCGAGCGCGCGCTCGATCTCGTCCTCGACGCCGTGGAGGTCGAACAGCGGCCGCTCGCCCGCGTAGTGCTCGATGCGCTCGATCAGCGCCGGCGTGTATTCGCGTGCGAATTCCTGCATGCGCTGGAAGGTCTCGCGCGAATCGACCTGGATGCGGATCGTCTCGTCGGTCGTCATGTCGCGCAGCACCCGCTGC
The DNA here is from genome assembly GCA_036379595.1 of Casimicrobiaceae bacterium. Taxonomy (GTDB): domain Bacteria; phylum Pseudomonadota; class Gammaproteobacteria; order Burkholderiales; family Casimicrobiaceae; genus VBCG01. Next base: position 39,186 of record DASVGI010000142.1, on the reverse strand, counting down.
GCGAGATTGAGGTCCTGGTAGAGGACCACGGGCGCCGGCGTCTCGCGCGATCGCTCGGTGAGGTCCTGCCACAACTTGGTGAGGTACGCGATGTCGTTCTGCATCTCGCGCTCGCTCGCCGACTCGGCCATCGTGCGGATGATGAAGCCGCCGGCGAGGCCCTCGGGAAGCAGCGTCTGCAGCCGGCCGCGCAGCATCTCGCGCTCCTGCTCGTCCTCGATGCGCTGCGAGATGCCGATGTGCGAATCCTGCGGCAGGTAGACGAGGAGTCGCCCGGCGAGCGAGAGCTGCGTCGACAGGCGCGCACCCTTGGTGCCGATCGGATCCTTGATCACCTGCACGAGGAGCGTCTGTCCTTCGGCGAGGATGCGCTCGATCGGGCGGTGCTCGCCGTGACCGTCCTGGCGATGCTCCCAGATGTCGGCGATGTGGAGAAACGCCGCACGCTCGAGACCGATGTCGACGAATGCGCTCTGCATCCCCGGCAGCACGCGCACGACGCGGCCGAGGCAGATGTTGCCGACGAGCCCGCGCGCGCTCGCGCGCTCGACGTGAAGCTCCTGCACCGCCCCCTGCTCGAGCATCGCCACGCGCGTCTCCTGCGGCGTGACGTTGATCAGGATTTCCTGCGTCATCGGTCACGGCACCGCGATGCCGGCGCGCGCGAGGAGCGCTGCGGTCTCGGCGAGCGGCAGGCCGACCACACCACTGTAGCTTCCCTCGATGCGCGTGACGAACGCCGCCGCAAGGCCCTGGATCGCGTAGCCGCCCGCCTTGTCCATCGGCTCGCCGCTCGCGACGTAGCGCTCGATCTCCGCAGCGCCGAGCCTCTTCAATGTCACCTTCGAGATCGAGAGCTCGAAATCGGTATCCGTCGCGGTGCGCAGCGCGACGGCCGACAGCACCTGATGCGTGCGCCCGGCGAGGCGCTTCAGCATTCGCGCCGCGTCGTCGCGATCCTTCGGCTTGCCGAAGATCTCGCCATCGAGCACGACCTCGGTGTCGGCGCCGAGCGTCGGGCGCTCGGCGAGCTTCCGATTCTGCACGCGCAGCCATCCGACCTGCGCCTTGGTGCGCGCCATGCGCTCGACGTAATGCGCGGCCGGCTCCGCGTCGAGCGTCTCCTCGACGACGTCGCGGTCGCGCCCGGCGGCCTCGCGCAGGAGCAGCGGCTCGAACTCGATCTCGATCTGGCGCAGGAGTGCCTGGCGCCGGGGACTGCGCGATGCAAGATACAGGAGGGGTGCGCTCATGGATCGATCAGGGGCGATGATAAGGGTGGCCGGCGAGGAGGCTCGCCGAACGATAGATCTGCTCGGCGACGATCACCCGCGCGAGGCTGTGCGGAAACGTCAGCGCCGACAGCGATACGACGGCCGCTGCGCGGGTGCGAACATCGGCGTGCAGCCCGTCGGCGCTGCCGATCGCGAACGCAACGCTGCGACCCTCGTCGCGCCAGCGTCCGAGACGCTCGGCGAGTTGCCGGGTCGTCCATGCCTCGCCGCGCTCGTCGAGCGCCGCCACCGTCCACCCGCTCGTCGCCGCGGCAATGCGTTTCGATTCGGCCTCCAGCATGGTGACGACGCTGCGCCCGCGGTCGCGCGGCTCGGGTTTCAACAGGACGAGCTCGAGGGTCCAGTCGCGCGGAAGACGCTTCGCGTAATCGGAGAAGGCCGCGTCGACCCAGGCGGGCATCCGGTGCCCCAGCGCGACGATGCGCAGCTTCACCCCGGCCGCCGGCGCGTGCGCGGCGGCGGCGTCCACAGCTCTTCGAGGTTGTAATAGGTGCGTACCGCGGGTTGCATCACGTGCACGACGAGCGATCCGGCATCGACGAGGACCCATTCGCCGGACTCCTCGCCTTCGACGCCGAGAATCGTCGCGCCGCTTTCCTTCAGACGGTCGCGCACGTGTTGCGCGAGTGCCTTCGCCTGGCGCGCCGAGTCCGCCGATGCGATGATCATGCTGTCGCAAAGCGAGGTCTGTTTGCGCACATCGAGCACCTTGATGTCACGGGCCTTGATGTCTTCCAGCGCGTCGACGGCAATCTTCTGCAGCCGGTCAAGTCGCATTCGTCGGGGCTCGATAGAGCTGTTTCGATTCAATATAGGCTAAAACCGCAGGCGGGAGCAATCGAGCGAGCGAGGGATCGTGCGGCAGCTTTCGCAGCGCCTCGCGGATTTCGGTCGCCGCGATCGGCTGCGCGGTAATCGGCTGCACGACGATCGAGCCCGCTGGCGCTGCGCGCAGCACGGCCGGATCGCTCGCGATCCGCGCATTCCACTCGCGCGCGAGCTCCGCCGGCAGCCCTTCTCCGGGTGCGCTCCCCGGGCGCGGCGCGACGACGAGATGCGCGAGCGCGAACAGGCGTTGCCAGCGATGCCATCCGGCGAGCCCGCGAAACGCATCGGCGCCGATGAGCAGGATGAGTGGCGTCTCCGGGTGAGCGTTGCGAAGCTCGGCGAGGGTGTCGACGGTGTAGCTCACTCCCCCGCGTCGAATCTCGCAGGTATCTATGGAAAGCCCCGGAAACTCGCGGATCGCGACCTCGAGCATCGCGACGCGATCCGCGGCACTCGCTCCCGGCACGCCGCGGTGCGGTGGAGTCGCCGAGGGCACCAGGCGCACTTCGGCAAGGCCGAGCGCCGTGCGCGCTTCCGCTGCGAAGCCGAGGTGGCCGTAGTGGACCGGATCGAACGTGCCGCCGAGGAGCGCGATCGGCTCGGGACGCGGCGCTCCGGCAGTATCTTCTGCGCTCGATCGACGCTCCATTCAGAAGCTCGAGTTCGGCTCGCGCAGGAACGCGAGCTCGTCCGCGGTCGACTCCCGCCCTAGCATCGCGTTGCGATGCGGGAAGCGGCCAAAGCGCTCGATCACCGCGCGATGACGCAGCGCCCATTCGAGCGGGCCGGGAAGCCCGTCGTGCGCGAGTGCGCGAAAGAGCGCGACCGAGCGATCCTGGGCGGCGAGCGACTCGGCGTGCTCGAACGGCATGTACATGAACCAGCGCTCGTAAAGCCCGAGCTCGTGGTCGAAGTCGCGCTCGAGTGCGTCCTCGGCGGTGGCGAGTGCGGCGCCGTCGCCGGCGAACGCTTTCGGCGTGTCGCGAAAGGCGTTGCGCGTCAACTGGTCGAGCAGCACGATGCGCGCGAGCGAGCCGCGCGGATCGACGCACCAGTCGCCGAATGCTCCGGCGAGACCTGCGGCCAGTGCGACGCCGAAGCGCTCGCGCACCGTGCGGTCGAACTCGGGGTCCTTGCGGAACCACTCGCGCCGCTCGGTCGACGTTCCCGGCGGAAACCAGAAGTCGAGGATTTCCGAGGCGAGCGGAGCGAGCGTGTCGGAAGCGGACGGCGGCATGGTCGGGTTCGCGGTGCGGATATCATACGGGCTTTCGTCCCAGCGTCCCGCCCGCGCTGTCGGGCGCCGATGGCGCGGCCGCAGAGCGGCGCGTCACAACGTGCAGACCTCCCGACGCGACATCCTGCTCCTCGCCTGCTGCCAGGCGCTTCTTCTCGTCAATTCGGCCGGGCTTATCTCGATCAACGGATTGATCGGCTACGCGATCGCACCGTCGCGATCGCTCGCGACGTTCGGTGCGACCACCTATGTGCTGGGCTCTGCCGTCGCCGCGCTGCCGATGTCGCTGTGGATGGCGCGCGCCGGGCGCCGTGCGGGGTTCATGACCGGTGCGCTCGTCAACATCGCCGGTTGCCTCCTTGCCGTCGTCGCGCTGCACTTCGCGAGCTTCGCGCTCTTCTGCTTCGCGACGGCGGTGATCGGCATCTACAACGCGGTCGGGCTTCAGTATCGCTTCGCCGCGGCGGAGGTCGCGGCACCCGCCGATCGCGCAACGGCGATCTCGCTGGTGCTCGCAGGCGGCGTCGTCGGCGGCTTCGCAGGACCCGAGACCGCGAAGCTCACGCAGCACCTGTTCGCAACCCCGTTTCTCGGCTCGTTCATCGCACTCGCACTCGTCGCGCTGGTCGCGCTTGCGTTGCAGTCGCAGGTCCGGGTCCCGCCGCCGGTTCATGCGACGAAGCACGGCGGCGGACGCCCGCTCGGCGCAATCATGCGCCAGCCGGCGTTCATCGTCGCGATTGCCGCCGCCGCCCTGGGCTACGGATTGATGAATCTCCTGATGACCGCGACGCCGATCGCGATGGATCTTTGCGGCCATCCGTTCAGCGCTGCGGCGATGACGATCGAATGGCACGTCGTCGGGATGTACGCTCCGGGCTTCGTGACCGGCATGCTGATCCGCCGCTTCGGCGTGCTGCGCGTCATCGTCGCGGGGGCGGCGCTGATGGCGCTCGCCGTCGCCGTTGCGCTCAACGGGATCACCGTCGCGCACTTCGTCGTCGCGCTGGCGCTCGTCGGCGCCGGCTGGAACTTCCTCTACACCGGCGGCACTGCGCTCCTTACCGAAACGTACACGGCGGAGGAGAAGGCGCGCACGCAGGGGATCAACGATCTCATCGTGTTCGCGACGATGGGGGTGTCGTCGTTCGCCTCGGGTGCGCTCGTCACGTCGAGTGGCTGGGATGCGATGAATCGCGCCGCACTGCCGGTCCTCGCGCTGATCGCCGCGATGACGCTGTGGCTCGCGTGGACGCGCGGGCAATCCTCGCGGCGAGCCTTGCGGCGACGCGCGCGGTGAGACCGTCGCGATCGAACGCCGGATTGAGCTCGGCGATGTCGGCGGCGACGACGCGGCCGCTTCGCATCACCGCGTCGACGATGCGCTCGACGCAGGCGAGCGGGACGCCGAGCGCCGCGGGCGCCGACACGCCCGGCGCCTTCTCGCCGGGAAGAACGTCGAGACAGACCGTCAGGTAGACGCCGTCGACGCAATCGGCGCGATCGACGTCATCGCGGCCATCAGTGCGGGCGAGATCGGCGGTCAGTGCCGCGCAGGCGGCATCGGCGCCGGCGAGGTCCTGCAGCGTATCGTCCGGCCACCAGCGCACACCGAAGCGGTGGGCGCGATCGAAGAGGGCGCGCGTGTTCGAGTAACGGCTGACGCCGAGCACGCGGTAGTCGAAAGCGACCTCGTGCTCGACGCACCAGTCGTGAATCTGCCGGAACGGCGTGCCCGAATTGCCTGCCGGCGCTTCGCGCAGGTCGAAGTGGGCATCGAGGTTGACGATCGTGAGCCGCTGCCCGCTCACCTGGGACCGTCGGCTCGCGGGCCGCTGTCCGCCCGCAAGTCGTTCTCCGCTCACGAGCGACGGCGCGAGCCCCTGAAACGTTCCCCACGCCATCTCGTGGCCTCCGCCCAGCACGAGCGGCAGCAGGCCCTGTCTGCGCACCTGCGCGACCCGCTCGCCGAGCCGCGCTTGCGCGGCTTCGAGGGCGCCGTCGTCACAGAGGACGTCGCCCGCGTCGTACAGCGCAGGCTCGCCGTCGAGAGGAACATTGGCGAGCGCTGCGCGCAGCGCCGCCGGGCCGCCCGCAGCGCCGGTGCGGCCCCCATTCCTGCGCACGCCTTCGTCGCACGCGAAGCCGATCAGTGCGACGCCGCTCGTTGCATCGGCGTCGAGCGCGCGGACGACGTGATGCCAGCGGCGCGTGTCGCCGGAGTCGCCGGCATCGTCGCGGCCGCGCCAGGGTTGGAACGCGGTCATCGGCGATCAGTGGTCGTCGAGCGCAAGCGGCATTGGCGTTACGTCGGCAGCTTCGGCTGCCGCGTTCCGCCGTGTTGTACCGCGCGTCACCACCGCCTGCAGGAACTCGCGCGTGCGCGGGTGCCGCGGCGCGTCGAAGATCTGCGTGGGCGGACCGGATTCGAGCACGACACCGTGATCCATCACCGACACGACATCGGCAACTTCGCGCGCAAAGCCCATCTCGTGCGTCACCACCATCATCGTCATGCCTTCGCGCGCGAGGTTCTTCATCACCTGCAGCACCTCGCCGACGAGCTCGGGATCGAGTGCCGACGTGGGCTCGTCGAAGAGCATGACGAGCGGCTCCATCGCGAGCGCCCGCGCGATCGCGACGCGCTGTTTCTGGCCGCCCGAGAGCGTCGACGGGTACGCGTCGGCCTTGGCAGCGAGCCCGACCTTGTCGAGGAGCGCACGCGCGGCGGCTTCCGCAGCCTCGGTCGATAGCCCGCGCAACCGTCGCGGCGCAATGGTGACGTTGCCGAGCACCGTCAAGTGCGGGAACAGGTTGAACGACTGGAACACCATCCCGACGTTCATGCGCAGCGCGTTCAACTCCTTCTCCGGAAGGCGCCGGCCGTGATCGGCGAGCCTCTTCCCGCAGATGTCGAGCGTGCCCCCATCCGCCGTCTCGAGGCCGTTGCAGCAGCGAAGGAGCGTGCTCTTCCCCGAGCCGCTGGGGCCGATCACGACACTGACCTGCGACGCCAGGACGTCGAAGTCGATGCCTTTCAGCACGGCGAGCGAGCCGAACGACTTCGTGAGCCCGCGGGCCCTTATGATCGGCTGACCGTCGCGCGCGTCGGTTCCCGGACTCACTGGACGAGCCCTCCGACGGCGAGCCGGCGCTCGGCGAAGCGCAGCGCGAGTCCGGTCGCGTTGGTCAGCACGAAGTAGACGACCGCGATCGCGAGGTACACCTCGAGCGATCGGTACGACACGCTGATGATCTTCTGCCCTTCGTGCATCACGTCGGCGATCGTCAGGAGCGACACCAGCGACGAGTTCTTGATCACCGCGACGAACTCGTTGCCGAGCGGCGGGATCATGCGGATCACCGCCTGTGGAATGATGATCGTGCGCATCGCAAGACGATACGGCATGCCGAGCGAGCGCGCCGCCTCCATCTGGCCGCGGTCGATCGACTGGATCGCGCCGCGGACGACCTCCGACACGTAGGCGCCGCTGTACATGCCCATCCCGACGACGCCGCAGAAGAACGCCGGCAGCTCGATGCCGAAGAACGGCAACCCGAAGAACCAGATGAAGAGCTGGACGAGGAGCGGCGTTCCGCGCACGACCGAGAGATAGGCCGAGCACAGGCCGTAGATCACGCGCCGGCGCGGCTCGAGGCGTCCGAGACCGATGACAAGACCGACGAGGCAGCCGAGGATGATCGCGCCGACTGTCACCTCGACGGTGACGAGCGTCCCGTGGGCGAGCTCGCGCCAGCCGCTCCAGACCGGCGAAAAGTCGAAGTTCATTGCCGCCTCGTCAGCCGTCTGTTACAGATATTTCGCGACGAGCTTGTCGTAGGTGCCGTCGGCCTTCAGCTTCTTCAGCGCCTCGTTGAACTGCTGCGTGAGCTCGGGCTCGTCCTTGCGCAGCGCGTAGCCGTATTCCTCGACGGTGAGCTGCTTGTCGACGACCTGCAGCGTCCCGCGCGTCCTGGCGTACAGCTTCGCGGCGGGCTTCCCGGTGACCGCGGCGTCGGCGCGACCGATCTCGACCAGCTGGAACATCTCCTGGTTCTTCTCGACCTCGACGCGCTGGACGTCGGGGTAGTGCTCCTTCAGGTAGTTGACCGACTTCGTTCCGACCTGAACGGTGACCTTCTTTCCCTTCAGGTCCTCGGGGCCCTTGATGCTCGTATCACCCTTCCTGGTCATGATCACGAGGCCGCCGGGGTAGTACGGGTCGGTGAAGTCGACCACTTTCCTGCGCTCGTCGGTGATGTAGATCGCGGAGGCGGCGACGTCGAAGCGCTTCGCGACGAGGCCGGGGATGAGACCCTTGAAGTCGATGTCGGTCCACTCGACCTTGCGATTCAGCACCTTCGCGATCGCCTCGATCAGGTCGACGTCGAAGCCGGTGCGCTTGCCGTTCTCGCTGTATTCGAACGGCGGGAAGGTCGCGTCGGTCGCGACGCGCAGCACGTCTTCCGCGTGCGCGGCGGTGGCGCCGAGCATCATCGCGGTCGAAGCAGCAAGCAGGAGCAGGTTGCGGCGGATGCGGTTCATCACGGTTTCCCCCTGTAACGAGCGCGCGGCGCGCGCATCAGAATCGGCCGGAGATCCGCCCGGCGGCGGCCACGGTGGCGTGGACGAGAATCGTGTGCTTGCGTGCAACGCGGTTCGAAGGCGCCATCAGCGAGATGCCGCCGAGCAGGCGATCGTGCCGATTCATCAGCGGCACCGAGACGCCCCACACGCCCCAGTCGACCTCGCCCTCGCTCACCGCATAGCCCGCCTCGCGGATCGCGGCGAGCTCGCGGACGAGCGCCCGCCGCTTCGCGGCATCGGCGGGTGCAAAGCTGCGGTCGAGCGCGGCGTCGCGCTCGCGTTGCGGCAGGAACGCGAGCTGCGCCTTGGCCGAAGCTCCGCGCGTCAGCGGCAGCGCGCTGCCCTTGCGCACCGAGCAGCGCAGCGATTGCGGGCTCTCGACGAGATCGAGGCAGACGAGCCTACCGTTGATCGTCACCATCAGACCCGCGCTCTCGCCGGTCGTCTCGACGAGGCGCTGCAGCTCGTCGCGCGCGATGCTGACGAGCTGCGACGTCTGTCCTCCCCAGCCGAGCTGGAGGCTCGTCGGTCCGGGCTCGTAGGTTCCTTCGCGCTCCCCTTCGGCGACGAAGCCCCAGCGCTTCAGCACGGCGAGGTGCCGGTACACGGTGCTTGCCGGCAGATTCGCCATCTCGGTCAGACGCTTGACCGGCACCGCGGCGCCGTGCTGCGCGACCGCCGCGAGGAGCTGCAGCACGCGGTCGGGCGCGGACAGGGCGGCGATTCCGACTTCGGCGTTGCGGCGCGTTGGCATGGATCGCATCGTGGCATGGCATCCGGCGGGATGGTAGAACGATTCCCACGAGACGGGAATCGAGGATCGAGGATCGAGGAGCGAGCTCGACGGGGTCAGGTCTTGCCTTTTGCGTCGGCCGGCCGGCTGCGCGTCGCACCCTTTCGGGGGCGGCGGGCAAGGGTCACGACCGAGTACACGGCGGCGCCAGCGATGACGCCGATCGCGACATCGAGCGCAAGCGAGGTCAGCGTCGCGAGCACGGCGCCGGCGCCCGGGACTGTCCGTACCGCCGCGGTCCACTGCAGCGTCAGCGCGCGGACGACCGGAATGCCGTGGCCGAGAATGCCGCCGCCGACGAGTAGCATCGCCAGCGTTCCCGCGACGGCGAGCGTCCGCATCAGCGCGGGCGCGAGCGCGACGATGCGCGTTCCGAGCGCGCGCCGTGCCCGGGCGACGCCGCCGGCGCCGGGCGTCCGTGCGAGATGGAGACCCGCGTCGTCGAGCTTCACGATCGCCGCGACGGGCCCGTAGACGCCGACGGTCATCGCGATCGCGATGCCGACCAGCACGCTGACGCGGGTCGCGAACGGCGCCGAAGCCACGGTGCCGAGCGTGATCGTGATGATCTCGGCCGAGAGGATGAAGTCGGTGCGGATCGCTCCCTTGATCCTCGACCGCTCGAAGGCTTCGAGGTCGAACGTCGATTCCGCGGCCGCGATCACCGCCGCCGGGGGCGCGTGGTCACGTCCCCCGCGCGCCATGCGGTGGACGACCTTCTCGATGCCTTCGTAGCAGAGAAAGAGACCGCCCGCCATCAGCAACGGCGTCACTGCCCACGGGATCCACGCACTGATCGCGAGCGCTGCCGGAACGAGGATCGCCTTGTTGACGAGCGATCCCTTCGCCACGGCCCAGACGACCGGCAACTCGCGGTCGGCCGCGACTCCCGCAACCTGCTGCGCATTGACGGCGAGATCGTCGCCGACGACCGCCGAAGTCTTCGCTGCCGCGGTCTTGGTGAGGAGCGCGACATCGTCCAGCACGCTGGTGATGTCGTCGAGCAGGGCGAGGAGGCTCGATGCCATGGATCTCGAAGGAACCCGGGACGTACCACGTTTTTCGGCGGATCGCGCAGCCGAGGGTCTGAAGTGGGGTCAGGTCTTACCTTCTTCCGAGGCGCGGCGCCCCAGGCAAGACGCAAGACCTGACCCCCTACTGCGTGACCCCTTACTGCGTGCGGACCTGCCCGCTCCCGAGCACGATCCACTTCCTGCAGGTGAGGCCTTCGAGCCCGACCGGGCCGCGCGCGTGCAGCTTGTTGGTCGAAATGCCGATCTCGGCGCCGAGGCCGTACTCGTAGCCGTCGGCGAAGCGCGTCGACGCGTTCACCATCACCGAGCTCGAGTCGACCTCACGCAGGAAGCGCATCGCGTTCGCGTGGTCGCGGGTGACGATCGCGTCGGTGTGCTGCGAGCCGTAGCGCGCGATGTGCTCGATCGCGTCGTCGAGCGAGTCGACGATGCGCACCGCGACGATCGGGGCGAGGTACTCGGCGCGCCAGTCGTCTTCGGTCGCTACCTTCATCGCCGGGACGAGCGCGCGGGCGCGCTCGTCGCCGCGCATCTCGACGCCCTTCGACGCGTAGATCGCCGCGATCCGCGGCAGCACGGCTGCGGCGGCGGCGGCATGGACGAGCAGCGTCTCCATCGTGTTGCACGTCGCGTAGCGCTGCGTCTTTGCGTTGTCGGCGATCGCGACCGCCTGCTCGACGTCGGCCTCTGCGTCGATGTAGACGTGGCAGACGCCGTCGAGGTGCTTCAGCACCGGCACCTTCGCCTCGCGCGCCACGCGCTCGATCAGCGACTTGCCGCCGCGCGGCACGATGACGTCGACGTGCGCGTCGTCGGCGACGAGGAGGTCGACCGCGGCGCGGTCGGTCGTGTCGACGAGCTGCACCGCATCCTCCGGCAATCCTGCCGCGCGCAGGCCCTCGCGCATGCAGCGCGCGATCGCGCGATTGCTGTGGATCGCTTCCGATCCTCCGCGCAGAATCGTCGCGTTGCCCGACTTGAGGCACAGCGCCGCCGCATCAGCCGTCACGTTCGGTCGCGACTCGTAGATGATCGCGATCACGCCGAGCGGCACGCGCATCATGCCGACCTGGATGCCCGACGGACGGTAACGGAGCTCCGAGATCTCGCCGACGGGATCGGGGAGTGCGGCGATCTCTTCGAGTCCCTTCGCCATCGCCTCGATCGATTTGTCGGTCAGCGTCAGCCGGTCGACGAACGCATCGTCGGCGCCCTCTGCGCGAGCGTGGAGCACGTCCTGCCCGTTGGCATCCTTCAGCTCGGCCGCATCGCGGCGCAGTGCGGCCGCCGTCGCTTCGAGCGCGCGGCTCTTCGCGGCGGTGCCGGCGCGCGCGACGACGCGTGACGCCGCACGCGCGGCTTCGCCGAGCGCGTGCATCGCGTCAGCGAGGTTCGGCGAAGACGGCGGGCGCAAATCGTCCATGCGCGCGATTCTAGCGCGGCCGGGCGCTGAGTCGTGGCCGGATTCGCTGACGTCAACGATCGACGTCAACCGCGCTGCGGGGTGATCGTTTCCACACCCCGCGGGGCACCCAGCAGGATCACATCGGCTCCGCGCCGCGCGAAGAGGCCCACCGTCACCACGCCCGCGATGCCGTTGATCCGGTCCTCGAGCGTGAACGGATCGACGATCGAAAGGCCCGAGACGTCGAGGATCACGTTGCCGTTGTCGGTGGTGAAGCCGATCCGCCACGCCGGGAAGCCGCCGAGCCGGACGAGCTCGCGCGCGACGTAGCTCCGCGCCATAGGAATCACTTCGACCGGGAGCGGAAACTTCCCCAGCACGTCGACCCTCTTCGACGCGTCGGCGATGCAGACGAACTTCCGGGCGACTGCGGCGACGATCTTCTCGCGCGTCAATGCGCCACCGCCGCCCTTGATCATCGCACCCTGCGCGGTGACCTCGTCGGCGCCGTCGATGTAGACAGGGAGATCGGAGATGTTGTTCAACTCCTCGACCTCGATGCCATGGGCCTTCAGTCGCTCGGCGGTTGCGACCGAGCTCGCGACTGCACCTTTGATGCGCGACTTTACCTTCGCGAGCTCGTCGACGAAGAAGTTCGCGGTCGAGCCGGTGCCGACGCCGAGCCATGCATCCTCGACGATGTACCTCAATGCCTCGCGCGCGACGGCGCGCTTCTGGTCGTCCTGACTCATGCCCGGGTCTCTGCGGTCAGGACAGCCACGGCGCCGGCTTCTTCGCGTCGATGCCGTACTTCGCGATCGCCTCGGCGACGCGCTTCGCCGGGATCGTGCCGTCGTCGGCAAGTGCCTTCAGCGCGGCGATCGCGACGTGCTGGCGGTCGACCTCGAAGAAGCTGCGCAGCCGCTCGCGAGTATCCGAGCGTCCGAAGCCGTCGGTGCCGAGCACGACGTAGCGGCGCGGAACGTACGGCCGGATCTGCTCGGCGAACGTGCGCACGTAATCGGTGGCGGCGATCACCGGTCCCGTCGTTTCGTCGAGGCACGCCGTCACGTGCGCGACGCGAGGCTTGCCCGCAGGATCGTGCTTCGCGGTCGGATCGTGCTTCGCGGTCGGATCGTGCTTCCCGGTCGGATCGAGCAGGTTCGCGCGCTCGACGGCGCGGCCCTCGCGCGCGAGCTCGGTGAACGATGGGCAGCTCCAGAGATCGGCTTCGACGCCCCAGTCGTCCTTCAGGAGCGCCGCGGCAGCGATCACCTCGCGGAAGATCGACCCGGAACCGAGAAGCTGCACGCGCGGCGCCTTCGATTTCGCGGGCCCCGAAGCGAAACGATACATGCCCTTGACGATCGACGGTGCAGCGCCTTCGGGCATCGCCGGGTGAGGGTAGTTCTCGTTCAGGAGCGTGATGTAGTAGTAGACGTCCTCCTGCTCGGTGATCATCCGCCGCATTCCGTCCTGGATGATCACCGCGACTTCGTACGAGAACGTCGGGTCGTACGACACGCAGTTCGGAATCACCGACGCGAGCACGTGCGAATGCCCGTCCTCGTGCTGCAGCCCCTCGCCGTTCAGCGTCGTGCGGCCGGCAGTGCCGCCCAGGAGGAAGCCGCGACAGCGCATGTCGCCGGCGGCCCACGCGAAATCGCCGAAGCGCTGGAAGCCGAACATCGAGTAGAAGATGTAGAAGGGGATCACCTGCACGCCGTGCGTCGAGTAGGCGCTCGCCGCTGCCATCCAGTCGCACATCGCGCCCGCCTCGTTGATGCCTTCCTGGAGGATCTGGCCGTGCTTGTCCTCCTTGTAGAACATCAGCTGCTCGCGGTCCTCGGGCGTGTAGAGCTGGCCGAGCTGGTTCCAGATGCCGAGCTGGCGGAAGAGGCCCTCCATCCCGAACGTGCGCGATTCGTCGGGGACGATCGGGACGATGTACCGCGACAAGGATTTGTCGCGCAGCAGGATCTGCAGCATCTGCACGAACGCCATCGTCGTCGAGATCTCGCGCTCGCCGGTATCCTGAAGGAGCCTATCGAATGCCGAGAGCGGTGGCACCGGAAACGGCTCGGTGCGCCGCCGCCGCGCCGGGACGTAGCCGCCGAGCTCCACCCTTCGCGCGCGCATGTATTCGAGCTCGGGCGAGCCCTCGGCGAACTTCACGTACGGCACTTCCTCGATGCGGTCGTCGGGAACCGGGATCTCGAAGCGATCGCGGAAGCGGCGGATCGCCTCGACGTTCATCTTCTTCTGCTGGTGCGTGATGTTCTGCGCCTCGCCCGCTTCGCCCATCCCGTAGCCCTTGATGGTCTTGGCGAGGATCACCGTCGGCTGCCCGACGTGACGGACGGCCGCGTGATACGCGGCATAGACCTTGTGCGGATCGTGGCCGCCGCGGTTCAGGTTCCACACGTCGTCGTCCGAGAGATCGGCGACCATCGCCTTCAGCTCGGGCGTGTTGAAGAAGTACTCGCGTACGTAGGCGCCGTCCTTCGACTTGAACGTCTGATACTCGCCGTCGACGCACTCCATCATCCTGCGCTCGAGGAGGCCGCTGGTGTCGCGCGCGAGCAGCGGATCCCAGCGCGCGCCCCAGATCACCTTGATCACGTTCCAGCCGGCGCCGCGGAACTCGCTTTCGAGCTCCTGGATGATCTTGCCGTTGCCGCGCACGGGTCCGTCGAGGCGCTGCAGGTTGCAGTTGACGACGAAGATCAGGTTGTCGAGGCTCTCGCGCGAGGCCATGCCGATCGCACCCATCGACTCGGGCTCGTCCATCTCGCCGTCGCCGCAGAAGCACCACACCTTGCGCCCCGCGGTGTCGGCGAGGCCGCGATCGGCGAGGTACTTCATGAAGCGCGCCTGATAGATCGCCATCAGCGGCCCGAGGCCCATCGACACCGTCGGGAATTGCCAGAAGTCCGGCGCCAGCCACGGGTGCGGATACGAGGGGATGCCGTGCCCGCCGACTTCCTGGCGGAAGTTGTCGAGCTGGCTCTCGTCGATTCTTCCCAGCAGGAATGCGCGCGCGTAGATGCCCGGCGACGAGTGTCCCTGGATGTAGATGAGGTCGCCGCCGTGGCGGTCCGACATGCCGTGCCAGAAGTGGTTGAAGCCGACGTCGTAGAGCGTTGCCGCCGACGCGAAGCTCGCGATGTGCCCGCCGACGTTGGTGTGCTTGTTCGCGCGCACCACCATCGCCATCGCATTCCAGCGCGTGTACGAGCGGATCCGGTGCTCGATCTCCTGGTCGCCGGGAATCAGCGCCTGCGCCGACTCCGGAATCGTGTTGATGTAGGCGGTGTTGGCCGAGAACGGCAGGTAAGCGCCCTTGCGACGGGCGCGATCGATCAACTGCTCGATCAGGTAATGCGCGCGGTCGGGGCCGGCGTACGCGAGGACGCCGTCGAGGGCCTCGAGCCATTCGCGGGTCTCCTGCGGATCGAGATCAGGAAGGCGGTCCATGGCTACGCTCCGTCATGTCGTCATCAGGCGATTGTATGCGCGCGGCGGGCAAAGAGCGCGGCGGCTGCCGCACCGCTCGCGACCGCGAGCATCACGAAACCCGCCCGGTCGCTTCCGGTCACGTCGGCAAGCACAGCGAAGAGCGGCGGTCCGACGACGACACCCGCGAAGGTGACGACACTCGTCGCACCGGTCACTTTGCCGGCGGCGCCCGGCGGGGCGAGGCGCGCCACTTCCGCAAGCTGGACGCCGTTCCAGCCGATTGCCGTCGCTCCGAAGCATGCGGCAAGCGCGACGATCGCGGCGGTCGGCCATGCGGGCGTCGACAGCGCCATCGCGATCGCGCAGGCCGCGGCGATCGCGCCGATGAGGCCGAGCGTGCGGCGCGGCGCGAGCAGGCGATCGGCAACGACGCCCCACGCGATGCGGCCGATCGCGCCGGCGATCGTCGTCGCGGTGAGGACCAGTCCCGCCGACACCAGCGGATACCCGAGGGTTCCGGTCAGATGCACGACGAGAAAGCTCGTCAGGCACACCTGCGTTGCCGAGTACGCGAACGACACCAGCGCGAGTGTCAGGAGCGCCGATGATTCGCGCAGCACCGCGAGCGGACCGACGATCGCAGCGAGCGACAGCGCGCGCTGCGGGCGCCGCTCGACGTCGAGCCCGGCGCGAATCGGCTGCGCGAGCGCGACGACGATCGCCCCGACAAGCGCAACGAGGACGAACGTCGGCCGCCACCCGAACGCGAGCGCGAGTCCCGGGAGAAGCGCACCCGAGAGCGCGACTCCGGCAGGCACGCCGGTCTGCTTGATCGAGAACGTGAGCGCCATTCGCGACGGTGCGGCGGTGCGCTGCAGCAACTGCGACGACGCGGGGGTGATCGGCCCGTAGCCCAGTCCCATCACCAGCGCGGCGAGTGCCAGCGCCGCCGGCAGACTCTGCGGCGTCACGGCGATCGCGAGCGTCGCGACGGCGCACAGTAGAACGGCCCCCTGCGAGACGCGGATCGAGCCGAAGCGCTCGATGAAGCCACCACTCGCGAGCCCCGCGAGCATGGCGCCGGCGTACACAATGCCGACGAAGAGTCCGATCCAGCGTGCGTCGACGCCGAAGGCACTCGCGATCTCGGGCGCGAGGACCGCGGTCGCGGTGGCGGCGAACGACGTGTAGATCTGGATTGCGAGCGTCGCGACGAGCGCGATGCGCGCGGTGCGCGCCGCGGTCATGCGATGCCGGACCGCGCGGCCGTCATGCGATGCCGGATCGTGCCGCCGTCATGCCTTGCCGGACCGCGCCGCGATGTGCCGCGATTCGGTGACGATCGCGTCGACCGGCAGGTCGTGCGCGGCATGCGGGACCGCGTCGACGATCTGCAAGTCGAATGCCCCCGCGACCCTCGCAACCTCGGGTGCGAGCAGAGGCAGCAGCCGATCGTAATAGCCGCCGCCGTAGCCGAGGCGGTGACCGTGCGCATCGAACGCAACCCCGGGGACCAGCACCCAGTCGATGTCACCTGGAGCGATCAACGCGCACTCCGCGCGCGGCTCGGGGATCCCGTGACGGCCGGCAGCAATGTCGCGCACGAGATCGTCGACGCGATGGAGCGCGAGCATCCGTGCCGGCGCATCGACGCGCGGCAGAACGACCATTTTGCCGGTCGCGAGCGCCGCGCGCGCAACGAGGCTCGCGTCCCACTCGCCGCGGACCGGGAGCGTCAGCAGCACCGCGCGCGCACGCTGCCACGAGGCGAGCGCGGTCAGATCTTCCGCGATCGCCTGCGATCGTACCGCGTGCTCGTGCGGAGGCAGCGCCAGGCGCGCTGCGACAATCTGCGCGCGCAACGCTTCCTTGGCCGCGCGCAGCGGCGCCGCTTGCCGAGGCATGCGCGCCGGCGGCGCGTCGCCGCCCGCCGATCCGGATCGCTCTCCGCTGTGCACGACATAACTATAATGCGAGCTTCCCGTCTTCGTGCGAAAGATCAGCGATGGATCACGCTCACCAGGTCTACCGATCGCGCCGCGACGCGCTGATCGCGGCGATGCGCAAGAAAAGCGGCGGAGGCCTGGCACTCGTGCCGACCGCGCCGGAAGTGGCGCGCAATCGCGATTCGCTGTACCCGTATCGCCACGACAGCTACCTCTATTACCTGTCGGGTTTCCCCGAGCCCGAGGCCGTCGTCGCGCTCGTCGCGGCACCGGACGGCGATCGCCACGTGCTGTTCTGCCGCGAGCGCAACGAGGAGCGCGAGATCTGGGACGGCTTTCGCTACGGTCCCGAGGCGGCGCGCGAGGTCTTCGGCTTCGACGAGGCCTACCCGATCGCGGAGCTTGCGACGCGGCTTCCGGATCTCGCCGCGAATCGACCGGCGCTCTATGCGCCGCTTGGGCTCTACCCGGACTGGGATCGCCGGACGGTCGGCGTGCTGAACACCGTCCGCGAGCGCGCACGGAGCGGCGTCTCGGCCCCTGCGGAGGTCGTCGACGTGCGCTCGGTGCTCGATTCGATGCGTCTCGTCAAGGACGCGCACGAGCTCGCACTGATCCGCCGCGCATGCGCGATCTCCGGCGGCGCGCACCGGCGCGCGATGGAGCGCGCGCGGCCGGGAGCGCATGAGTACGAAGTCGAAGCCGAGCTCGCTCACGAGTTCCTCGTGCACGGTGCACAGTCGGTCGCGTACTCGTCGATCGTCGCGTCGGGGCCCAATGCCTGCGTGCTGCACTATCGCGACAACAACCGGCAGATGCAGGGCGGCGACCTGTTGCTGATCGACGCGGGTTGCGAGTATCAGGGTTACGCGTCGGACATCACGCGCACCTTTCCGGTCGACGGCGCGTTCACCGAAGCGCAGCGCGCGGTGTACGAACTCGTGCTCGCGGCGCAGCAGGCGTGCATCGATTCGCTGAAGCCCGGCGTGCCGTTCCATGACTACCACGCCGTAGCGGAGCGCGTCCTCGCGCAGGGCTTCATCGATCTCGGTCTGATCGCGGGCCCGCTCGACACCGCGCTCGAGCAGGGCACCTACAAACGGTTCTACATGCACCGTGCCGGGCACTGGCTCGGGATGGACGTTCACGATGCAGGACCCTATCGGCAGGATGGCGAATCGGTGCGCCTCGTGCCGGGGATGGTGCTCACCGTCGAGCCGGGCGCGTACATCCGCCCCGGCGACGGCGTGCCCGAGCGCTTCTGGAACATCGGCGTGCGCATCGAGGACGATGTCCTCGTCACCGCTGACGGAGTGGAGAACCTGACCGGCGCGACGCCGAAGAGCGTCGCCGACGTCGAGGCGGCCTGCCGTGCGCTCACCCGACGCGCGGCGTGACGTCGCGATCGTCGGTGCCGGACCCGTCGGCGCGACGTTAGCCCTCGCGCTCGCGCAGTCCGGCAGCGGCCCCGATGTCGTTGCGGTCGACCCGCGCACCGCGGGCGAGGCGGGGCGCGCCGACCGCTCGCTCGCGCTGTCGCACGGCGCGCGCCTGATCTTCGAGCGCCTCGGCGTGTGGCCGCGCGTCGCGGCAATGGCCGGAGCCGTGACGCCGATCGTCGCGATCGACGTATCGCAGGCACAGGGA
Organism: Casimicrobiaceae bacterium; assembly: GCA_036379595.1. Taxonomy (GTDB): domain Bacteria; phylum Pseudomonadota; class Gammaproteobacteria; order Burkholderiales; family Casimicrobiaceae; genus VBCG01. Next base: position 20,954 of record DASVGI010000142.1, on the reverse strand, counting down.
TTCGGTGCGACGCGCCTCGAAGCGAGCGAGCTCGCGTTGCCGGCGCTCGGTTACGTCGTGTCGTATCGCGCGCTCTCGGCTGCGCTCGACGAAGCGCTCGCTGCGACGAAGGTCGAGCTTCGCTTCGGCACCGAGGTGACGCGCGTCGAGGGATCGGCCGATCACGCGTCGCTCGCACTCTGCGGCGCTGCGGCGGGTTCGATCGAGGCGAGGCTCGCCGTTGTCGCTGACGGTGTCGGCGCCGCGGTCGACGGCGTTTCGCGCCGGCGCCGCGATTACCGGCAGGTTGCGTTGATTGCGCCGGTGGCACTTTCCGCTCCGCATCGCGGCATCGCCTACGAGCGCTTCACCGCGGACGGACCGATCGCGCTCTTACCCGAGCGCGATCACTACGCGCTCGTCTGGACGCAGACCCCGGCCGATGCCGAGCGCTCGATTGCGATGCCCGAGACCGGGTTTCTCGACGCGCTGGCGCGGCACTTCGGCCCGCGCGTCGATCGCTTCGCCGGAGTCGGCGCGCGGCGCAGCTTTCCGCTGGCGCTCGACGTCGCATCGACGACCACGGCCCCTCGCGTCGCGGTGATCGGCAATGCGGCACAGGCGCTGCACCCGATCGCGGGCCAGGGCTTCAACCTCGGCCTGCGCGATGCGTGGGAGCTCGCCCGAACGATCGAGCGGACACCACGGGCAGAGATCGGCGGCGACGCGATGCTTGCAGCGCATCGGCGCAGCCGGCGCGTCGATCGCAACGCAGGCATCCTCTTCACCGACGGGCTCGTACGCCTGTTCGGCAACCGTGTGCCGCTCGCCGCCGCAGTGCGCGGCACCGGCCTCGTGCTGCTCGATCTCGTTGCACCGGCACGCCGCGCGTTCACGCGCGCAATGCTGTACGGATTGCACTGAACCGATTGCACGACATCCGGCCGCCGGATGGAGCTACGCTGCGCGCGATTGCCGGTATAATTCGACCCCTTCCCCGAAGTGATTCTCCTCCGTCGTGCGCATCGGTGATCATCTGCTGCCGAACAATCTCGCCGTTGCACCGATGGCGGGCGTCACCGATCGCCCGTTCCGCATGCTGTGCAAGCGTCTCGGCGCGGGGTACGCGGTGTCGGAGATGGTCGCGGCCAACCCGCGCCTGTGGGCAACCGACCGCACGCGCAGGCGCACCGATCACGAAGGCGAGGTGGCGCCGATCGCCGTGCAGATTGCCGGAGCCGATCCACGCCTCGTCGCCGACGCTGCGCGCTACAACGTCGATCGTGGCGCCGAGATCATCGACGTCAACATGGGGTGTCCGGCGAAGAAGGTGTGCAACGCCGCCGCGGGGTCGGCGCTGCTCGGTAACGAATCGCTGGTGGCCGCGATCCTCGACGCAGTGGTGGCTGCGGTCGACGTGCCGGTGACGTTGAAAATCCGCACGGGCCCGTCGCCGCAGGCGAAGAATGCGGTCGCCATCGCGCGCATCGCCGAAAAGGCGGGCATCGCCGCACTCGCGGTGCACGGACGCTCGCGCGCGTGCATGTTCACCGGTGCGGTCGAGTTCGACACCGTGCGCGAGGTCAGGCACGCCGTGTCGATCCCGGTCTTCGCCAACGGCGACATCGCGACGCCCGAGCGCGCGCGCGAAGTGCTCGCGATGACCGGCGCCGACGGCGTGATGATCGGGCGCGCGGCCCAGGGGCGGCCGTGGATCTTCCGCGAGATCGCGCACTACCTCGCGACCGGCATGCACCTGCCCCCGCCGTCGCTCTCGGAAGCGCGTGCGCTGATCGTCGAGCACCTCGCCGATCATTATTCGTTCTATGGCGAGGAGCTTGGCGTGCGCGTCGCGCGCAAGCATCTGCACTGGTACCTGGACGGTCTGAAAATAGGCATGGCGTTCCGTGACCGGATCAATGCCGCGGGGACGGTGGCCGAGCAGCTCGCGGCGGTCGAGCGCTGCTTCGACGAAGCCCTGTCTCGTGCGCAGCACCCGGCCCGCGACGACGCATCGGGGCGCCGCAACGTGTCGTATCGATGGGATGAGGAGGCCCTCGCCGCGTGAAGAAGAGCCTGCGATTCAATGGCCGCAACGAGATCGGCAAGAGTGTCGAGAAGTCGCTCGACGATTATTTCCGGCATCTCGACGGCGAGCCGCCGCATGGGGTGTACGACATGGTGATCGGCCAGGTCGAGCTTGTGCTCTTGACCACGATGCTCGAGCGCTCGAACGGCAATCAGACCCGCGCCGCCGACCTGCTCGGCCTCAATCGCAACACGCTGCGCGCGAAGCTCGCGAAGCACAAACTCCTCTGACGCGGGAGCTCGGATGCCCGGGACCGTGACGCAGGCACTCCTGTCGGTCACCGACAAGACCGGCATCGTCGAGTTCGCGCGCGCGCTCGCCGCGCGCGGCGTCACGCTGCTCTCCACCGGAGGCACCGCGAAGGTGCTCACCGGCGCGGGTCTCCGTGTGACCGAGATCGGGAGCTACACCGGCTTCCCCGAGATGCTCGACGGCCGCGTGAAGACGCTGCACCCCAAGGTGCACGCGGGCATCCTCGCGCGTCGCGATGTCGGCGCGCATCGTGACGCCCTCGCAGCCGCGGGCATTCCGACGATCGACCTCGTCGTCGTCAACCTCTACCCGTTTCGCGAGACGGTCGCCGATCCGGCGTGCACGCTCGACGACGCGATCGAGAACATCGACATCGGAGGTCCGACCCTCGTCCGTGCCGCGGCGAAGAACTGGGCGCACGTCGGCGTCGTCGTCGACCCCGGCGATTACGCAGCGGTGCTCGCCGACCTCGCGGCGCACCGAGGCTCTTTGTCGGAAGCGCTGCGCTTTCGCCTGATGCAGCGCGCGTTCGCGCATACCGCGGCCTACGACGGCGCGATCGCCAACTGGGTGACGGCGCGCGCGAGCGACGGCAGCGTGCAGGGCCTGCCGCGGTCGTTCCACCTGGCCGGCGAGCAGGTCCTCGCGATGCGCTACGGCGAGAACCCGCACCAGCAGGCGGCGCTCTACCGCGAGGCGGGCGCACCGGCCTCGGCGATCGCGTGGGCGCACCAGGTCCAGGGCAAGGAGCTCTCGTACAACAACGTCGCCGATTCCGATGCCGCGTGGCAGTGCGTGACACGCTTCGACGAGCCCGCCTGCGTGATCGTCAAGCACGCCAACCCGTGCGGAGTCGCGTGTGCGGCGGCGCCCGCCGAGGCGTACCGGCGCGCGTTCGCGACCGATCCCACCTCCGCTTTCGGCGGCATCATCGCGTTCAACCGCGAGGTCGACGGTGCCGCCGTCGAGGCCGTCGCCGGCCAGTTCGCCGAGGTGCTGATCGCGCCGGGCTTCACTGCGGAAGCGCTGGCACTCGCCGCGTCGAAGAAGAACCTGCGCGTGCTGGCACTCGCGCGCCCGGAGGGCGACGCGGCGGCGCCGTCGCCGGATGTGAAGCGCATCGGCGGCGGCTTTCTCGTCCAGACCGCCGACACGCGCGAGGTCGGCGCCGCCGATCTCACCGTCGTCACGCGCAAGGCGCCGACGGCGGAGCAGGTCGCCGACCTTCTCTTCGCGTGGCGCGTCGCCTGGTTCGTGAAGTCGAACGCGATCGTGTTCTGTTCCGCGGCGCGCACGCTCGGCATCGGCGCGGGCCAGATGAGCCGCGTCGATTCGACGCGCATCGCGGCGATCAAGGCCGGCCACGCCGGGCTTTCTCTCGCAGGCTCGGTGGTCGCGTCGGATGCGTTCTTTCCGTTTCGCGACGGCCTCGACGTCGTCGCCGACCACGGCGCAACTGCGGTCATCCAGCCCGGTGGCAGCGTGCGCGACGCCGAGGTGATCGCGGCGGCCGACGAGCGCGGGATCGCGATGGTGTTCACCGGCGTTCGCCACTTCAGGCATTGACGGAGATGACCCACCGCCCCCGACGGATCGCGCGCGCGCTCGGTTGCGTCGCAGGCGCGCTCGCGATCGTCGGCGGTGCGACGCAGGCTCACGCCGGATGCGCGGATTTTCCCGAGTGGGCAGCGGCCGGCTGCAACCGGCTCGTCGACACCTGGGAGAACGGGAAGAGCGGCGTGTTCGTGTCGGGCTACGCGTGGCATCTTCCGTTCACCTGGACGCCGGAGCGTCGCCGCGAGCTCAACTCGGTGGCGTGGGGCACCGGCTACACGCGGGTCACCGAGGATGCGAGTGGCGACGAGCACTCGGTCTACGCGCTCGTCTTCTCCGATTCGCACAAGCACGCCCAGTTCAACGTCGGCTACGAGTATTCGAAATTCTGGGGTCCGAGGAGCGGCGTGCAGCCGGGACTCGGGTTCACCGCGTTCGTGATGCAGCGGCCGGACATCGCCAGCGGAATCCCGATTCCGGTCGTCCTACCGATCGCGTCGCTGCGCTATCGCGATGCGACGCTCTTCACCACCTACATTCCGACGCTGAACGGCGGCATCAACCACGGCAGCACGCTGTTTGTGTTCGGACGCATCGTGCTGAAGTGACGCGCGCACGACGATGAAGGTCCTGGTGATCGGTGGCGGCGGCCGCGAGCACGCGCTCGCGTGGAAGCTCGCGCAGTCGCCGCGCGTGACCAGGGTCTATGTCGCGCCGGGCAACGCCGGCACCGCGCTCGATCCCGCGCTCGCCAACGTGCCGTTCGAAAGTATCCCGGCACTCGTCGAATTCGCGCAGCGCGAGTCGGTGCGCCTTACCGTCGTCGGTCCCGAAACGCCGCTCGCCGAAGGCATCGTCGACGCGTTCCGCGCGGCCGGACTGCCGATCTTCGGTCCGACGCGGGCCGCGGCGCAGCTCGAGAGCTCGAAGGAATTCGCCAAGGCGTTCATGCAGCGCCACGGCATTCCCACCGCCGACTGGCGAAGCTTCGACGACGCCAACGAAGCGCATCGCTGGATCGGTGCCCGCAAGACGCCGGTGGTCGTGAAGGCCGACGGGCTCGCCGCGGGCAAAGGGGTCGTTGTCGCGGCAGACGCTGCCGACGCGCACGCGGCGGTCGATGCGATGCTGTCGGGCAACGCGGTCGGCAGCGCCGGCTCGCGCGTCGTCATCGAGGACCGTCTCGAAGGCGAGGAGGCGAGCTTCATCGTGATGGCCGACGGCGTGCACGTGCTGGCACTTGCGTCGTCGCAGGATCACAAGCGCCTCGGCGACGCCGACGAGGGTCCGAACACCGGCGGCATGGGTGCGTACTCGCCGGCACCGGCGGTGACGCCGACGGTGCACGCGCGGATCATGCGCGAGATCATCCAGCCCGCGATCGCAGGCATGGCCGCCGAGCGCATGCCCTACACCGGGTTCCTCTACGCCGGCGTCATGATCGACTCGGCCGGCAATCCGCGCGTGCTCGAGTTCAACTGCCGGCTCGGTGATCCGGAAACGCAGCCGATCATGGTCCGGCTCGGGAGCGATCTCGTGCCGCTCCTCGAGCACGCGATCGCGGGCACGCTCGACGCCGTCGAGGCCGAGTGGGATCGCCGCGCAGCACTCACCGTCGTGCTGGCGGCGGCGGGCTATCCCGGCGCGCCGCGCAAGGGCGACGTCATCACCGGCCTCGAGGCGGCCGCCGCGCATCCCGATGTCGTCGTGTTTCATGCGGGCACCGTGCGAGACGGCGACGTCGTGCGCACGAACGGCGGACGCGTGCTCGGCGTCACTGCGCTCGGCGACTCGGTCCGCCAGGCGCAGCGCGCAGCCTACGCGGCGGTGGCGTCGATCCATTTCGACGGCATGCAATACCGCAGTGACATCGGCCATCGCGCGCTCGCGCGTCGCGGCTGAGCGGGCGTTCCCGACATGTCGTTCGCTTCGGTCGCCGCGTGGTTCGCCTCGCTGCAGGACGAGATCGTCGCGGCGTTGCAGGCGGTCGATCCGACGCCGTTCAGCCGCGACGAGTGGCAGCGCGCCGAGGGCGGCGGTGGCGTCACCCGGGCGCTCGAGAACGGCACGATCTTCGAGCGCGCGGCGGTGCTTTATTCGGACGTCACCGGAGCGGCGCTGCCGGCATCGGCGACCGCCCACCGGCCGCAGCTCGCCGGACGCGCGTGGCGGGCCGTCGGCGTCTCGCTGGTGATTCATCCGCGCAATCCGTACGTCCCGATCGTGCATTACAACGGGCGCTTCTTCCTGGCGCCGCAGCCTCCCGGCGGATCGGGCGGTGACGTATGGTGGTTCGGCGGCGGCATGGATCTTACCCCCTGTTACGGTTTCGTCGACGACGCGCGGCATTTTCACGCGACCTGCCGCGATGCGCTGGCGCCCTTCGGCGCGGCGCTCCATCCGCGCTTCAAGGCGGCATGCGACGCGTATTTCTTCCTGCGTCATCGCAACGAGCCGCGCGGCATCGGCGGCATCTTCTACGACGATTTCGACGACGGGGGATTCGAGCAGGCGTTCGCGCTGACGAAGAGCGTCGGCGCGCACTTCGTGCCCGCCTATCTGCCGATCGTGCACCGGCGTCGCGATCACGCCTTCGGCGAGCGCGAACGCGAGTTCCAGGCGTGGCGGCGCGGCCGCTACGTCGAATTCAACCTCGTCTGGGATCGCGGCACGCTGTTCGGCCTGCAGTCGGGCGGACGCACCGAGGCGATCCTGCTGTCGATGCCGCCGCACGCGAGCTGGCGCTATGCGTGGACTCCTCCGGCGGGGAGCCCCGAGGCGCGCCTCTTCACCGACTTCCTGCCGGTGCGCGACTGGCTCGCATGACACGCAGCGACGATTGGCCGCATCGGGCGAGCGTGGCGACCGGCACCGACGATCCGCTGCGCGAGACGAAGGTCGGCGGCGCGCAGGTCTATGCGGGAGCGCTGCTCGACGTCAGGCGTGACGAGGTGCGCCTCCCCGACGGCGCGCACTCGGTCCGCGAGTACATCGTCCACCCCGGTGCGGTGCTCGTCGTTCCCGAGCGCGACGACGGGACGCTCGTCGTCGAGCGCCAGTTCCGCTATCCGCTCGACCGCGCATTTCTCGAGTTCCCCGCCGGCAAGCTCGATGCCGGCGAGTCGGCGCTCGCCTGCGCACGCCGCGAGCTCGTCGAAGAGACGGGTTGGGCGGCGGTCGAATGGACGCACCTCGGCGCCATTCACCCGTCGATCGCCTACTCGACCGAGGCGATCGAGCTCTATCTCGCGCGCGGCATGCGTCACGTCGGCGCGCGGCTCGACGCCGGCGAATTCCTCGAGCTCGTCGAGATGAGCGAGAGCGCGCTTCTCGACGCCCAGGACGACGGGCGCCTGACCGACGCGAAGACTGTCGCCGCGCTCGCGCATTACGCGCGCTGGCGCAGCGCGCCGACGCGGTCGTGCCGGATCCGGATCACCGGGCGTGTGCAGGGGGTGGGCTTTCGCGACTGGATCACGCGCGCGGCCGAAGCGGTAGCCGTCACCGGTTGGGTGCGAAACCGCCGCGACGGCGACGTCGAGGTTCACGTGCAGGGCGCGCGTGCAGCCTGCGACGCGGTGATCGAGCGCTGTCGCCGCGGGCCGCGCGCGGCCGAGGTCGAGCTCGTCGAAGTGCTGCGCGAACCGGCGTCGCGCGAGGTCGACGGATTCGCGATGCTCCCGACTCAATAAGCGTCGATAGGGCCGCGGGAGAAGCGGGACGGAACGGAAAACCGCGGAAAACCGGGACGTACCACGTTTTTCGCTGGCAGCGGTTTCGCGTCCGGCGTAGCGCAGCGCGAAAAACGTGGTACGTCCCGGTTTTCCGCGGTTTTCCGTTCCGTCCCGCTTCTCCCGCGGCCCTATCGCACGCTGAAAATGTCCTTCCACGCCGCGTACGACGATGCCGCCGACCACGGCAGCGCGAGCAGCAACCCGATGCCGCTCGTCAGCAGCCCGACGATCAGCAGCGCGAACGAGAGCACGCCCCACGCGACGAGCGGCACGGCGTTGCGCAGGAAGCCTGCGAAGCTCGCGGCGAACGCGTCGCGAAAGCCCTCGCCGTCGAAGAGCGCGGCGAACGGCACGAAGGTGAGCGGCAGCGACACCAGCATCCCCGCCGCGTAGGTGACGAGGAGCGTCGCCGGCGCGATCGTCGTGGCCTCCGATCCGGGCGCCAGCATGTCGATTCCGCCCGCTTCGAGCGCCACCAGCGCTTCGACGCCGAACACCAGCGATCCCGCGACGACGACGGCGGCGATTGCCGCCGGACGCGCGCCGGCGGCAGCGACGAGGTGACGCAGGCGGGGGCGCTCACCGCGGTCGACGGCGAGCGACGCGTAGAGGAGCCCGCACTCGAGCAACGGAAGGATCATCTGCGCCGCGAGGACGCCGGCGCGCGGAAGAAGCTCGAGCGCAAGGTTCGCGGCGAGGATCGCGAGCGCCAGCGCGGAGAAGGTGAGCGGGCCGCGCTTCCACAGCCGCATCGCTTCGGCGTACCACTCGAGCGCGTGCGGCAGCCCGACGGCGCGCACCTCACGGCGACCGCGGGGCGGCTCGCGCGGGCTCGCCGGACCGGTGGACATCAACGCGCCGGCCGAAGGCGTACGCGCGCCGTCGTGTACATCGTGGCAACGGACCCTAAAGCGCTTCGCCGAGGTAGGCGCTGCGAACCTTCGGATCGTGCAGGAGCGCCACGGCCTCGCCTTCGAGCGTGATCTCGCCCGACTCCATGACGTAGCCGCGATCGGCGACTTCGAGTGCCAGCTTCGCGTTCTGCTCGATCAGCAGGATGGTGACGCCTTCCTTCGAGACCGCGATGATCGTCTCGAAGACCTTCTGCACCATCAGCGGAGCGAGCCCCATCGAAGGCTCGTCGAGAAGCAGGAGACGCGGGCGCGACATCAGCGCGCGCCCCATCGCGAGCATCTGCTGCTCGCCCCCCGAGAGCGTTCCCGCGGTCTGCCGGCGCCGCTCCTTGAGGCGCGGGAACAGCGTGAACACCCGCTCGACGTCGTCGCGGATCGCCGCGCGATCGTCGCGAACGTACGCGCCCATCGCGAGGTTCTCCTCGATCGTCAGCGCGCCGAACATGCCGCGCCCTTCGGGCACCATGACGAGCCCGCGGCGGACGAGCCGGAACGAGCGCATGCCGGTGACGTCGTGTCCGTCGTAGTGCACGCGGCCCGACTTCAGCGGGAGCAGACCGCAGATCCCCTTCAACGTCGTCGTCTTGCCCGCACCGTTGGCGCCGATCAGGCAGACGAGCTCGCCTTTCCTGACGGCGACGTCGATGCCCTTGACCGCCTGAATGCCGCCGTAGGAGACGGCGACGCGCTCGAGCGCGAGCAGCGGGGCGTCGTCTGCGCTCACGCGGTCACGCCCCCTTGAGGTTCAGCGACACGTCGCCGCCGAGGTACGCGGTGATCACGCGCTCGTCCTTCTGCACGTCGGCGGCCGGGCCCTCGGCGAGCTTCTTCCCGTAGTCGAGCACGAGCACGCGGTCGCAAACCGACATCACGAGCTTCATGTCGTGCTCGATCAGGAGGATCGTCGTGCCATCGTTGCGGATGCCCTCGAGCAGGCTGCGCAGCCCCGCGGTCTCGGTCGCGTTCATCCCCGCGGCCGGCTCGTCGAGTGCCAGCAGCTTCGGGTCGGTGGCGAGCGCGCGCGCGATCTCCAGCCGGCGCTGATCGCCATAGGCGAGATGCCTGGCGAGGTCGTTCGCGCGCCGCCTGACCCCGACGTAATCGAGCAGCTCGATCGACCGGCGTCGAATCGCGCGCTCCTCGTCGCGCGTGCGGCGCCCGCGGAAGATCGCGCCGACGACGGTCGCCTTCGTGCGCACGTGGCGGCCGACCATCACGTTCTCGAGCGCTGACAGGTTCGCGAACAGGCGGATGTTCTGGAACGTCCTGGCGATGCCGCGCTCGGCGACCTGGTCCGGCTTCAGTCCGTCGAGCGGCGCGCCGTCGAAGACGAACGTGCCGCTGTCCTTCGCGTAGATGCCGGTCAGCACGTTGAAGAGCGACGTCTTGCCGGCGCCGTTGGGCCCGATCAGCCCGTAGATCTCGCCGCGGCGGATCGAGAACGACACGTCGGTGAGCGCGGCGACTCCGCCGAAGCGCTTGCCGATGTCGCGCGCGATGAGGAGCTCGCCCGCTGCGCCGGCGTCACTGGCCATCGGCGGCTTCCTGCTCGAGCTCGCGCTTGCGCACGGCCGACGGAACGATGCCTGCCGGGCGGAACAGCATCATCAGCACCAGCGCGAGCCCGAACAGCAGCATGCGGAACACCTCGGGGTCGATCAGCGTGCGGCCGAACACCGCAACCTGGACGGGCCCGACCGTGTAGCGAAGCACCTCGGGAATGTAGGAAAGCAGCACCGCGCCGACGATGACTCCGAACACGTTGCCCATGCCGCCCAGCACGACCATCGACAGCACCATGATCGACTCGACCAGCACGAAGCTCTCCGGGCTGATGAAGCCCTGCATCGCCGAGAACATACCGCCGGCGATGCCTCCGAACGACGCGCCCATCGCGTACGCCAGGAGCTTCATGTTGCGCGTATTGATTCCCATCGCGCGCGCAGCGACCTCGTCCTCGCGGATGGCCTCCCAGGCGCGGCCGATGCGCGAGTTCTGCAGGCGGACGTTGACGACGATGACGACGAGCAGCACGACGACGAGGAAGTAGTAGTACTTGATCGGAGAGGAGAGCGCCTGTCCCAGCACGTGCTGCGTCCCCGCGAAGCTGAATCCGTCGACGCGGAACGGGTCGATCAGCGTGATGCCCTGCGGGCCGTTGGTGAGGTTGAAAGGGGTCGACAGGTTGTTCAGGAAGATGCGGACGATTTCGCCGAAGCCGAGCGTGACGATCGCCAGGTAGTCGCCGCGGAGCTTCAGCGTCGGTGCGCCGAGAAGCATGCCGAAGATGCACGCGAGGAGCGCTCCCAGCGGCAGGATGATCCAGAACGGCAGGTGGATGCCGAACTGCGGACTCGCGAGCAGCGCGTAGACGTACGCGCCGACGCCGTAGAAGGCGATGTAGCCGAGATCGAGGAGCCCGGCGAAGCCGACGACGATGTTGAGGCCGAGTGCCAGGAAGCAGTAAAGGACCGCCAGGTTGGTGATCCGCACCCACGCGGTGCCGATGTTTGCCAGCACCCAGGGCAGCGCGATCAGTGCCGCGGCGATGAGCGCGAGGCCAACCCAGACGAGCGCGGGGCGGCGACGGGTGTCGAAGAACGCGCGCATCGGTCGGGTGTTCTACGCGCGGTCCGAGACCCGCTCGCCGAGCAGTCCGGACGGGCGGAACACGAGCACCAGGATCAGGACAACGAACGCGAACACGTCCTGATAGTTGGAGCCGAACAGCGCCAGATGCGGATCGCTGGCGCAGCGCAGCGCGAGCGCGTGCGACCAGCCCGATAGATGGCAAAGGTTGGTGAGCTCGCCGACGTACCCGGCGCCGAGCGCCTCGATGACGCCGAGCAGCAGCCCGCCGAGCATCGCGCCTCCGAGGTTGCCGATGCCGCCCAGCACCGCCGCGGTGAACGCCTTGAGCCCGAGGATAAATCCCATCTGGTAGTGCGCGACACCGTAGTAGCTGCCGTCCATCACGCCGGCAACGGCGGCGAGTCCGGAGCCGATGATGAACGTGATCGAGATCACGCGGTTGACGTCGATTCCCATCAGGCCCGCGACCTGCGCGTTCTGCGCGGTGGCGCGCATCGCGACGCCGATCTTCGTCCGGTAGATGAGGAGCAGAAGGCCGGCCATCATGACCACCGAGATGCCGACGATGGCGATCTGCACGTTGGTGATCGTCGCGCCGTCGGGACTCGACGTGAGTCGATAGGTGATCGTGTCGATGATCTGCGGGTACGGCAGCGGCGCCCGGCCCCAGATGATCAGCGCGAGGTTCTCGAGGACGATCGACAGGCCGATCGCGGTGATCAGCGGCGCGAGGCGCGGCGCATTGCGCAGCGGCCGGTACGCCACGCGCTCGAGCGCGTAGCCCACGACCATGCAGACCGGGATCGCGCACAGCGTCGCGATGACGACGATCGCCAGCGGCGGCAGCGGGACCCGCGCTCCGACCAGCACGGTGATCACCGAGTACGCGACCATCGCACCGAGCATCACGACGTCGCCGTGCGCGAAGTTGATGAGCTGGATGATCCCGTAGACCATCGTGTAGCCGAGCGCGACGATCGCGTACACGCTTCCCAGCGTGACGCCGTTGACGAGCTGTTGGATGAAGGTGTCCACGCGAGGAGGGGTGCGATCGCCCCCGCGATTGTCCGGATTTGCCTCCCGACGAGCAAGGGTCGCCCGGGTCGTGCAAGGGTCGCCCGGCTGGTATATCAGCGGGCATCGAGCGCACGAAAAAGGACGGCGCCCCGCGGGGCGCCGTCCTGTCGTGCGGATGCAGCGGAACGGCCTGGTTCTACGGCTCCTACTTCTTCGCCGGCTCGGCTGCCGCGGGGGCGGCCGCCGCAGGCGCAGCGGCGGCGGGCGCAGGTGCTGCCGACGAGGCGAGCTTCATGAAGTCGGCGAACTTGACGCTCTTGCCGCCCTTCACGACGGCAATCGGGTCGAGCTTGTCGTTGACCATCTTGAAGATCGTGATCTCGGCGTTCTTGCGATCGCCCTTGTCGTCGAACTCGATGTGACCGGTCGCGCCGTCGAAGCTGATCTTTTGCAGCGTCGGCAGGTACTTGGCCGGATCGGTCGAGTCGGCCTTCTCCATCGCGGTGATCAGCAGGTTCGCGGCGTCGTAGGTGAACGGCGCGTAGATGATCGGGTCGACGTTGTACTTCGCCTTGTAGGCGTCGAGGAAGCTCTTCGACGCGGCGACGACGGGAAGGCCCGCCTGCGAGCAGATCATCCCTTCGACGTTCTTCTCGCCGCCGAGCTTCGGCATCGTGTCGGTGCACGCGCCGTCGCCGAACGCGAACACGGCCTTGATGCCGAGCTCGCGCGCCTGGCGCAGCATCGGACCGCCGGTCGCGTCCATGCCGCCGTAGAACACGGCATCGGGGGCGCGTCCCTTGATCTTGGTGAGGATCGCCTTGAAATCGGTCGCCTTGTCGGTCGTCTTCTCGCGCGCGTCGACCTTGATGCCTTCGGCCTTCAACGTGTCCGCCACCGCGTTCGCGAGCCCCTCGCCGTACGCCGTTGCGTCGTCGACGACCGCGACCTTCTTGACGTTCAGCGACTTCAGGTACTCGGCGACGGCCGGGCCCTGCTGATCGTCGCGGCCGACGACGCGGAAGATGTTGTTGAAGCCCTGCTCGGTCAGCTTCGGATTGGTCGCCGAGCCGGAAATCATCGGGATGCCGCACTGGTGATAGACGGCCGACGCCGGGATCGTGACGCCCGAGTTCAGGTGACCGACCACGCCCGCCGCCTTCTCGTCGCAGTACTTCTGGGCGATCGTCGGGCCGAGCTTCGGATCGGCCTGATCGTCCTGGCTGTCGACGGCGAACTTGACGAGCTTGCCGCCGATCTTCAAGTGCTTGTCGTTCGCCTGGTCGATGGCGAGGCGCACGCCGTTGTCGTTGTCCTTGCCGAGGTGCGCGATCTCGCCGGTGAGCGGACCGGCGGAGCCGATCGTCACGGTGATCGCCTCTTCGGCCGGCGCGGCCGCGGGTGCTGCCGCCGGCGCCGTGGCTTCAGCCGCCTTCTTCGGTTCTTCCTTCTGGCCGCAACCGTACATCGCGACGACCGACGCTGCGATCAGCGTCAGGCCGATCCTGTGTCCAACACGCATTGGGTTCCTCCGGATGGAGTGACGGGAAAGGGAAACGGAGTATTATCATTCGTTCCGGAAAAGGGTGTCAATCCGCTTCTCGGGGGCGTCCGCACACCCCGTTGAATCCGCAGGAGGGGCGCGCCGCATCCAACGCGCGTCCGGGTCCGCCGCGCGACGCCCACCGGTGCCGCCGCACGACCCATCGGCATTTCGAGCGCGTCCTACCGGGCGCGAGGGGGGTCGCGTGTTCGATCGGTTTTCGCGCCGGCGCGTTGCAACGGTCATCGTCGTGGCGGTCGCGGTGGCCGCGCTCGGCGGCACCGCGGCGCTGCGGGCCGCGCGCAAGGCCGCCGACGCTGCCCGCGACAAGGCGGCTGGCGCCGCGGTCGCGCTCGAGTTCTCGCCCGCCGACCTCACGCACGTCGCGAACGCTCCGATCGCGCGCTGGCTCCAGGTCTCCGGGTCGCTCGAGCCGGTGCGCCAGGCCGTCGTCAAGGCGAAGGTGACCGGCGACGTCACCGCGTTCACGCTGCGCGAGGGCGACGCGGTGCGCGCCGGGCAGCTCCTGATGCGCATCGATTCACCCGATCTCGCCGCGCGTCTCGCCGATCGCGAAGGGGCACTCGAAAGCGCGCGCGCGCAGCTCGAGCTCGCGACCAAGACGCGGGCGATGAACCTGCGGCTCTTAACCGACAAGTTCATCTCGCAGAACGCGTTCGACAACGCCGAGTCGAGCTTCGATGTCGCGCGCGGCAACGTGCGCTCGGCCGAGGCGCAGGTGCAGCTCGCGAAGAACGCGCTGCGCGACGCCGAGGTGGTGGCGCCGCTCGGCGGCATCGTCGCGAAGAAGAGCGTCGAGCCGGGCGAGAAGGTCGCGGTCGAGGCGCCACTCGTCACGATCGTCGACCTCTCGGACCTCGAAGTGCAGGCGCTGGTGCCGGCGCTCGACGTCCCGGAGCTCGCCGCCGGAATGCCGGTCGAATGGACCGTCGATGGCTTCGGCGAGCGCCGCTTCGGCGGCCGCATCGACCGCATCAACCCGTCGACCGAGCCCGGCACGCGCGCGATCGTCGTGCACGTCGACCTGCCCAATCCCGACGCGACGCTGCGCGCCGGGATGTTCGCGGTCGGACGCATCGCGCTCGCTCCCGCGCCGCCGGTTCCGACGCTGCCGATTGCGGCGGTGCGCACCGACGCCGGCCAGGACTACGTATGGACGGTCGAGGGCGGACGGCTCGCGCGGCGCGTCGTCGTGACCGGTGCGCGCGACGAGGGCGCCGGGCGCATCGAAATCAAGACTGCTCTGCCGCGCGGGATCCCGGTGCTCGCGACGCGCTTCGACAACCTGAAGGACGGCGCCCCGGCGCGGCTCATCGGCACGCCGTCGTCGATGGACGCGGCGAGCGCGCCGCGCCCGCACGCCGGCTGAGCGAGGAGCTCCGCGCCATGTGGATCACGCGCACGTCGATCGCGAACCCGGTGTTCGCGACGATGGTGATGATCGGCATCGCCGTGCTCGGACTCTTCTCGTACTCGCGGCTCGACGTCGAGCAGATGCCCGACGTGACGCTTCCCTACGCACTCGTGCTGACCGCGTATCCCGGCGCGGCGCCGGAAGCGGTCGAGGCCGACGTCACCAAGCCGATCGAGTACGCGGTGAACCAGGTATCCGGCGTCAAGACGATCCGCTCGAACTCGCTCGAAGGGCAGAGCCAGGTCTTCGTCGAGTTCCGCCTGTCGACCAACATCGCGCAGGCGATCCAGGACCTGCGCGACAAGGTGGCTCCGGTGCGCGCGTCGTTCCCGAAGGACGTCAAGGATCCGCAGGTGATCCGCGTCGAGGACGAGAACAGCCAGCCGGTGGTCTCGCTCGCCGTCACGTCGCCGACGGTCGGGCTGCGCGAGCTCACTTCGCTCACCGACCAGACGATCGTCAAGTCGCTCGAAAACCTTCCCGGCGTCGCGCGGCTCGACGTCAGCGGCGAAGCGCAGCGCCAGGTGCTGATCCAGATCCGGCCCGACGCGCTGGCGGCGCTCGGCATCGGCATCGACCAGGTAATCGACGCGACTCGCAATGCGAATCAGGACGTTCCCGCGGGCCGGATCACGCGGGGGCCGCGCGACTCGATCGTCCGGGTCGACGGCAAGCTGCGCGAGCCGGCGCAGTTCGGCCGCATCATCGTCGCGCAGCAGGGCGGCGGCCCGGTCTACCTCGCGCAGGTCGCCGACGTCATCGACGGCACCAAGGACCAGGACTCGATCTCGCGCGTGAACGGGCAGCCGGCGATCACGATCGACGTGCAGAAGGCCCAGGACGCGAACATCGTCGACACCGGACGCAACATCCGTGACGCGGTCACCGCGCTGAAGGCGCGGCTGCCGAAGGACGTCGACCTGCGCATCACGTACTCGGGCGCCAACCAGGTCGAGCGCTCGGTCGATCGCGTCAAGAGCACGATCGTCGAGGGGGCGCTCCTCACCGTGCTGATCGTGTTCTTCTTCCTCGGCAGCTGGCGCAGCACGATCATCACCGGGCTCACGCTGCCGATCGCCGTCGTCGCGACCTTCATCGCGCTCTACGCGCTCGGCTTCACGCTGAACTTCCTCACGCTGATGGCGCTGTCGCTCACTATCGGGCTCCTGATCGACGACGCGATCGTCGTGCGCGAGAACATCGTGCGACACCTCGCACTCGGCAAGGATCACCGCAGCGCCGCGCGCGACGGCACCGACGAGATCGGCCTCGCGGTGATGGCGACCACGTTCGCGATCGTCGCGGTGTTCGTGCCGATCGCCTTCATGAACGGGATCATCGGACGCTTCTTCTTCCAGTTCGGCGTGACGGTCGCCGTGGCCGTGCTCGTCTCGCTGTTCGTGAGCTTCACGCTCGATCCGATGCTGTCGTCGGTCTGGCACGATCCGCCGGCGACGCGCTTCGCCCGGGTGCCGTGGCTCGGGCGGATGATGACGCGGGTCGAGCACGCGATCGACCGCGTGCACACGATGTACGGCAGCGTCCTCACGTGGGCGCTCGGCCACCGCAGGACCGTGCTCGGCATCGCACTCACGACGTTCTTCGCGAGCTTCCTCGTCGTGCCGCTGGTCGGCACCGAGTTCATCCCCGACGTCGACCAGGGCTTCATCTCGCTGCGGCTCAACACGCCGGTCGGATCGAGCCTCGAGTACACGAACGGCAAGGTGGCCGAGGTCGAGCGGATCCTGAAGCAGCGCTTTCCGGAGATCGATCTCGCGATGACGACGGTCGGAACGGACGAGGGGCGCAACTACGCGCGCGTCAACCTGAAGCTCGTCGATCGCGGTAAGCGGGCGAGATCGCAAAAGGAGATCGAGCGCGCGATCCGTGCCGCGCTGAAGCCGATCCCGGGAGTTCATCTTTCGGTCGGCTACGATTTTCCGATCTGGTTCAACGTGCTTGGCCCCGATCCGGATACGCTCTCCCGGCTTGCGCGGGAATTCGCGGCGAAGGTCGCGAAGGTGCCGGGCATCGCCGACCTCGAAACCTCGGACAAGGACGCCAATCCGGCGCTGTCGATTCGCGTCAATAATGCCGCGGCAGCCGATCTCGGCATCACCGTGCAGCAGGTCGGCGCGACGATCCGGCCGCTCATCGCCGGCGATACGGTCACCTACTGGCTCGCCCCCGACGGCCAGAACTACGAAGTCAACGTCCAGCTGCCGCGCTCGCAGCGCCGGCTCGAGTCGGACCTCGCCAACCTTTATCTCACGACCAATCGCCGCGGCCCCGACGGGCGCATGCGCATGGTGCCGCTGCGCCAGGTCGCGCAGATCGTGCCGTCGACGAGCCCGCAGATCATCAAGCGCGAGGCGCTCGAGCGACGCATCGGCATCTACGCCAACACCGAGGGACGCGCGTCGGGCGACGTCGGCGCCGACGTGCAGAAGATCGCCGACCGGATGGAGCTGCCGCCCGGCTACAGCGTGAAGGCGGCGGGCACGCAGCAGGACATGCAGGAATCGTTCCGTGCGGCGCTCGCGGCGCTCGCGCTCGCGGTGATCTTCATCTATCTGATCCTTGCGTCGCAGTTCGCGAGCTTCACGCAGCCGGTCGCGATCATGGCGTCGCTGCCGTTCTCGCTGATCGGCGTGTTCCTCGCGTTGCTGATCACCGGAACGACACTCAACCTCTTCTCGATCATCGGCTTCATCATGCTGATGGGGCTCGTGACGAAGAACGCGATTCTGCTCGTCGATTTCGCCAATCGCGCGCGGCGTTCCGGCGCCTCGCTCGACCAAGCGCTGCTGACGGCGGGGCAGGTGCGGCTGCGGCCGATCCTGATGACCACCGCGGCGATGATCGGCGGCATGCTGCCGCTCGCGCTCGGCCTCGGTGACGGCGGCGAGCAGCAGGCGCCGATGGGGCGCGCGATCATCGGCGGCGTCGTCACGTCGACGCTGCTGACGCTTGTCGTGGTCCCGGTGCTCTATACGTACCTCGACCAGTGGCACGAGCGCCGGCGGCGCAGGCGCGCCTTGCGTGCCGCGACCGTCGCGGGCACCACCGTCGCGCCGCAGACCGCGAGCGACTGAGCGTCGGCGGCGCGACACGCGCGTGTGTCGCATCTCGCGAGGTGTTCAGGAATGCTTGGACTCGGCAAACGCCTGCCGGGTGGGTACCCGGCGCGCCATCGCTCGGGGACATTGGCACTCATACGGTGCGCCCGGGCTCGCTCGGCGCGCCACCCACCGCGGCAGTCGCCTCCACTCGCATTCCTGAACACCTCGCGAGATGCGACAACATTCGCGTGCGCCCGGCGCGACCGACGCCGCCGCGGTGCTCGTTGCGACGACTGCGGCCCATCGGACTGCACGGTTTCCGGTCTTGCCATGTGACGCGAAGCGCCACGCGTCGTCGTTGGTGCGCCTTCGCGAGGTCGGACGGCGCGCCCGGGTGTCGTCGTCGCGTCTCGGGGTGTGTTCGGGAATGCGAGTGGAGGCGACTGCCGCGGTGGGTGGCGCGCCGAGCGAGCTCGAGCGCACCGTATGGGTGCCAACGTCCCCGAGCGATGGCGGGCCGGGCACCCACCCGGCAGGCGTTTGCCGACTTCGAGCGTTCCCGAACACACCCCGAGACGCGACGACGACAGCCAGACTCCACACCCGATGTCGCGAAGTCTCGGCGACGACTCGCGACATGAAACTGGTTGACCGTGTAATTACACGAGCGTACAGTTTGCGCGATGGGCCGTCCGTCACGCAACATCGATGCGCTCCTGCTCGCCGCCGGACGCGAGCTGTTCCCGCAGCTCGGAGCGGCCGGCTTGAGCGTCCGCCGCGTCGCGGTGCATGCCGGGGTGAACCCGGGCATGTTCCACTACCACTTCGGCAGCAAGGACGTGTTTGTCGCGCGTCTCTTACAGCAGATCTACGACTCGATGTTTGCAAGCCTCGAGCTCGCGGCCGCGAGCGGGCCGACGCCCGCGGCGCTGCACGCCGCGCTGTGCGTCCTCGGCCAATTCGCGCGCGACCACGCGAAGCTCCTGCGACGACTGTTCGTCGATGCGCTCGCCGGGGAGCCGCACGCCGGCGCATTCCTGCGCGCGAACGTGCCGCGCCACCTCGGTGTGCTCGCGCGGCTCATCGAAGCCGGCCAGCGCGAGGGCTCGCTGCGCAGGATGCCGGTCGCACAGGCGCTCGCTCTCCTCGGTGGCGGTGTTGCGGCCCCGCTCGTCGTCGCATCGGCGCTCGCCGATGCCGGCCTCGCGGGGCGCGCGAGCGCGCGCGCGTTCGCGCGCGCGGTGGCGACCGATGCGGCAATCTCCGAACGGGCGGCGTGCGCGCTCGCCGGGCTCACCGTCCCCGCCGCTCAGGTCGCTCGCAACGCCCCCGTCGTTCGCACCGCTCGAGTCACGCGGAGGAGGCGAACGTGAACATCATCGGCGCTTCGTCCGACTCCCGCACTGCGCCCGACTCCCGCACTGCGTCCGACGCGCGCACTGCGCGCGACCCACGCATCGAGGTGCGGCGTCGCTTTCGTGGGTCCGCCCTTGCGACCGGCATCGCAGTCGTCGTCGCCGCGGCGCTCGCCGGCTGCGGCGAGCACACGTCGGGCTATTTCGCCGGCTACGCCGAAGGCGAGTACGTCCGCGTCGCGAGCCCGCTCGCCGGGACGCTGGAGACGCTTCGTGTCCGGCGCGGCAACGAGGTCGCCGCCGGCGCTCCGCTCTTCGCGCTCGAAAGCGAAGACGAGCGCGCCGCGCGTGCGCAGGCCGAGGCGCAGCTCGCGCAGGCGCAGGCGTCGCTCGCCGATCTCGAGAAAGGCCGCAGGCCGCCCGAAGTCGACGCCGCGCGCGCCCAACTCGCGCAGGCGCAGGCGTCGCTGCGACAAAGCGAGGCCGATCTCTCGCGCACGCAGAAGCTCGTCGCCGATCATTTCCTGCCACGGCAACAGCTCGATGCGGCGCTCGCTGCGCGTGATCGCGACCGCGCGCAGGTCGCCCAGCTTTCGCTCGAAGTCGAGATCGCGAAGCTCCCCGCGCGCAATGATGCGATCGCCGCCGCCGGTGCCGCGGTGAAGGCCGCGCGCGACGCGCTCGCGCAGGCGCAGTGGCGCGTCGACCAGAAGGCGCAGGCAGCGCCGGTGTCGGGCCTCGTCGACGACACCTACTATCTGCCCGGCGAGTGGGTTGCGGCGGGGGCGCCGGTTGTCTCGCTCCTTCCACCCGGCAACGTGAAGGTGGTCTTCTACGTCCCCGAGACGCAGCTTTCGGCAATCCGCATCGGCGCGCGCGTCGATGTGCGCTGCGACGGCTGTGCGCAGCCGATCGCCGCGCGCGTGCGCTTCGTCTCGCCGCAGGCCGAGTTCACGCCCCCGGTGATCTATAGCCGCGAAACGCGCGCGAAGCTCGTGTACCGCGTCGAGGCGTATCCGGAGGCCGCCACCGCCGCGCTGCATCCGGGCCTGCCGGTCGAAGTGACTGCGGCAGCGGGAGCGGGAGTGGCTGCGGTGGCGGGAAGCGCAAAGTGATCGGGACGCGACAAAGCGTCGCACCCTCGGCGCCAGCCCGCGGCGCTGCGGCTGACGACGCTCCGGTCATCGACGTTCACGGTCTCACCAAGCGCTACGGCGAGCGCACGGTCGTCGACCACCTCGATCTCGCCGTCGAGCGCGGCCGGATCGTCGGCTTCCTCGGCCCCAACGGGAGCGGCAAGACGACGACGATCCGCATGCTCTGCGGCCTTCTCACGCCCGACGACGGCGAGGGCACCTGCCTCGGCTACGATCTGCGCCGCGACGCTGCGGCGATCAAGCGCGAGGTCGGCTACATGACGCAGCGCTT
>DASVGI010000141.1:0-3723 GCA_036379595.1 Casimicrobiaceae bacterium | reverse complement strand
TGCGGCGCTTCGACGTTCTGCGAGAATGGCGGCAACTCGTGTCAAAGACCCGTTCCCGCCATCGCATAGGAGCGCTCGTCGTCGTCGCACCCGGGCTTCTCGGGCTACCCGACGACGCACTCGCACGCTCCACCACCCTTGCGCGCCTCGCGGGCCTCGCAACGAGTCCGCCAGTCATCGAACCGCGAGGCATCGAAGCGGCGACAGTTGCCGCGGTCGGATACGGCGGTGCGCCGACGCCGCTGGCGGCACTCGGCGCCGGCCTCGACCCCGCGGATCAATGGGTGATGCACGCCGATCCGCTGCAGATCGAGGTCGGCGCGACCGACGTCGTCGTCGCCGCGCGCGTCGACGACCTCGACGCGGACGACGCGCATGCGCTCGCCGCCGATATCAGCGAGCTCATTGCGTACACGGGCGTACGGATCGCGATCGCGCGCCCCGACCGCTGGTTCGCGCTCTCGGCCGGAGACTTCGCAGTCGACGCCCTCCCCGTCGAGGCGATCATCGGACATGGCCTGCGGGGTGAGCTCCGACGCGACGACGGCGCGCGTGTGCTGGCGCGAATGCGGGGGGAAATCGAGATGCTGCTGCACGAGCATCGGGTCAACCGCGCGCGCCGGAACCGGGGTGCTGCGACCGTCGACAGCCTCTGGCTGTGGGGTGGCGGACGCATGTCCGCGGCGCCGGACGAGCTCGAAGCGTGCAGCGCCGACGCACACCCGGGACGTAGCGGCGATCTCGCGCGAGGACTTGCGATCGCCTCGGGTGGCCGCATCGTCGCCCCTGGCGATCGTGATGAATCGCCTGCAGCGACCGTCGTCGTAACCGATCCGCTGGGGAGCGAAGCCGATCTCGACGCATTCGGCCGGGGCACTCTCGCGACGGCGCTCACGCGTCTCCAAGCGCGCCGCATCGACGAGCTTGTCCTCGTCGCCGACAGTTCCGGACGCGCGGCAACGTGGCACGCTCGCGCGCCGGGCGCGATCCGGCGCCTCGGGCTCCTCGTTGGCGGCGCTCGCTTCGTCCGCCCGTGAATACTCTCTGCCAGTGAACGTCGCCCCGTGAACATCGTGGACCGATGAACATCATTCGCCGGGTGCCCGGACCTGCGACTGACGCCCTCGAAGCTGCCGGCGTGCCGCCGGTGCTCGCACGCCTCTTTGCGGCACGCGGCATCGCTTCGGCGAGCGAGCTCGATCTCGCGCTCACGAGGCTCCCCGACTTCGCCGGTCTCCTCGGCGTCGATCGCGCCGCCGAGCGCCTCACCCGGGCCATCACCGGCCGCGAACGCATCCTCGTCGTCGCCGACTACGACGCCGACGGTGCGACCGCCTGCGCGGTCGGCGTCCGCGGATTACGCGCGCTCGGTGCCGAGGTCGACTTCCTGGTGCCGAACCGCTTCGAGTTCGGCTACGGGCTGACGCCCGAGATCGTCGCAGTCGCAGCTTCGAGGCGTCCCGATCTCCTGATCACCGTCGACAACG
Organism: Casimicrobiaceae bacterium; assembly: GCA_036379595.1. Taxonomy (GTDB): domain Bacteria; phylum Pseudomonadota; class Gammaproteobacteria; order Burkholderiales; family Casimicrobiaceae; genus VBCG01. The sequence continues at coordinate 2,236 of DASVGI010000141.1, read as the reverse complement.
GCATCGCCAGCGTCGACGGAGTCGCCGCGGCCGCCGCGCGCGGCATCGACGTGATCGTCACCGATCACCATCTTCCCGGGCCGGAGCTCCCCGCCCCGGCGATCATCGTCGACCCGAACCAGCCGGGCTGCGGCTTCGCATCGAAGAACATCGCCGGCGTCGGCGTGATGTTCTACGTGCTGTGCGCACTGCGCGCACGGCTGCGCGAATCGGGCCTGCTGCCGCCGCGCGGCGGACCCAACCTCGCAACGCTCCTCGATCTCGTGGCGCTCGGCACCGTCGCCGATGTCGTGCCGCTCGATCATCTGAATCGCATCCTCGTGCGGCAGGGGCTCGACCGGATGCGCTCGGGCACCGCGAGCGCCGGGGTGAGAGCGCTGTTCGACGCGGCCGGGCGCGACATTCGCGATGCGTGCGTCGCCGACCTCGGCTTCGCGATCGGACCGCGGCTCAACGCCGCAGGGAGACTCGCGGACATGTCGCTCGGCATCCGCTGCCTTCTCTCCGACGACGACGTTGAAGCGCGTTCGCTCGCTGCCGAACTCGACCGCCTCAATCGCGAGCGACGCGACGTCGAGGCCTCGATGCAGGAGGATGCCGAAGCGCTCGTCGCGTCGATGGGGCCGGTCGCCGGCGACGCGTGGACGCTGTGCCTCCACCACCCGCAGTGGCATCAGGGTGTCATCGGCATCGTCGCATCGCGCCTCAAGGATCGCTACCACCGCCCGACGTTGATCTTCGCCGACGCCCACGACGGCGAGCTGCGTGGGTCCGGACGGTCGATCGAAGGCTTCCATCTGCGCGATGCGATCGACCTCGTCGCGAAGCGCGTGCCGGGAACCGTGCTGCGCTTCGGTGGCCACGCGTTTGCTGCCGGCGTGTCGATCGTGCCCGAGGGCCTCGCGCAGTTTGCTGCCGCATTCGAAAGCGTCGCGCGTGAAGCGCTGTCGCCGTCGGCCCTGCGCAGGCATCTCGAAAGCGACGGCGAGCTCGCGCCCGGCGAGATCACGCTCGAGCTCTGCGCGGCGCTGCGCGAAGGAGTCTGGGGTCGATCGTTCGCGCCGCCGGCGTTCGATGGCGTGTTCGACGTTCTCACGCAGCGCAGCGTCGGCGTCGGTCACGCGAAGCTTTCGCTCGGACTCGGCGGCGAACACTACGACGCGATCGCGTTTCGGCAGTCGCTTCCGGTTCCGTCGCGGATTCGCGCGCTCTACCGCCCCGAGGTGAATGTATGGAACGGCACTTCGCGGATCGAGCTCGTGATTCTCGATTGCCATGCGGCATAGGCGGATGTCCGGGGCGGCGTTCCACGACGGTCCGAAGCCCGACGTTCTGCACTGCAATAGACACAGTTCATCACGTAAGATTTTGAAATACAACGTCTAACCCGCGCGTATTTCGTCAGTGGCGGCAACGCAACAAACTGCCGCAGAAGCCCGGATATTCCTTGTGCGACGCAATATATTGCGCTAGATTACATGCCAATTTTTGCACCGCCCCGACCCTCCGCCCACCGGCGAACCGCCCGAAGGAATCCATCCATGCGTCTTTCCGACAAAGTCTCGATCATCACCGGCGCGGGTCAGGGGATCGGTCGCGCGACCGCCCTCAAGTTCGCCGCGGAGGGAGCGAAGGTCGCCGTGTGCGACATCAACGCCGCCGCGATCGAAGACACGGTGCGCACGATCCTCGACGACGGCGGCACCGCCGCCGGCTTCACCGTCGATGTGACCGACAAGGAGAGCATCGCGAGGATGGTCACGGCGGTGATGGCGAAGTGGGGACGCATCGACACGCTCGTGAACAACGCGGGCATCGTCCAGGACGCGCAGTTCAAGAAGATGACCGACGAGCAGTTCGAGCGCGTCATCGACGTGAACCTGAAGGGCGTCTACAACGTCACCAAGGCGGTCGTCGACATCATGCTCGAGCAGAACTCGGGCTGCATCCTCAACGCGTCGTCGATCGTCGGCCTCTACGGCAACTTCGGCCAGACCAACTACGCCGCGAGCAAGTTCGCCGTCATCGGCATGATGAAGACGTGGGCGCGCGAGCTCGGCAAGAAGGGCATCCGCGCCAACGCGATCTGCCCGGGCTTCATCAGCACGCCGATCCTCTCGTCGATGCCGGAGAAGGTCGTCCGCATGATGGAGGAGAAGGTGCCGCTCGGGCGCCTGGGCAAGCCCGAGGAGATCGCGAACACCTACGCGTGGCTCGCCTCCGACGAGGCCTCGTA
>DASVGI010000140.1:0-4841 GCA_036379595.1 Casimicrobiaceae bacterium | reverse complement strand
GAGATCGGCTTCGCTCCCCAGCGGATCGGTTACGACGACGGTCGCTGCAGGCGATTCATCACGATCGCCAGGGGCGACGATGCGGCCACCCGAGGCGATCGCAAGTCCTCGCGCGAGATCGCCGCTACGTCCCGGGAGTGCGTCGGCGCTGCACGCTTCGAGCTCGTCCGGCGCCGCGGACATGCGTCCGCCGCCCCACAGCCAGAGGCTGTCGACGGTCGCAGCACCGCGATCCCGGCGCGCGCGGTTGACCGGGTGCTCGTGCAGCAGCATCTCGATTCCGCCGCGCATGCGCGTCAGCGCGCGCCCATCCTCGTCGCGGCGGAGCTCGCCGCGCAGGCCATGTCCGATGATCGCCTCGACGGGGAGAGCGTCGACTGCGAAGTCTCCGGCCGAGAGCGCGAACCAGCGGTCGGGGCGCGCGACCGCGATCCGTATGCCCGCGTACGCAATGAGCTCGCTGATATCGGCGGCGAGCGCATGTGCCTCGTCCGCGTCGAGGTCGTCGACGCGCGCGGCGACGACGACGTCGGTCGCGCCGACCTCGATCTGCAGCGGATCGGCGTGCATCACCCATTGATCCGCGGGGTCGAGGCCGGCGCCGAGTGCCACCAGCGGCGTCGGCGCACCGCCGTATCCGACCGCGGCAACTGTCGCTGCTTCGATGCCTCGCGGTTCGATGGCTGGCGGACTCGTTGCGAGGCCCGCAAAGCGCGCAAGGGTGGTGGAGCGTGCGAGTGCGTCGTCGGGCAGCCCGAGAAGCCCGGGTGCGACGACGACGAGCGTCCTTATGCGATGGCGGGAACGGGTGTTTGACACGAGTTGCCGCCATTCTCGCAGAACGTCGAAGCGCCGCAGGACGCAGATGCGCCGCAGAACGTCGATGCGCCGCAGGACGCAGATGCGCCGCAGAACGTCGACGCGCCGGACGCGCAGAGTCTCCATGCGATAATCGCCGCGCTTCGCCACCCTCACGTGTCGCCCTACGAACTGGCCGTCGGCCTCCGCTACACGCGCGCCCGCAAGGGCTCGGGCCGCAACGCGTTCATCTCCTTCATCGCGCTGATCTCGATGGCGGGCATCGCGCTCGGCGTGGCCGCGCTGATCGTCGTGCTGTCGGTGATGAACGGCTTCCAGCAGGAGCTTCGCAATCGGATCCTGTCGGTGGCGGCGCACGTGGAGATCCGCGGCTTTCCCGACCTCACTGATGCGCCGGCGATTGCCGCGCTCGCGCGCCGCAATCCGCACGTCGTGGCAACCGCGCCGTACGTCACCGGCGAGGCGATGCTCTCCGAGGGCGACGTCAATCGCGGCGCCCTGCTGCGCGGGGTAGACCCGACGCAGGAAGACCGCGTCGAGGACATCGCGGCGCACATGCGGCGCGGCTCGCTCGCCTCGCTCACACCGGGCAGCTTCAATATCGTGCTCGGCACCGAGCTCGCGCGTGCGCTCGGCGTCGAAGTCGGCGACAGCGTCGTGGCGATCACCCCGCAGGGAACCGTCACGCCGGCCGGCACGCTGCCGCGTCTCAAGACGTTCAAGGTGAGCGGGATCTTCGAGATCGGCATGTACGAGTTCGACAGCGGCCTCGCGCTGATCAACATCGCGGATGCCGAGAAGCTCTACCGCCAGCCCGGAGCGACAGGCGTGCGCCTCAAGCTCGACGACATGTTCCTCGCGCCCGAGGTCTCGCACGCGCTGCAGGCGATTCTTCCCGGCGACGTCGAGGTGCGCGACTGGACGCAGAACCACGCGAACTTCTTCCGCGCGGTGGCGATCGAGAAGCGCGTGATGTTCATCATCCTGACGCTGATCGTCGCGGTCGCGGCATTCAACATCGTGTCCGCGCAGGTCATGGTGGTCACCGACAAGCGCGCGGACATCGCGATCCTGCGCACGCTCGGTGCGGCGCCGTCGTCGGTGATGTCGATCTTCGTGATCCAGGGGGCGTTGATCGGTCTCATCGGCACGCTGATCGGCGTCGTCGGTGGCGTGACGCTCGCGCTCAACATCGAGACCGTGGTGCCGTGGATCGAGCGCACGTTCCACATCCAGTTTCTCGACAAGAGCGTCTACTACATCAGCGACCTTCCATCGCAGCTCGAGCGCGGCGACGTGATCACGATCGCGGTGATCGCGCTGGTGCTCGCGCTCGTCGCGACGCTCTATCCGAGCTTTCGCGCCGCGCGCGTGAACCCGGCCGAAGCGCTGCGCTATGAGTGACCCCGGCGCGGGTCCGATCGTCGCCTGCCGCGGGCTGCGCAAGACCTATGCGAACGGGTCGCTCGACGTCGACGTGCTGCTCGGCATCGACCTCGACGTCGCGCCGGGCGAGCGCGTCGCGATCGTCGGGGCATCGGGCTCGGGCAAGAGCACGCTGCTTCACCTGCTCGGCGGCCTCGATGCGCCGAGCGGCGGCAGCGTCGTCGTCGACGGTCATGACTTCGCGTCGCTTTCCGAGGCGGCGCGCGGGCGCCTGCGCAATCGGGTGCTCGGCTTCATCTACCAGTTCCACCACCTGCTGCCCGAGTTCACCGCGCTCGAGAACGTCGCGATGCCGCTGGTGATCCGCAGGCTCGCGCAGACCGAAGCGAACGAGCGCGCGCAGGCGATGCTGGAGCGCGTCGGGCTCGCCCAGCGCGCGCGCCACCTGCCGGGCGAGCTCTCCGGCGGCGAGCGGCAGCGCGTCGCGCTCGCTCGCGCGCTCGTCACCGAGCCGCGCTGCGTGCTCGCGGACGAGCCGACCGGCAACCTCGATCGCGGCAACGCGGAGGCGGTGTTCGAGCTGATGCTGGAGCTCAATCGCGCGAATGGGACGGCGCTCGTCATCGTCACGCACGACGCGGACCTCGCTGCGCGCACCGATCGCACGCTGCATCTCGTCGACGGCGTGCTGCACTGACCGCGCGCTGCGGCACACCGCCGCGCGCCGCACTCGCGCACTGCAGCCGCGAGCTGTGTCAGTCGGAGACACGGGGTGCGGTACATCCCGCAGAGCTTCGGCGGCGCAACCCGCGTCGTCGAGCGGGTCCCGGCGCGGCTTCGCAAGGTGTGCATCGGCACCATGCGCGCAACCGTGCAGTGCTCGCTCGCGCCACCCGCTTCCGACGACTGCGCCTCAGGCGCTCTGCGGGATGTACCGCGCCCCGCGTCTCGCGTCCGGGGAGTGCGCGCGACTGCAGCGCGCGGGGCGGTAAGTCGCGCAAGGCGCCTCGTGCGGCACAGTCGGCGATCGAAGCGCGCGCGTCAGTACTCCACGGGCACCGGGTCCAGCGAGCGCCACAGGTACCACGTCGCGACGCTGCGGTAGGGTTGCCAGCACTCGCCAAGCGCGCGGAGCTCGTCCTTCGTCGGCCGCTCGCCACCGAAATAGTGCATCGCGACGGCCTTCTGCAGTCCTAGGTCGTCGACGGGGAGGATGTTTGGGCGCAGCTCGTGGAACATCATGAACATCTCGGCGGTCCAGCGTCCGATGCCCTTCACTTCGACCAGCGCCTCGATCAATGCCTCGTCGTCGAGCGCCGACCAGGTCGCGGGGTCGAGTCGCGCTGTCGCGAAGTGACGGGCGAGGTCGCGAATGTAGGTCGCCTTGCTCTCCGAAAGGCCACAGCGGCGCAGCGAGTCGAGTCGCTTTCGCTGCACGCGCCTGGGATCGAGGTGCAGCGAGTTGACGCGCGCGGCGCCGCGCTCGGTGCACGTGTGAACCACACGGTCCCATATCGACTGCGCCGCCTTGACGGAGATCTGCTGCCCGACGATCGAGCGCGCGAGCGTCGTGAACGGATCGCCGCGCCGCGTGAGGTGCATCCCCGGATACGCAGCGATCAGCCTGGCGAGGACACGGTCGCGGGCACCGAGGTGGCGAATCGCCTCGTCCCAGAAGGTTGGCTTGGTCATGAATCGGGGAGGTGCGTCGCGCGTGCGTTCAGCCACGAGCGTACGCTATAGGCGCCGGCATACGCCACGCGTTGGTTCGTCTCGCGCGTGTCTCCTTGCCGCAGCTGCCGAAGCTGCCATATACTATGCCATATGGCAAGAGGTGCCGCCCACTCACGTTCCGGAATCGGGCAAGCAACCCCGGGGACTGCCCGCGTGGGAAGAAACAACCGGGCCCAGGTCGTGACGATCCCGCTCCGATATCGATTCGCCGAAGGTGTGCGCGAGGTCTACATTCGCAAGGAGGGTGACGAGGTCATTCTTTCGCCGCGCCCGCCGGACTGGGGAGATTTCTTCCGTTCGGGTCTGCGCGCCAGCGAGGACTTCATGCGCGATGTCGAAGATCTCCCGGTGCAGGAACGGAGCGGATGACGGCGCTGTTCATGCTCGACACCGACACCTGCGCGTTCATTCTGCGAGGCGCGCCGCCGACGCTGGAGCAGCGCCTCGGGAGCGTGCCGATGAGGCAGCAGGTCATGTCGGTCGTGACATACGCCGAACTGCTGTTTGGTGTCCGCGTCTCGTCGCGGCGCAAATCGAATCGTGCCGCGGTCGATGCCATGGTAAGGAATCTCCAGGTCCTTGACTGGACCTCGTCCGCTGCGCAGCACTACGCCGATATCCGGTTCGCGCTGCGGACGGGCGGAGCGATGATCGGTGCGAACGACTTGATGATTGCTGCGCACGCGCGCAGTCTCGACGCCACCGTGGTCACGAACAACCTCCGGGACTTTCGCCGCATACGCGGTCTTTCCGTCGAGAACTGGCTCGATTGATCGGATTCTTTGGAACAGCGGCATCCGACTGAGATCTCCCGCAATGCTTTCGCGGCGGGAATCCCCACGGTAGGGCGCCGGACGCGAATTGTTGTCGCGAAGCTCCTTCTCGCCGCTTCGTTGCTGCTT
>DASVGI010000139.1:0-20740 GCA_036379595.1 Casimicrobiaceae bacterium | reverse complement strand
CTTCAGCGCGTCGACCCACGCTCCCGAGTGACACGAGGAAACCACGACGATGCGCCAGCGGATCCCCGCGCCGTCGAGGAGATTGCGCAGGCCGGCGGGAGTCAGCGGTACGAGCTCGAGCGGAGGGTTGACGGCCGCCAGCGTGCCGTCGCTCGACGCAGCGCCGGTGAGATACACCATCACGATATCCTCGTCGGGATCGATGATGCCGCCGATTTCCTCGAGCGTCTCGCGCAGGTTGGTGACTGTCGCGAACGGATGCTGGGCGATCGTCGACGGGCTGTTGATCAGCACGACCGAGCGCCCGCGCGTATTCCAGCGCTGGTTCATCACCTGCGCGGCCGATTCGACGTCGGCGACGAAGCCGATCCGCCGTGAATCGGGCGCGAAGCCGACGAAGTACAGATCTGTCACCCCCGGCTGCTCGTCGTCGAGACCATCGAGGGCCTGATCGAGCAGAAACCGCTGCGCAGCGAGCGCGGGCTCGGAGGCGGGGCTCACGAAATCCTCGTGACCCGTGGCCTTCGAACGATCCGACCACCACGAGTCGAGCGGGCCGGCGAGCGGCGCGAACCAGATCGGCAGCACGATCAGGAGGCCACCGACAAGGGCGCCCAGGCGCCGGCGCATCGCCGGCGCCACAGCGGACGAGTCGAGGCAGACGTACACACTTCGCATGCACAGGAGCACGGTCCATGCGTCGAGCGCATAGTCGAACCAGCGCCGCGTCGTTTCGGTGATCGCCGGATTCGTCTGCGGCAGGTCGGGCAGCACGTTGACGACCTGGATCGCCGGGAAGGCGGCGAGCACCACGACCGGCAGCGCCAGCGCGAGTCCGACTTCGCGCCGCCACGCGGCGATGATCGCGCTCGACAGCACGAGAAGGCCAAGCGAATAGACCTCGCCATTGAGGCCGAGCAGCGAGAAATGCGCGTCCTGCGCGGCGCGCACCCAGTCAGCGTCGATGTCGATCGCCGCCGACACGATCGCGACCAGCACGAGCTGCCCGGGCGTCAGGCGAAACGACGCCTTCGTCACGGGCAGGAACAGCGCGAGCTTCAGCCCCGCCGCGAGGTTGCGCCCGAGATCGGAGAGCGCCCGCACGATCACCGGTCCGCGTCGACCGGCGACAGTGCGTGTCGCGCGACGTAGTCGGCGACTGCCGCGCGCTCGTTCGCAACCACGGTAAAGTGCTGCGGCCGCGATTCGATTCCCTCCCACGCGGCGGGCCGCGGTGGGTCGAAGCCGACCGCCTCGCGGATCGTCGCGGCGAACTTGGCCGGCAGCGCGGTTTCGAGGCAGACGACGTGCTCTCCGGGCTCGCGGAGCTCGCGCGCGACCTTGACGCCGTCGGCGGTATGCGGGTCGATCAGCACGCGATCACGCAGGTGCACGTCGCGGATGGTCGCGATGCGGTCGGCGTGCGAGCTGCGGCCCGAGACGAAGCCCGACTCGCGCACATGCCGCCACGATGCGGTGCCGGCGAGCGCGAAGCTGCCTTCTCGCGCGAGCGCTTCCCAGAGCGCGTTGAGCCGGCCGGAGTCGCGGTCGACCATATCGAAGACGTAGCGCTCGAAGTTCGACGCCTTCGAGATATCCATCGACGGCGACGACGTTGCGCGCGTCTCGGCGGCTCCGCGCGGGCGATAGCGGCCGCTCCGAAAGAACTCGTCCAGCACGTCGTTCTCGTTGGTCGCGACGATGAGCCGCGCGATCGGCAGGCCCATCGCCTTCGCGACGTGCCCGGCGAGCACGTTGCCGAAATTGCCCGACGGCACCGCGAAGCTGATCGGCGCACCCGCCGCGGCAACGTCGCTCGCGGCGAACCAGCCCTTGAAGTAGTAGACGACCTGCGCGGCGATGCGCGCCCAGTTGATCGAGTTGACGGCACCGAGCGCGTAGCGGCGCCGGAACGACGCATCCGCGGAGATCGCCTTGACAAGGTCCTGGCAGTCGTCGAATGTGCCGTCGATGGCGAGGTTGTGGATCGCCGGATCGTCGAGCGCATACATCTGCGCCTGCTGGAAGGCGCTCATCCGGCCGTGCGGCGACAGCATGAATACCGCGATGCCGCGCCTGCCGCGCATCGCGTGCTCGGCCGAGCTCCCGGTGTCGCCCGAGGTCGCGCCGAGAATGTTGATCACGCGCCGCTCGCCCGCGAGCACGTGCTCGAACAGCCTGCCGAGGAGCTGCAGCGCAATGTCCTTGAACGCGAGCGTCGGGCCGTTCGAGAGCCGCAGGAGCGAGAGGTCGGGCTCGAGCGGCATCAGCGGCGTGATGTCGTCGCTGCCGAAGATCGCGCGCGTGTAGGTGCCTTCGACGACGCGCGCGAGCGCGTCGCGCGGGATGTCGCCGATGAAGCGCGCGAGCACCGCGATGGCGAGCGCCGGATACGCGAGCCCGCGCAGGGCGTCGAGCTCGGTCGCGTCGAAGCGCGGGTAGAACTCCGGAACCGCGAGTCCCCCGTCGGGCGCCAGCCCTTCGAGGAGGATCGCACGAAACGGCTGTGGGTCCGAGTGCCACGCGCCGCGCGTGCTGACGTACTTCAACCGAGGTCCTCGAGCCGGACGCGGATGACCTTCCCGCGCACCGTCGACAGCGCCTCGATGCGCCGGATCGCGTCGTCGACGTCGCGCTCGATCGATTTGTGCGTGAGCAGGATGATGTCGGTCTGATCCTCACCCTCCGGGGGCTCCTTCTGGATCATCGCATCGATCGAGATATTGCGATCGGCGAGGATGCGCGTGATGTCCGCGAGCACGCCGGGGCGATCGTCGACGCGCATGCGCAGGTAGTAGCTCGTCTCGACCTCGCCCATCGGCAGGAACGGCAGGTCGGTCAACTGGTCCGGCTGGAACGCGAGGTGCGGCACACGATGCTCGGGGTCGGCGGTGTGCATGCGCGTCACGTCGACGAGATCGGCGATCACCGCACTCGCGGTCGGCTCGGCGCCGGCGCCGGCGCCGTAGTAGAGCGTCGACCCGACGGCATCGCCCTTGACGAGCACCGCGTTCATCGCCCCCTCGACGTTGGCGATCAGCCGCTTCGCGGGAATCAGCGTCGGGTGGACGCGAAGCTCGATGCCATTGCGCGCGCGACGCGTGATGCCGAGAAGCTTGATCCGGTAGCCGAGCTCCTCGGCATAGCGCAGGTCCTCGCGCGTCAGCTTCGTGATGCCCTCGGCGTACGCCTTGTCGAACTGCATCGGTACGCCGAACGCGATCGCCGACATGATCGCGAGCTTGTGGGCGGCGTCGATCCCCTCGACGTCGTAGGTCGGATCGGACTCGGCGTAACCCAGCGCCTGGGCCTCGGCGAGCACGGTCTCGAACGACGCCCCGGTCTCGCGCATCCGCGACAGGATGAAGTTGGAGGTGCCGTTGATGATTCCGGCGATCCACTCGATGCGGTTGGCGGTGAGCCCTTCGCGCAGCGCCTTGATGATCGGCACGCCGCCGGCGACCGCAGCCTCGAAGGCGACCATCACGCCCTTCGCGTGCGCGGCGGCGAAGATCTCGGTGCCGTGCTGCGCGAGCAGCGCCTTGTTGGCGGTCACGACGTGCTTGCGGAGCGCGATCGCTTCGAGAATCAGGCTGCGCGCGGGCTCGATGCCGCCGATCAGCTCGCAGACGATGTCGATGGCGGGGTCGCGCACCACGGCCGAAGCGTCGGCGGTGAGCCGCACACCGTTGGCGCCGGCGAGCGCGTCGCGGGCCCGTTCTGGATGGCGCGTGGCGATCGCGGCGATGCGGATCGGCCGGCCGGCGCGCCGCGTGATCTCCTCCTCGTTGCGGCGCAGGACCTCCCAGGTCCCGCGGCCGACGACGCCGAAGCCGAGGAGGCCGACCTGCAGCGGCTTCACAGGAGGCCGTCCTCCCGGAACATCTGCTTGATGCCGCGGATTGCCTGTCGCGTGCGCGCCTCGTTCTCGATCATCGCAAAGCGAACGTGGCCATCGCCGAACTCGCCGAAGCCGATGCCGGGCGACACCGAAACCTTCGCGCGCTCGATGAGGCGCTTCGAGAACTCGAGCGAGCCCTCCTTCGCGTAGGCGTCCGGTATGCGCGCCCACACGTACATCGACGCCTTCGGAACGTCGACCATCCACCCTGCTTCGTGGAGGCCCTTGACGAGCACGTCGCGGCGGCTCTGGTAGCGCGCGGTGATTCCCGCCACGCACTCCTGCGGCCCTTCGAGCGCGGCGATCGCCGCGACCTGGATCGGCGTAAACGTTCCGTAGTCGTGATAGCCCTTGATCCGCGCGAGCGCGTAGACGAGGTCGCGGTTTCCCACCATGAAGCCGATCCGCCAGCCAGCCATGTTGTAGCTCTTCGACATCGTGAAGAACTCGACGGCGACGTCGCGTGCCCCGCGAACCTGCATGATCGACGGGGCGCGCCAGCCGTCGAAGCAGATGTCGGCGTAGGCGAGATCGTGCACGACCCAGATGCCGTGCTCCTTCGCGAGCGCGATCAGCTTCTCGAAGAACGGCAGGTCGACGCACTGCGCGGTCGGGTTGGCCGGAAAGTTCACGATCAGCATCTTCGGCTTCGGCACCGAGAGCTTGATTGTCTGCTCGAGCTCGGCGAAGAAGTCGACGTCGGGCGTCAACGGCACCTGCCGGATGTCGGCGCCGGCGATCACCGGCCCGTAGATGTGGATCGGATAGCTCGGATTGGGCACGAGCACCGTGTCGCCGCGCCCGAGTGTCGCGAGCGCCAGGTGGGCGATGCCCTCCTTCGACCCGATCGTGACGATCGCCTCGGTCTCGGGATCGAACTCGATGCCCCAGCGGCGATCGTACCAATGGCAGATCGCGCGGCGCAGGCGCGGGATGCCCTTCGACACCGAGTAGCCGTGGGTGTTGTCGCGCTGCACCGTCTCGACCAGCTTGCTGACGATGTGCGGCGGAGTCGGCCCGTCGGGGTTGCCCATGCCGAAGTCGATGATGTCCTCGCCGCGACGGCGCGCGGCCATCTTGAGCTCGGAGGTGATGTTGAACACATACGGAGGAAGCCGCTCGATGCGAGCGAAGTGCGTTTGCGTCGGAGAGGACATGCGTACCCCTGGCGTGAGCGCCCGGAACCGTCCGAGCGACGTAGATGGGTAGAATGGAAATTCTACTCGAAAACCAACCTCGATCCGCGTGAAGTTCCATCTGCAAACTCCGAACGCCCATCTGGTCACCGGATTCGGTGACGGCTGGGTGCGCGTCGGCGTCGACGAATACCGGTCGGGCGTGATCCTGACACCCGATCGCGTCGTCACCGGATGGGCCCCGGCCGGCTTCGATGCGCTCACCGCCGATGACTTTGCGCGGCTCCTCGAATCGTCGCCCGAGATCGTTCTGCTCGGCACCGGGTCCGTGCAGCGCTTTCCGCACCCGCGGCTCCTGAAGACGCTCATCGATGCGCGCGTCGGAGTCGAGTCGATGGACACGCACGCCGCGTGCCGCACGTTCAACATCCTGGTCGCCGAGGGCCGCCGTGCGATCGCGGCACTCGCGATCGAAACCGGAGCAAGCCAATGACCGTACAGGGACGCCTGCGCGCAAGCCTCATCGTCAACGTGATCCTCGCGATCGCTCTCGTCGCACTGATCGTCAAGTTCGTCGTCGTAGGCTCGACGCTGCCCGCGCAGGACGGACGCGTCGTCGTCGTGCTTACGCCCGGCGAGCGCGCGCTGATGCTCCGCGAGATGCGCGGATTCGTCGCCGGCCTGCAGCGCATCAGCGACGGGCTCGCCCGCGACGACCAGCGCGAGGTCGCGGACGCCGCGCGCGCGATGGGCACTGCCGCCGCGCACAACGCCCCGGTGACGATGCTCGGGAAGTTGCCGCTCGAGTTCAAGCGGCTCGCCTTCGGCGTCCACGGCGGATTCGACCGCCTCGCCGACAATGCCACCCATGGCGCGTCGAGCCAGCAGACGCTCGCCGCGTTGTCGTCGATCCTCAACGACTGCGTCGCGTGCCACGCGACGTTCCAGGTCGCGGCTCCAGCCGCCGCTCGCTGAGCCTCACTCGCCCATCTGTAAGAGCGTGCCGCGCCGGCGCGCTCCGCGCACCGCGGCTGCGAACAGCGCAACGCCGAGCACGAGATAGAGCGCGTCGAGCGCGAGCGCCCGGTAGAGGAGCGTGGGATCGAAGATGCCGTGCAGAAGGACGCCGCGCATGCCCTCGAACACGTGCGCAGCGGGTATCGCATGCGCGACCACCTGCAGCGGCGCCGGCAGCACGGCGATCGGGTAGTAGACGCCCGACACCGGCGCGATCAGGAAGATCGCCGCCCACGCGAGCTCCTCGGCGCCGAGGCCGTAGCGGAGCAGCATCGCCGACACCGCGAGACCGATCGACCAGCCGAATACGAGAAGGCCGGTGAAGAACGCGACGAGCGGCAGGCCCATCGAGAAAATCGAGTAGCGGAACAGGAGCCAGGCGAACAGGCACGCGCCGCCTACGCCGATCAGCGTGCGCAGCACGGAGAGCGCAAGCTGGCCGAGGACGAGTTCGTGCAATCGCAGCGGGCTCACGAAGAGGTTGCCGAGGTTGCGCGAGTAGATCTCCTCGACGAACGTGAGCGAGACGCCGAGCTGGCCGCGGAACAGCACGTCCCAGAGCAGCACCGCGCCGATGAAGAAGCCCGGGGCGCTCTTCAGGAAGCTGTTGGTCGGTGCGAGGTAGAGCGTCACGAACGCCCACAGGATCATCGTGACCGTCGGGTAATACGCCATCGAGACGAGCCGCGGCCAGCTTCGCAGCAGGAGATACGCGTGGCGCCGGCAGATGGCCCGGATGCGCCGCAGCGATGCAACGAGCGCCGTATCGGCCCGCGTATCGGCGCCTGGGCGTGCGCCGCCGCGATCCGGCATCACGGCAGCATCCCTTCCGCGTGCAGCCCCGGGGTCGGCTCACCGGCGCCGCGCGCGATGTCGAGGAAGACCTCCTCCATCGTGTCGCGCCCGTAGCGCGCGATCAGCTCGACCGGCGCGCCCTGATCGACGATGCGCCCGGCGCGCAGCATGATCACGTCGCTGCACATCCGCTCGACCTCGCCCATGTTGTGCGACGCGAGCAGCATCGTGCAGCCGCTGTCGCGCTGATAGCGTTCGAGGTAGCTGCGCATGCGGTCGCCGACATCGGGGTCGAGCGACGCCGTCGGTTCGTCGAGAAGCAGGAGGTCCGGGCGGTTGAGCAGCGCCTTGGCGAGCGAGACGCGCGTGCGCTGGCCCGCCGACAGCTCGCCGTAGGGGCGTCGCAGCACCGCGCCGAGGTCGAACTCGGCGGCGAGCTCGTCGATGCGCCGCGACGGCCGCGCAACGCCGTAGAGGTCGGCGAAGACCGAAAGGTTCTCGCGCACGGTGAGGCGCTTCGGCAGATCGACGTACGGAGACGTGAAATTGAGCCGCGGCAGCACGCGGTGGCGCTCGCGCAGCATGTCGCAGCCCAGCACCTCGATTGCGCCCGCGGTGGGCAGCAGCACGCCGAGGAGCATCGACAGCGTCGTCGTCTTGCCGGCGCCGTTTCCACCGAGGAGCGCGGTGGTGGTGCCGGCGCAAACGTCGAAGCTGATCCCGGCGACCGCCTCGACGCGCGCGTAGCGCTTGACGAGCCCCCGCACCGAGATCGCTGCCGCGCCGGGCGCGGCGATCGACGCCGCGGTCAGGCGGTCACCAGCTCGCGCAGGTGCGCCACCGCGCTGCGACCGAGGGCCGACAGCGCGTACCCTCCTTCGAGCGTCGACACGATCCGCCCGTGCCCGCAACGCTTCGCCACCGCGATCATCTCGCGCGTCACCCACGCGTAATCGTCCTCGGTGAACGCGAGGTTTGCGAGCGGGTCTTCGTGATGGGCATCGAATCCGGCCGAGAACAGGATCATTTGCGGACGGTGCGCTTCGAGCGCCGGAAGCCAGCGCTCCTGCACCGCGTCGCGCAATTCTCGCCCGCCGCTGCCCGGCGACAACGGAACATTCACCATGTTCGGCGCGGGATTGTCGATGCCCGAGTACGGGTAAAGCGGATACTGGAACGTCGACACCATCAGCACGCGCGGGTCGTCCGAGAAGATGTCCTCGGTTCCGTTGCCGTGGTGGACGTCGAAATCGACGATGGCGACGCGCTCGAGACCGTGTGCTTCGAGCGCGTGCGCGGCGCCCACGGCGACGTTGTTGAACATGCAGAAGCCCATCGCGCGCGCACGCTCGGCGTGATGGCCCGGCGGGCGCACTGCGCAGAATGCGTTGCGGCATTCCCCGGCCATGATGAGGTCGACCGCCTGCACGACGGCGCCGGCGGCATGGCGCGCCGCCGTCAGCGACTGGGGGTTGAGCGCGGTATCGGGATCGAGCCACGCGTACCCGTTCTTTGGGGCTGCACGGACGATCGCATCGATGTAGTCGCGACGATGCACGCGGGCGAGCGTTTCATCGCTCGCCGGCTCCGACGTGTGGTGCACGACGAGCGCATCGAGGCCGGATGCGATCAGCCGGTCGCCGATCGCGGTCAGGCGCTCGGGGCATTCCGGATGACCGGACCCCATCTCGTGCTCGAGGCACGACGGGTGGGTGATATAGGCAGTGGTCAAGGAGGGTCGTACCGGTGTGCGCCACCGATGACGGTCGGTACCGGCGTCAGTGTACCGCCGACGATCCGGCGTGACGACGCACCAGGCGCCGCGCTACAGTCGATGCTCCGCATCCGTCTCGCCGCGAGTGCCCGATGACCGTCCGCCCCGCATCGCAGAACCTGCCGACTTCGCGCCGGCTCGCCGCCGTCCAGCAGCAGGTCGCGCAGGTCGTCGTCGGCAAGCACGAGCCGATCCGCCTGGCGCTCGCCTGTCTGATCGCGCGCGGACACCTGTTGATCGAAGACATTCCGGGCGTCGGCAAGTCGACGCTCGCGCAGGCGCTCGCCGCCGCGCTGGGTCTCCAGTATGCGCGCATCCAGTTCACGAGCGACCTCCTGCCGGCGGACGTGCTCGGCGTGTCGATCTTCGACACGCAGGCGCAGACCTTCCGCTTCCATCCGGGACCGATCTTTCACTCGGTCGTGCTCGCCGACGAGATCAACCGCGCGCCACCAAAGACGCAGAGCGCGCTGCTCGAAGCGATGGAGGAGCGCCAGGTTTCGCAGGACGGCGAGACGCGTCCGCTTCCCGACCCGTTCTTCGTGATTGCGACGCAAAACCCGGTCGAGCAGATCGGCGCCTATCCGCTGCCCGAGTCGCAGCTCGATCGCTTCATGCTGGCGATCGAGCTCGGCTATCCGGACGCCGCCGCCGAACGCGATCTTCTCGCCGGCGGCGACCGGCGTCCGCGGCTCGAAAGCGTCGCCGCGCAGGCCGACGCGCCGACGCTGCGCGAGTGGCAGCGCGAGGCCGCGTCGATTCACGCGGCGCCGGCGCTGCTCGACTATGTGCAGGCACTCCTCGCTGCGTCGCGCGGGCACGCCGCGGGCTCGCGCACCGAGCGCACCGACGGCATCGCGCGGCGGGGCTTGAGCCCGCGCGCCGGATTGATGCTCCTTGCAGCGGCGCGCGCCCATGCGCTGATCGAGGGGCGGCCGATGGTGATCCCCGAGGACGTGCAGGCGGTCTTTGCCGCCGTCGCCGGGCATCGGCTCGCCGGGGGCGCGCGCGCCGGAGCGGCCCTCGCTCAAGGCTTGCTGCGGGCGGTGCCGCTGCCGTGATCGTTGCGGCGAAACCGTGACCGCCGCGACAGCGCCGTGACTGCCGTATCGGCATCGTGAATGCCGTGGCCATACCGTGACTGCCGTCGCTACCCCGTGGGTCGCGCGTCTTCGCCAGCGGGCATTCCGCTCGTCACCCGCCGATCGCGCACCGGTCGTTCTGCGGCACTCGCGCATCTACATCCTGCCGACGCGCCGCGGCACGGCGGTCATCGCCACGCTCGTGCTGATGCTCCTGACATCGCTCAATTACGCGCTGTCGCTGGGGCTCGCCTTGACGTTCTTCCTCGGAGGGCTCGTCGCGGCCGGGCTGCTGCACACGTTTCGCAACCTCGCCGGTCTCGAGATCAAACCGCTCGCCGCCGGTGACGCCTTTGCCGGAGAATCGCTCGCGTTCTCGCTTGCGCTCGCCGCCGGTGCGGTGGCGCGGCGCGCGATCAAAGTGCGTGCGGCAGGCGCCGTTGCGACGGCCTCGCTCGCCCCCGGCACGACGCAGGCGATCACCCTGCACGTGGCGACGACGACGCGCGGCCGCGTCGCGCTCGGGCGCATCACCGTGTCGTCGGACCAGCCGCTCGGCTTGTGGCGCGGCTTCGCTTACGTTCACTATCCGCATGCCGGCATCGTGTTTCCCGCGCCCGAGCTCAACGCACCTCCGCCTCCCGCCGGAGCCGAGGGTCCCGGCGAGCGCGCGACGGGGTCGAGCGCGGATTCGGACCTCGCGGGCTTGCGCGAATACCGGCCCGGTGATCCACTGCAACGCGTCGCGTGGAAGGCCGTCGCCCGCGGTGCAGGATGGTTCAGCAAGGCGTTCGAAGGGAGCGGCGGACACGGCACGGTCGAGCTTTCCTATGCATCGCTTCCTTCGGCGCTGTCCGGCGAGTTACGGCTGTCGCGGCTCACCGCGTGGGTGCTCGCCTGCGAGCGCGCGGCGCGCCCGTTCGCGCTCACGCTCCCCGGGCTGCGGCTTCCGCCCGCGCTCTCGCGCGAGCATCTGCGTGAAGCGCTGACCGCGCTGGCGCTGTTCGATCCCGGCACGCGGTGATGGCAGCACCCGCGCGCCCGCTCACGGCGACGCAGATCCGCGCGCTCGGCGTGTTTCTCGTCGCGGCGCAGTTGCCGCTCGTCGTACACCTGCCGATCTGGGTTGCCGCGTTCGGCCTGTTCCTCGTCACACTGCGCTTCGCGCTCCTGCGCCGCGACGAGCGGCTCGCACGTGCGCGTCCGGCGCGCATTCCGTCGTGGGCGCTCGCGCTGTTCGCGATCGCGATCGCGCTGGCACTGCGCAAGTCTTACGGCTATTTCGCCGGGCGCGACCCGTGCGTCGCATTCCTGTTCGTGCTCGCCGGGATCAAGTTTCTCGAGATCAGGACCCAGCGCGACGGAACGCTGCTCGCGTGCCTCGCGATGTTCGTCGCGGTCACTCCGTTCTTCTATTCGCAGTCGCTGCTCGGCGGATTCGCGATGCTGCCGGCCGTCGTCGCGGCCGGCGTCGCGCTCGAGGCACTCGCGGCGCGCGCGCCCGACGCGGCGGAACTCTCGACGCGCAAGCCCTGGATCCGTAGCACTGCGCTGATTGCGCAGGGATTGCCGATCGCCGCCGGATTGTTTCTCGTCTTTCCGCGGCTCGCGACGCCGCTGTGGGGACTGCCCGCCGATCACGCCGCACAGACCGGCCTCTCCGACCGCATGGCGCCGGGATCGATCAGCGAGCTGTCGCTCTCCGACGCGGTCGCGTTTCGCGTGAGCTTCGACGGGCCGCCGCCGCGCCCCGCGGATCGCTACTGGCGCGGGCCGGTGCTGTCGCTCTTCAACGGCCGCGAGTGGCGCGCGCTTCCTCCGCGTCCCGGCGGCAGTCTCGCCCGCGGCGAGCGCAGTATCCGCTATGCGGTGACGCTCGAGCCCAATGACCATCGGTGGCTCTTCGCGCTCGACCTGCCGTCGTCGTTGCCGATTCTCGACAGCGGCGATGCGGCCTTCGCATCGGGCGGCACCGCCTTCGCCGCGGGCGGCGGCGCAGCCGCAGGTGCCGTCGCCGGCCTCGCACGCGACCTGCAATTGATCACGCGCACGCCGGTCACGCGACCGCTGCGCTACGTGCAGGAATCGATACTCGGCGGCCGCCACGCGGTCGCATCGGCCGACGAGCTGCGCATCGACGCACGGATGCCGCCGGGCAACCCGAGAGCCGTCGCATTCGCGCAGGCGCTGCGAAGCGAGCATCCGGGCGATCGCGACTACATTGCCGCCGTGCTGAACTGGTTTCGCGACCAGCCGTTTCACTACACCTTGCAGCCGCCGCTGCTCGAAGAGCATCCGGTCGACGCGTTCCTGTTCGATACGCGCCGCGGCTTCTGCGAGCACTTCGCGAGCGCGTTCGTCGTGCTGCTGCGCGCAGCGGGGATTCCGGCGCGAGTCGTCACCGGCTACCAGGGCGGCGAGATCAATCCGCGCGGCGGCTACATGATCGTGCGCCAGTCCGACGCGCACGCGTGGGCCGAAGCCGTCGTCGATGGCCAGTGGCAGCGCTTCGACCCGACCGCGGTCGTCGCGCCGTCGCGCATCGAGCGCGGCCTGTTCGGTTCGGTTCCCGCGACCGACCCGGTGCCGCTGTTCGCGCGGGGCGATACCGGCTGGATCAACGGCGTGCAGCTCGCGCTCGACGCGATCAATTACCGCTGGCGGCGCAACGTGATCGAGTTCGATCACGATCGTCAGCGTGCGCTGTGGCGCGACTGGGGGCTCGACCGCTTCCCGCCGTGGCAGGCTGCGACGTTCGCGACCGCCGTCGTGCTCATTTGGGCCGGAGCGGTGTTCGCGGCGTTTGCCGCAAGGCGCAGGCGCGGTGAGCGCACAGCACGGCTGTGGAGCGCGCTGTGCCGGCGACTCGCGCGCGCCGGGCTTCCGCGGCCGGCATGGGAAGGGCCGATCGCCTATGCGTCGCGCGCCGCGCATCGCTGGCCGCAGTTCGCGATCGCGTTCGGCGCGATCGGCAATGCGTACGCGATGCTGCGCTTCGGCCCGGTGTCGGACGACGAGCGATCGGCGCTCGTCGCGACGCTCGCGCGCGCGATCGACGTGCTGCCGTCGGCGGCGGCGCTGCGCGCCGCGGCGCACGCGCCGCACGCCTGATCCGCCACCGCGACTCGCCGCCAACGCGATCGGCGCTGCTACGACTCGCCGCGCATGCGGTCGGCGCCATCGCGCCGACCGCATGCCGAGCGCGCGCGGACAGCGCCGATCGTACTTTCAGCGAGGCGCGGCAGCCTACGCGTGACGAGCCGCAACGGGACGCGCTTCCACTCGCGCACGCGCAGCGCCCGCCGGCAGCGCGAATCGCGGCTGCGTGGTGCGCGGCAGGGACGGAAGCTGCGAGGCATCGCTTCGGCAACGCCGTCGCGCTCGGCACGGACCGCCGCGATCGGGCGGGTGGCGCGCGGCCGCGCCACTCAGTCGCGCGGCAGTGCTCCGCGCGCTGAGCGCGATGGAGCGACGCGCCTTGCGACGAACGGCGACGCGCTACGCCGGCGGCAGGAACTTCTCCGGATCCATCGGCTTCCCATACCGCCGGATCTCGAAGTGCAGCATCACCTTGTCGGCGTCGGTGTTACCCATCTGCGCGATCTCCTGTCCGCGCGCGACCTGCTGCCCTTCCTTCACGAGCAGCGCGCTGTTGTGCGCGTAGGCCGAAAGGTAGGTCGCGTTGTGCTTGATGATGATGAGCTTGCCGTAGCCGCGCAGTCCCGAGCCCGCGTAGACGACCTTGCCGGCGGCGCTCGCATAGACGGGCTCGCCCATCGTGCCCGCGATATCGATCCCCTTGAGGTTCGCGGAGTCGGAGAACTGTCCGACCACCTTGCCCTTCGCGGGCCACACCCAGCCGAGTTGATCGTCGCCAGCGGTCGCGCTTCCGGTTGACGGTGCCGTCGATCCGAGCGACGGCGCCGCTGTCGCAACCTTCGGATTCGCCGATGCCGACGGCGAAGCCGCCGAAGTTCCGGCGGACGGTGCCGGCGGCGTCGTGACATCGCCGCTCGCTGCAGTAGCGGAACCAGTCGACGCAGCGCCCTGCGAAGGCGCGGGGACCGAGCTCGCCGCGAGGTTGAGCTCCCTCACCGCGCGGTCCGAATACGGGAGCTTCACGGCCCTGGGCTCGGTTTCGAGGCTTCCCGGTGAGACCGGCGGAGCGGCGCTCATGACCGACCCGGGTGCCGCGCCCGTAACCGGCCCTGGTGCGGCGCCTGTGGCCGGCCCGGGCGCGACGCCCGCGGATGACACCGCCGACGAAACGATCGGCGGCTCGACGCGAAGCGGCGTCACGGTGACGCCCGGTCCCGCGGGTGCGTTGCCGGAAACCGTTGGTGACCCGACCTGCGTCGATCCGGCAGCGACTGCCGCGGTAGCTGTCGAACTCGATGTCGCGCCTGCCTGGCCGGGTGCGGCGCCT
This sequence comes from Casimicrobiaceae bacterium, assembly GCA_036379595.1. Lineage (GTDB taxonomy): Bacteria > Pseudomonadota > Gammaproteobacteria > Burkholderiales > Casimicrobiaceae > VBCG01. Next base: position 6,609 of record DASVGI010000139.1, on the reverse strand, counting down.
GTCTGACCAGGTGCGACGAGCTGCAGCACCTCGCCGACGTAGATCCGATCGACGTTCGCGATGTGATTCCACGCTGCGAGCTCGCGGTAGTCGAGGCCGTGGTCGAGTGCGATCAGATAGAGCGTATCTCCGCGCTTGACGGTATAGGTCGCGGCGCGACCGCCGGCCTGCGACGCTGCCCCCGGTGTTGGGGTACCTGCGCGCTTCACCGCGGGACGTTCCTCGACCGGAGCGGGATTCGGCGTCGCGCAGCCGGCGACGATCGCTGCAGCGGCAATCAGCATTGCCGCGCAGCGGACGGCTCGCGCCACCCGGCCGGCGAGAAGATGCGGGATCATGGTTGAAGCGACTGGCGCACCCGGCAAAGGTTCAGGCGAGACCGGAGAGGAGCGGCACGAAGCGAACGGCATCGAAAGTCTGCTCGCGCACGCCCGTCGATGCGAGCTCGATTACGGTGAGTCGCTGCGTGCGGGGATCGTCGGCATCACCACCGGCCAGCGGCAGCACCATGCGACCGCCCGGCGCGAGACACTTCAGCAGCGGCGTCGGCACGTGCGCGGTCCCCGCGGTGACGATGATCGCATCGACCGCGAGCTTCTCGTCGAGCTCGACGCTCCCATCGGCGTGAGCGAGTCGCACGTTGCGGATCTTCAGCGCCTGAAGGTGCCGCCGTGCCTTGTTGACGAGCGCTCCGATACGCTCGACCGTGTACACGGTTCCGGCGAGCTTCGCGAGAACTGCAGTCTGGTAGCCGCAACCGGTCCCGATCTCGAGCACGCTGCCGAGCTCGCGACCATTGCGCGCGAGCTCGCTCATCCGCGCGACGACCCACGGCTGCGAGATCGTCTGGCCGTGCCCGATCGGCAGCGGCTCGTTGTCGTACGCGCGGATCGCCAGCGCCTCCTCGACGAAGATGTGACGCGGCACCGCGTTCATCGCCGCGAGCACCACCTCGTCGCGAATGCCTTCGGCGCGCAGGCGCTCGATCATCCGCGCTCGCGTCCGATCCGACGTCATGCCGATGCCGCTCGTGCCGCCGCGATTGCCGATGCCGGCTCCCGCCATCGCCAGTCTGTCCCCCGGTCTGTCCCCGCTCATGCCGAGCGCCGATCGAGCCACGCCGCGACGCCGGCCATCTGGTCCCGGTTCGTGAGATCGATCTGCAACGGCGTCACCGAAACGTAATCGTTCTGCACCGCATGAAAATCGGTGCCCTCCGCCGAATCCGCGGCCGGCCCCGCTGCGCCGACCCAGTACACCGTCTCGCCGCGCGGTGTTTGCATGCGCACGACATCCTCGGCTTTGTGGCGCCTGCCGAGGCGCGTGATCCGATACCCGTTCAATTTCTCTCGCGGCACGTCGGGAACGTTGACGTTGAGGAGCCACGGGCCCGCCGAGCGTTCCTGGTGGCGATCGAGAATTTCGAGCGCGACGCCCGCCGCCGTCTCGAAATGCGCGGCGGTCTTCGACGCGAGCGAGATCGCCACCGACGGCACGCCGAGCAGGAACCCCTCGGTCGCCGCCGCGACCGTGCCCGAGTAGATCGTGTCGTCGCCCATGTTGGCGCCGAGGTTGATCCCCGAGATCACCATGTCGGGAAGGTCGTCGAGGAGTCCCGTGACCGCGAGGTGCACACAGTCGGTCGGCGTGCCGTTGACGAAGAGGAAGCCGTTCGGCGCGCGCCGCACCGACAGCGGCCGATCGAGCGTCAGCGAGTTCGAGGCGCCGCTGCGATCGCGCTCCGGCGCGACCACGGTGACTTCAGCCCGCGGCGTGAGCACCGCAGCCAGATGTTCGAGTCCGGGCGCAAAGTAGCCGTCGTCGTTGGAAAGGAGAATGCGCATCGTCCTGTGCCGCGGCGCGGATTATACCGTGCACTCCGCGTCAACCGCTGTTGCGCAGCCCCGCCGCGAGGCCGTTGATCGTCAGGTGGATCGCGCTTTGCGTGCGCAGATCGGTCTCGCCCGCGCGGTAGCGGCGCAGGAGCTCGACCTGCAGGTGATTGAGCGGATCGAGATACGGAAAGCGGTTGCGAATGCTGCGCGCAAGCGTCGGGTTCTCTTCGAGCAGCGTCTTCTGTCCGGTGATCGCGAGATAGTGCGTGAGTGTGCGCGCGTGCTCGGCGACGATGCGCGGAAACACGCGATCGCGCAGCGCCGGATCGGCAACGAGGTCGGCGTAGCGCGACGCGATGGCGAGGTCGGTCTTCGCGAGCACCATCGCCATGTTCGAGAGCATCGCGCGGAAGAACGGCCAGCGCCGGTGCATCTCGGCGAGCAGCGCCGCGCGCTCCGCACGGCCGTCCTGCCACGCCTCGACCGCGGTGCCGAAGCCGTACCAGCCCGGCAGCATCAGGCGGCACTGGCTCCAGCTGAACACCCACGGGATCGCACGCAGGTCCTCGATCCGGTTCGACGCGGTGCGCGATGCCGGGCGGCTGCCGAGGTTCAAGAGTGCAATCTCGGCGATCGGCGTCGATGCGCGAAAGTAGTCGACGAAGCCCGGCGTGCCATAGACGAGCTCGCGGTAGGCGGCGTGCGCGTGCGCCGAGAGCTCGTCCATCGCGGCGTAGTACGCGTCGGCGCGGTCGCCGAGGCGCTCGGTGTCGTGCAGGCCCGCCTCGAGCGCGGCGGCGACGAGCGATTCGAGATTGCGCCGGCCGAGCTCCGGATCCGAATACTTGCTCGCGATGATCTCGCCCTGCTCGGTTAACCGCAGTCCGCCGGCGACGCTCCCGGGAGCCTGCGCGAGGATCGCTTCGTGGCTGGGCCCGCCGCCGCGACCGACGGTGCCGCCGCGGCCATGGAAGAGCCGCAGGCGTACGCGATGCTCGCCGAACGCTGCGACGAGCGCGCGCTCGGCGCGGTAGAGCGCCCAGTTCGACGTGACGTAGCCGCCGTCCTTGTTGCTGTCCGAGTAGCCGAGCATCACTTCCTGCAGATCGCCCGCGCTCGCGACCAGCGCGCGCCAGACGGGAACCGCGAATACGGCGCGCATCACGTCGGCGCAATGCGCGAGATCGTCGATCGTCTCGAACAGCGGCACGACGTTCACGCGCAGCGCATCGGGCAGCGCGAGACCGACCTCCTTCAGGAGCACCGCGACTTCGAGGATGTCGGAGACCGACTGGCATTTCGAGATCACGTAATTCGCGATCGACTCGGGCCCGTAGCGCGCGCGAAAGTCCGCCGCAGCGGCGAGGATCGCGAGCTCGCCCGCGGTGCGCTCGGAGTAGCGCGCCCACGGCGTATGCAGCAGTCGCGGTGTGCCGAGCTCGCGCACGAGGAGCGCGACGCGATCGGCCTCGCCGAGCGCCGCGTAGTCGGCCGTCTCGCCCGCCTGCGCGAAGAGCTCGCCGACGACGGTCTCGTGCACATCGCTGTTCTGCCGCAGGTCGACCGTCGCGAGGTGAAAGCCGAACACGTCGAGCGCGCGCCGCAGCGGGTGAAGCCGCTGCGCGGCGAGCGCCTCGGCGCCGTGGCTGGCGAGCGAGTCCGCGATGACGTCGAGATCGGCGGCAAGCTCCTGCGGCGTCGCGTACGCGGCGGCTGCGACCTGCGGCGACGGTTGCGCGTCGACGCCGGCGAGCTCGCGTGCGGTCGTCGCGAGCCTCGCGTAAATGCCGATCAGCGCCTGCCGGTAGGGCTCGTCGCTGCGATGGGGATTGGTGTCGTGAGCGTTCGCCGCGAGCTCGAGCAGCGCGTCCGACGGGCGCACGAGCCGCGTCGAGAGCGACAGCTCGCTGCCGAGCCGGTGGATCTCGGCGAGGTAGTGCGATAGCGCGACGGCTGCCTGCGCGCGCATCGCGTAGCCAAGCGTATCGACATCGACGTAGGGGTTGCCGTCGCGGTCGCCGCCGATCCACGAGCCCATGCGCAGGAAGGCGGGCGCTCGCCAGCGTGCGCCATCGCCCGTATCGAGCAGACGTTCGAGCGACGCGTACAGGCGCGGCACCTCGGTGAGAAACGTGTAGCGGTAATACGCGAGCCCGTTATCAACCTCGTCGCGCACGCGCAGGCGCGTGAGACGAAGCATCGCCGTCTGCCACAGGCCGAGGATCAGCGCCTCGAGTTGCACTTCGGCTTCGGCAGTCTCGTCGGGAGTCGCGTCGCTGCGATCGCGCGACGCGAGAATGCGCGCAATTTCACGCTCGGCGTCGAGGATGCTGCGGCGCTGCACCTCGGTCGGGTGCGCGGTCAGCACCGGGCTCACGAGTGCGGCGTCGAACCAGCCGCGGATCGCGTCGAGGCCGAAGCCCGCTTCGCGCAGCACCGTGAGCGCCGACGCGAGGTCGCCCGGCCGCGCCGGGGATCCCGCCATCGCATGGATGCGCCGGCGCCGGTTCTGGTGCACATCCTCGGCGAGGTTGGCGAGGTGCGAGAAGTAGCTGAATGCGCGCACCACGTCGAGCACCGCGCCGATCGACAACGGGTTCAGCAGCGCGACGAGCTCGGCACGCGCCGAGCCCGCCGCGGCTTCGTCGCCACCATCGGCCTCGGCGCGGCGGAAGCGAATTGCGGTGCGTCGGATCGCCTCGATGCGCTCGAACGCTTCGGGTCCGGCGTGCCCGCGCAGCACGTCGCCCAGCACACGGCCGAGCAGCCGCGTGTCCTCGCGCAGCGACACATCCTTGTCTGCCGCCGCGTCGGGTGGCCCGGCGGCAGCCGTCTCCGAAATCATCCTCGCAACCACCCGAAAGCCCGGCAGCGGCAATGCTAGCATTGGTTCCCCGCACAGCGCCCTATGTGCGATCCCGCCGAGTGCCCGATGGCCGATCCCGACCTGCCTCAGTCCGCTTCGCTGCGCGAGCATGCGCGGCGATTGCGCCGGATCCCGCTCGCGCGGCTGTTCGAGGCCGACCCCGGACGCGCCGCCGCCCTCGCGTTCGAATGGCAGGACTGGTACGCCGACCTCTCGAAGCTGCACCTCGATGCCGCGGCGCTCGCGACGCTCGTCGACAGCGCGCGCGAACGCAACCTCGAGCACTGGATCGCGGCCCTCTTTGCCGGTGAGAAGATCAACCTGTCGGAGCAGCGTCCTGCACTGCACCCGGCGCTGCGCGCCCCGGCGGCCGATTCCATCGTCGTCGACGGCGTCGATGTGATGCCGTCGATCCACGAGACGCGCGCGCGGATGGAGGCGCTCTCGCGCGCGATTCGCAGCGGCTCGCGGCGCGGCGCTACCGGACGCCCGCTCAGGCACGTCATCAACCTCGGCATCGGCGGCTCGCATCTCGGGCCGCAGCTCGTCTGCGATGCGCTCGATCCGCAACTCGACTGCGACGCGCTCGATCCGGCCGGGCGAACAGCGGGTGACGAAGTGCGGAACGTTCCTTCGGGGCGCTTCGTCGCCAACGTCGATCCGACCGAGCTCGCCCGCGGCGTGGCGGGCCTCGATCCGGCGGAAGTCCTGTTCGTCGTCACGTCGAAATCGTTCACGACAGCGGAGACGCTCGCCAATGCGCGCGCTGCGCGCGCCTGGCTCGAGCGCGATCGGGCGATCGGCCACGGTGCATCGATGCACTTCGTCGCGGTCACCGCCAATGCCGCTGCGGCGCGGGACTTCGGCGTGCCCGACGACGCGATCCTGCCGATCCCCGAAGGCGTCGGCGGCCGCTACTCGCTGTGGTCGGCGGTCGGGATCACCGTCGCCGCGAGGCTCGGCTGGCCGGCGTTCGCGCGGCTTCTCGACGGCGCGCACGCGATGGATGTCCACTTCCGCTCGACGCCGCTCGCACGCAACCTTCCGGTCGTGCTCGGCCTCGCGGGGTGGTGGAACGCGTGCTGGCTCGGCCACGCGCAGCGCGTCGTCGTCCCGTATGCGCGTGCGCTCGCGCGCCTGCCCATGTGGCTGCAGCAGCTCGAGCTCGAGAGCAACGGCAAGAGCGTCGCGCGCGACGGTGGGACGCTCGACGGTCCCACCGCTCCGGCCGTCTGGGGCGACGTCGGCACCGACAGCCAGCACGCTTATTTTCAGTGGCTGCATCAGGGCAGCCACGAGGTTCCGGTCGAATTCGTCGTGCCGGTTGCGGTGGGAGCGACCGCCGGCGCCGATGACGCGCGGTCGTCCGACGCCGGCGCCGACGACGCGCGACGGTCAGACGCCGGTGACGCGCGCTGGTCCGCGGCCGCCCGGCAGCGCCTGCTCGTCGCGAACGCGCTCGCGCAGGCCGAGGCGCTGATGCGTGGTCGCGACGCCGAATCGCTGCGGCGCGAGCTCGCCGGTCACGGCTTCGAAGGCACGCGCCTCGAAGCCGCCATCGCGGCGCGCCGCTGCCCCGGCAATCGCGCGTCGACGATGCTGCTGTTGCCGCGAATCGATGCATTCACGCTCGGCGCACTGCTCGCGCTCTACGAGCACCGCACGTTCGTCGAAGCGGTGATGTACGGCATCAATCCGTTCGACCAGTGGGGCGTCGAGATCGGCAAAGCGCTCGCCGGTCCGATCGACGCGGCGCTCGCCGGCGATGCGTCGGCGATCGCCGCGGCGGATGCGTCGACGCGGCGCCTCGTCGAGAAAGCGCGCGCGCTAGACGCGCTCCGCAAAGGCGGGACGGAGACGGGAAAACCGGGACGTACCACGTTTTTCACCGGCAGCGATTCCTAGGCT
>DASVGI010000138.1:0-32900 GCA_036379595.1 Casimicrobiaceae bacterium | reverse complement strand
GTGACGGCAGGCGCTCCCACTCGCGCGCGTGACTCTCGCATCGGGCGCGCCACGCGCAGCGCGGAGGGCGAATGCCAACGCGCGCGCAGCTTGCGACATTGTCCCGAGATCAGCACCCGGCCGTTTACGGACTCCGGGCCGTTCCGGCACAGCCAACGCGATCCGCATCAATGCGCTGTGCCGACATCGCGCGCATCGCGCAGGCCGCGCGCGCGGTGTAGTCGGTGCCAGGGTCACGCGCGCGAGTGGGAGCGCCTGCCGTCACGGGTGGCGCCGCGAGCACTGCACTGACCGTCGGCGGCCACGGGCACACACCTTGCAAAGCAGGCGCCGGGCCCCGTAGGCAGGCGTTTGCGGATTCGAGCGCGCGTGACCCTGGCACCGACTACACTGCGCGCGACGGTAAGCGCGAGCGCGCGCAGCTCAGTGCGCGGCGAGCGCCGCGACGGTCTCCGAGTAGCCCCCGTCGCGCGCGATGTCGACGGCCGTCTTGCCGCGATCGTCGGCGACGTCGGTGCGTGCACCGGCCGCGATCAGCGCGCGCACCGTGTCGGTACGGCCGTATCCGGCCGCCCACATCAGCGCGGTGAGATGGTTGCGGTAGGTCGCGTTCGGATCGACGCCACGCGCGAGCAGCAGGCGCACGATGTCGGTGTGACCCTCGCCCGCGGCATAAGTCATCGCGTTCTTGCCGGTGCGATCGATCGGCGGGATCGCCGCGCCTTTGTCGAGCAGCGCGCGAACGACGTCGGTGTTGCCGTTGTAGGCGGCCGCCATCAACGGCGTGATTCCGTTGATCGCGGCAAGATTTACATCCGCGCCCGACGCGAGCAGCGGCGCGGCAAGGTCCGGGCGATTCTTCTTCAGCAGCGTGAGGAGGGGTGTCTCGCCGAGGCGATTGCGAAAGTCGATCGAAGCGCCGTCGTGCAGCGCCTGCGCGATCGCCGCGGCGTCCTCGTGGCGGACCGCGGTGAGCAGACGCAGATTGACGGCGAAGGGATCAGCGGCCGCCGCAGTGCCGGCGCCCGTGGCGGACGGCGCGCCCGGCACGACAGATGGATTCGCCGCCGTCGCGGCGTTCGCCGCTGTCGCATTGCTCGCGCCCGTCGCGCGCTCTGCCGGCAGTGCGGCCAGCGCAATCGCTGCGGCGAGAATCAGCGGCGTAACGCGGATCCTTCGTCCGACGAAGCGCGCACGCGACCGCGGGATCGGCGTCGCCGATGAAGGGAAGATGGGTGACGTGAACATCGAGAAGTCTCCTGCGTCTTGTGCATGGTCAGGTCGTGCCGCGGGTTGCTGCGTCGCAGCATCCGCGGCGATTGCCACGCCTCGGGAAACGCACTATAAACCACCTCCGTAGCCCCGAATCAGCGATGCCGGCCCGCGCGGCGGTCGCGCGGGGTGGCCCGCGAACAACCACCTCAACGAGGAGATTCATCATGTCGTACCGCAGATGTATCGCGTTTTGCGTCGCGGCCGTCGGTCTCGGCTTCGCCGGGCTGGCAGCGTCGCAGGAGGTCGGGGGAAGCGCGACGACGTCGGTCGCGCCGATGTCGCCGAAGCTCGCCCCGGTGTCCGACGCCATGCTGACCAACGCGGGATCGGACACGCGCGACTGGCTGCATTCGAACGGCAGCTACGCGCAGACGCGCTATTACCCCGGTGCGGCGATCAACAAGGGCAATGTCTCGAAGCTGCGCCCGGCGTTCGTGTTTCAGACCGACATGCTGGAGTCGATGGAGACGGCGCCGATCGTCGTCGACGGCGTGATGTTCCTCACCACTTCGTACGACCACGTCTACGCGATCAATGCGACGACCGGCGAGGAGTACTGGGAATACAAGCACAAGATGGGTCCGATCACGACCTATTGCTGCGGCCCGAACAACCGCGGCGTCGCGATCGCCGGCGATCGCCTGTTCCTCGGCACGCTCGACGCGAAGCTGGTCGCGCTCGACGCGAAAACCGGCAAGGTGCTGTGGGAGACCCAGATCGCCGATCCCGACAAGGGCTACTCGGAGACGATGGCTCCGGTCGCGATCGACGGCAAGATTCTGATCGGCACCAACGGCGGCGAGTACGGCATTCGCGGCTTCGTCAAGGCCTACAGCCAGACCGACGGCAAGCTCCTGTGGACGTTCCACACGATTCCGGACAAGGGCCAGGAAGGCGTCTGGGCGACGAAGGACGCGACCGGGCGCGACATGCATCGCGACATCGCGGCCGAGAAGGCGGCGCTCGCCAAGGACAACACGTTCTACGAGCGGCTGGGCGGCGGAGTCTGGATGGCTCCGGCGGTCGACCTCAAGACCCGGACGGTGATCTTCGTCGTCGGCAATCCGTCGCCTGACCTATACGGCGCGATCCGTCCGGGCGACAACCTCTACACCGATTCGATGGTTGCCGTCGATCTCGACAAGGGCACCTACAAGTGGCATTCGCAGTACATCGCGCACGATGTGTGGGATCTCGACGCCGTCAGCCCGGTCATCCTCACGCAGGCGAAGGACGAGCACGGCAAGATGGTCGACGTCGCCATTCACGGCGGCAAGACCGGCCACATTTACGTCAACGACCGCGCGACCGGCAAGCTGATCCGCTTCTCGCAGGCGATGATTCCGCAGGAGAACATGTGGACGCTGCCGACGCCGACCGGCGCGCGGATGCTTCCCGGCGCGAACGGTGGCGTCGAATGGTCGCCGATGGCGGTGATTCCGAAGCTGCACATGGCGTACGCGGCGAACCTGCATCAGCCGATGACTTACCAGGTCACCGACGCTGCGTACCCGGGCGGGAAACTGTGGCTCGGCGGCGCGTTCAAGACGATCGAAGGTGAAGCGCAGTGGGGTCGGCTCGTCGCCGTCAATCTCGACAACGGCAAGATCGTCTGGGGCGTGAAGACACCGCAACCGCTGATCGGCGGCGTGCTGGCGACGGCGGGCGACCTCGTCTTCAACGGCGAAGCCAACGGCTGGTTCAAGGCCTACGACGCGCGCAACGGCAAGGAGCTCTGGAAGTTCAACTGCGGCGCCGGCGTCAATGCGCCCGCGGTGTCGTACATGGTCGGCGGCAAGCAGTACGTCGCGGTCGCGGCCGGTGGCAACAACCAGATCGACGCGAAGCGCGGCAACAGCGTTTACGTATTCGCGCTGCAGTAACCGCGCGTTCCCTCCTGCCGGGGCTGCCGCCGTACCGGGGCAGCCCCGGTGTCATTCGAGGCTGTGCCGCACGCGGCGAGCGTCGCCGCGCGACGGCTTCGCGTATCATCCGTCGAAAGAAAGAGCTTCCATGCTGCCTCGGTCGTTCGTGAAGTCGCCGCTCGTTGTCTTACTGTCGGTCGTTGCCGTACTGTGTGCTGCACGCGCGAACGCGCAGACCGCACTGCCACCCGGGGCGCCACCGCAGGTTGCCGTCTGCGCCGCGTGCCACACGGCCACCGGCAATTCCACCAATCCGATGTACCCGATCCTCGCCGGGCAGACCGCGCGCTATATCTACCTGCAACTGAAGGACTTCAAGGCCGGGCGGCGGCACGACCCGTCGATGGATCCGATCGTCGCGGCACTCTCGCCCGACGAGTTGCTTCCGCTGGCCGAATGGTTCTCGAAGCAGAAGCCCACTCCGAACGGCTTCAAGCCCGATCCGGCGAAAGTCGACGCGGGCCGCAAGAAAGCCGACGCCGATCTCTGCTCGATGTGTCACCTCGGCAACTTCAGCGGGCAGAACGAGATCCCGCGCGTTGCCGGACAGCACTACGCTTACATCAAGAAGCAGCTCGAGGATTTTCGCGCCAAACGGCGGACCAACGACGGCGGCAACATGACGAGCGTCTCCGCGACGCTGACCGATGCCGACATCGAGAACCTCGCGCAGTACGTCGCAAATCTGAACTGAGCTGAAGCCGGCGCCTTGAACCGGGCCGAGGAGCCGAGCCGAGGATTGCTGATCGATCGGCAGATCGGTAACATCATCGCATTCCCCGGACCCACGCAGAATGGAGCGAGCGGACATGGGTATTCCGATTTCAATGACGGTCAATGGCGCGGCGGTCAGTGCGGACATCGATCCGCGCACGCTGCTGGTCGATTTCCTGCGCGTGAACCTCGGGCTCACCGGCACGCACGTCGGCTGCGACACGGCGCAATGCGGCGCGTGCACGATCCACCTCGATGGGCGCGCGGTGAAGGCGTGCAACATCCTCGCGCTGCAGGCGAACGGCGCGAAGATCACGACGATCGAGGGGCTCGCGAAGAACGGCGAGCTGCACCCGATGCAGGCGGCGTTCAAGGAATGCCACGGCCTGCAGTGCGGCTTCTGCACTCCGGGAATGGTGATGAGCGCGATCGACCTCGTGCAGCGTCATCCGGGCGCCGACGAGGCGATGATCCGGGCGCAGCTCGAAGGCAACCTGTGCCGCTGCACCGGGTACCACAACATCGTCAAGGCGGTGCAGCAGGGCGCCGCCGCGATGAGCCGCTGAAGGAGCCGACCATGGGCGCGAACGAGAGCGGGTACATCGGTCAATCGCTGCGGCGCAAGGAGGACCGGCGCTTCCTCACCGGGGCAGGGCAGTACACCGACGACGTGACGCTGCCGCACCAGACGCACGCGTATTTCCTGCGCTCGCCGCACGCGCACGCGAAGATCCGATCGATCGACACGTCGAAGGCAGCGAAGGCGCCCGGCGTGGTCGCGATCTATACCGGGGCCGATCTCGAAGGCGTCGGCGGGCTCCCATGCGGCTGGCTCATCACCAGCGTCGACGGCACGCCGATGAAGGAGCCGCCGCATCCGGTGCTCGCCAAGGGCAAGGTCCGCCACGTCGGCGACCAGGTCGCACTGGTGATCGCCGAGACGCGCAACCAGGCCAAGGACGCCGCCGAGCTGATCGAGGTCGATTACGACGTGCTGCCGGCGGTGACCAACCCGGTGGAGGCACTTGCTTCCGGGGCGCCGCAGATCCACGACGAGGCTCCCGGCAACCATTGCTATACGTGGGCGCTCGGCGACAAGGCAGCGGTCGACGCTGCGTTCGCGAACGCGGCCCACGTGACGAAGCTCGACCTCGTCAACAACCGGCTCATCCCGAACGCGATCGAGCCGCGCGCGGCGGTGGCGAGCCACAACGCAAGCGACGATTCCTACACGCTCTACGTGACGAGCCAGAACCCGCACGTCGAGCGGCTGCTGATGGCGGCGTTCGTGCTCGGCCTTCCCGAGCACAAGCTGCGCGTGATCGCGCCCGACGTCGGCGGCGGCTTCGGCTCGAAGATCTACCTGTACGCCGAGGAGACGGCGCTCGTGTGGGCGTCGAAGCGCGTCGGCCGACCGATCAAGTGGGTTGCCGAGCGCAGCGAATCGTTCCTCACCGACGCGCACGGCCGTGACCACGTCACCCACGCCGAGCTGGCGCTCGACAAGGACGGCAGGTTCCTCGCGATGCGCGTCGCCACGACGGCGGCGATGGGCGCTTACCTGTCGACGTTCGCGTCGTGCATTCCGACGATCCTCTACGCGACGCTGCTCGCCGGGCAGTACACGACGCCGGCGATCCACTGCGAAGTGAAGGCCGTGTTCACCAATACCGCGCCGGTCGACGCCTACCGCGGCGCGGGCCGCCCCGAGGCGACCTATGTCGTCGAGCGGCTCGTCCGCGAGGCGGCGGTCGAGATGGGCATTGCGCAGGACGAGATTCGCCGGCGCAACTTCATCCGCAAGTTCCCGTATCAGACCCCGGTCGCGCTCACCTACGACACCGGCAACTACGACCAGACGCTCGACGGCGCGAACGAGCTCGCCGACGTCAACGGCTTCGCCGCGCGCAAGGCCGAGGCGGCGAAGCGCGGCAAGCTGCGCGGGATCGGGTACTCGTCGTACATCGAGGCCTGCGGGCTCGCACCGTCCAACATCGCCGGAGCGCTCGGCGCGCGCGCGGGGTTGTTCGAGGCGGGCCAGGTCCGCGTCAATCCGACCGGCAGCGTGACGGTGTTCACCGGCTCGCACAGCCACGGCCAGGGGCACGAGACGACGTTCGCGCAGATCGTCGCGACGCGCCTCGGCATTCCGGTCGACAACGTCGACGTCGTCCACGGCGACACCGGCCGCGTCGCGTTCGGCATGGGCACCTACGGCTCGCGCTCGCTCGCCGTCGGCGGGACGGCGATCGTCAAGGCGCTCGACAAGATCGTCGGCAAGGGCAAGAAGATCGCGGCGCATCTGCTCGAAGCGGCCGAGTCCGACATCGAGTTCAAGGACGGCAAGTTCACCGTGGCCGGCACCGACCGCAGCAAGACCTTCGGCGAGATCGCGCTCACCGCCTACGTTCCGCACAACTATCCGCTCGACAAGCTCGAGCCGGGGCTCGACGAGACGGCGTTCTACGATCCGACCAACTTCACGTTTCCGGCGGGCACGCACATCTGCGAAGTCGAGATCGATCCGGACACCGGCGTCGTGCAGGTCGTGCGCTTCAGCGCCTGCGACGATTTCGGCAACATCGTCAATCCGATGATCGTCGAGGGCCAGGTGCACGGGGGCCTGACGCAGGGCATCGGCCAGGCGATGCTCGAAGGCTGCGTCTACGATCCGGAGAGCGGACAACTCCTGACCGGAAGCTACATGGACTATGCGATGCCGCGTGCCGACGACGTTCCGGCCTACCACGTGTCGACGAAGGTGACGCCGTGCACGGTGAACCCGCTCGGCACCAAGGGCTGCGGCGAGGCGGGCGCGATCGGATCGCCACCGGCGCTCATCAACGCGGTGCTCGATGCACTGGCATCCGTCGGCGTCACGCACCTCGACATGCCGGCCACGCCGCATCGCGTGTGGCAGGCGATCCAGTCGACGAAGGCTGCGGCCTAGACGGCGACGCGCGGCCAGGACGGAGGAAGCGATCATGTATGCAGTCGAATACCAGAAGGCGAAGTCGGCCGCCGAAGCGTCAGGGCTGATCGCGAAGTCGGGCGGCAAGGCGCTCGCCGGCGGGCAAAGTCTCGTCGCGGCGATGAAGCTGCGGCTCGCGCAGCCCGGGACCATCGTCGACCTCGCGGGCATTCCCGAACTCGCCGGCATCCGCGTCGAAAGCGGCGCGCTCACGATCGGCGCGATGACTCGTCACGCCGAGGTCGCGTCGTCGGCAGAGGTGAAGCGCGCGATCCCTGCGCTGGCGGCACTCGCCGAAGGGATCGGCGATCGCCAGGTGCGCAACATGGGCACGATCGGCGGCTCGCTCGCCAACAACGATCCGGCGGCGGACTGGCCCGCCGCGGTGCTGGCGCTCGGCGCGACGGTGATCACGCACAAGCGCAGGATCACCGCCGGCGATTTCTTCAAGGGTATGTACGAGACCGCGCTGGCGCCCGACGAGATCATCACGGCAGTGTCGTTCCCGACGCCACGCAAGGCCGCCTATGCGAAGTTTCCCAATCCCGCATCGCGCTTCGCGCTCGTCGGCGTCTTCGTCGCCGAGCTCGCCGATGGCAGCGTGCGCGTTGCGGTCACCGGGGCCGCGCCAGCGGTGTTCCGCGCCGCGTCGGTCGAAGCGGCACTCGCGAAGGCGTTTACGCCCGACGCCGCGAAGGGCGCCAAGGTCGACGCGGCGGGCTTGAACAGCGATCTGCACGCATCGGCCGCATACCGGGCGCATCTCGTTTCGGTGATGGCTTCGCGTGCCGTCGCTGCGGCGGCCTCAGTTGGCCACTGAGGCCCGATAACGGACCCTTAAGGACGCGCTTGCGGCCTCTGGCGACTGCAACGGCTGCGCCGAACCCCGGCACCACACCGGCACCCGGCTCGACATCCGCTCCCGGCTCGAATCAGGCGCCGGGCGGCGCCATGCCCGCCGACGTCGACGCGACGCTGGCGCTGCTCGAGCGCGAGCGCTACGTCGCCGATCGCCGGCTCGCGACGGCGGTCTTCCTTGCGCTGAAGCTCGGGCGTCCGCTGTTCCTCGAAGGCGAGGCGGGTGTGGGCAAGACTGAGATCGCGAAGGTGCTCGCGGCCGGGCTCGGGCGCCGGCTCGTCCGGCTGCAGTGCTACGAAGGACTCGATGCGGCGTCGGCGGTGTACGAGTGGAACTATCCGCGCCAGATGATCGAGATCCGCCTCGCCGAAGCGGCCGGGCATGCGCGCGGCGGCACGCTCGACGATCGCTCGCAGCTTGCTGCCGACATCTTCAGCGAGCGTTTCCTGCTGCGACGCCCGCTGCTCGAGGCGCTCGCGCCCGCCGACGGTGTCGCGCCGGTTCTGCTGATCGACGAGCTCGACCGCGCCGACGAGCCGTTCGAGGCCTATCTGCTCGAAGTGCTCTCGGATTTTCAGGTGACGATCCCCGAGCTCGGCACGATCCGCGCCGCGACGCCGCCGGTCGTCATCATCACGTCGAACCGGACGCGCGAGATCCACGATGCGATCAAGCGCCGCTGCCTCTATCACTGGGTCGACTATCCGGATGCGGCACGCGAGCTCGAGATCGTGCGCCGCAAGTGCCCGCGTGCGTCCGAAGCGCTCGCCCGGCAGGTGGTCGCCGTCACGCAGCGCCTGCGCGGCCTCGATCTCTTCAAGGCGCCGGGGGTCGCGGAGACGCTCGACTGGGCCGAGGCGCTGGTCGCGCTCGATCGCATCACGCTCGACCGGGAGACGCTCGCCGATACGCTCGGCACGCTCCTCAAGTACCAGGACGATGTCGCCGCGATCACACCCGAGGTCGCGGTGCGGCTCGCGCGCGAAGCCACCGCGGGGGACGCCGGTGACCGCCGACCTGGCTAGCCTCGACCCGGTCACGCGCCGGCCGCGCCTCGCCGAGAACGTTCTTCACTTCGTCCGCGTGCTCCGCGCGGCAGGGCTTCCGGTCGGCCCGGCCAAGGTGATCGATGCGCTGGCAGCGGTCGAGGCCGTCGGTGTCGCGCAGCGCACCGATTTCCGCGAGGCGCTGGCGGCGGTGCTGGTCTCACGGCGCGAGCACCTCGCGATCTTCGAGCAGGCATTCGACGTGTTCTGGCGCAACCCGCGCCTCATCGAGAAGATGATGGCCGAGCTCTTGCCGAAGGCGCGCGGGCTCGCCGAGGATCCGCGCGACGAGCTGCCGGCACGGCTCGCGCAGGCGCTGCTGCCGCCGCCACCGGCACCCGCGGAGAGCGAAGCACAGGAAGCCGATCTCGACGCGACCTTCACGTTCTCCGCGCGCGAGGTGCTGCAGACGAAGGACTTCGCGACGATGTCGAAGGACGAGCTCGCACAGGTGCGTGAGCTGATGCGCCACCTCGAGCTGCCGCTTCCCGAGCGCCGCGTCCGGCGGACGCGCCCCGCGGCGCGCGGTCACCGCATCGATCTTCGCGCGAGCCTGCGGCGCAGCACCGGCGGCGCGGGAACGCTCGCGCCGCTGCGCTTTCGCCAGCACCGTCGGCGTCCGCCGCCGCTCGTCGTGCTGTGCGACATCTCGGGCTCGATGGACCGCTATGCGCGGATGCTGCTCCACTTCGTGCACGCGCTCGCCAACGATCGTCATCGCGTGCAGGTGCTGACGTTCGGCACGCGACTCACCAACATCACGCGCCAGCTGCGTCACCGCGACGTCGACGTCGCACTGGCGCGCGTCTCGGACGCCGTCGAGGACTGGGCCGGCGGTACACGCATCGGGCGCTGCCTCGCCGAATTCAACCGGCGCTGGTCACGGAGGCTCCTCGGCCAGAACGCCGTCGTGCTGCTGATCAGCGATGGTCTCGACGCCGATGCCGGCGACGGGCTCGCCTTCGAGGCCGAGCGGCTGGCGAAGTCGTGCACGCGGCTCGTCTGGCTCAATCCGCTGCTGCGCTACGCCGGCTTCGAGGCGCGGCCGGCGGGCATCCGCGCGCTGCTCCCGCACGTCGACGACTTCCTGCCCGTGCACAACCTCGAGTCGCTCGAGGATCTCACGCGCGCGCTGGCGCGGCCGCGCGTGCGCTCCGCGAAGACGACCGCCACGAGGCATTGAGGCGCTGAGCCGCCGACCGAGCGACCCACCGAGCGATCCACCGACCCGAACCGCGACGCCATGGACCTGTCGAACACGCGTACCGTTCCCGCTGCACCTGCCGCCGTCTGGGAAGCGCTCAACGATCCCGCGGTGCTCGCGGCGTGCCTCCCCGGTTGCGAGTCGTTCGAGCGCACCGACGACGGCGCGTTCAAGGTGACGATGACCGCGCGCGTCGGTCCGGTGTCGGCGCGCTTCAACGGCCGCATGACGATGACCGACGTCGACTCGCCGAATGCCTACACGCTGCACTTCGAAGGGCAGGGCGGCGCCGCCGGCTTCGCCAAGGGTGAGGCGCGCGTGTCGCTCGCTCCGTCCGGAGCCGCCGAGACGGCGCTCACCTACGTCGCCAAGGCACAGGTCGGCGGCAAGCTCGCGCAGATCGGCTCGCGGCTGATCGACGGCGCCGCGGCGAAGATGGCCGACGATTTCTTCGCGCGCTTCGCCGCGCATCTCACGCCACCCGCCGCCGAAGGCGCGGGCGCGGCGGAAACGGCGCAGGCGTCGGCGACTGCAGCGGCGACGTCGGTCGCTCCGGTCGGCGGGAAGGCGTGGATTCGCTATGCCGCGATCATCGTCATCGTGATTCTGTTGATCCTCCTCTACGTTTACGGCAAACGCTGACGGAGTGAGAACTGACTGAGCACTGAGTGAGCACTGAGTGAGCGCTGAGTAAGCACCGAGTAAGCACCGAGCGAATCGGCAGGCGAGCATTGCATCGGAAGGAGCAGGCATCATGGACAGCGTCGATCTCGAGGTTCTGAAGAAGAGCGCCGACTGGCTCGACGGAGGGCACCGCGTCCTCCTCGTGACGGTGGTCAAGACGTGGGGCAGCTCGCCGCGCCCGGAGGGCGCGATGCTCGCCGTTCGCGACGACGGCCTCGTCGCCGGGTCGGTCTCCGGCGGCTGCATCGAGGACGACATCATCGACCGTACGCGGCGCGAAGGCATGCGCTCGACGCGCTGCGAAGTCGTCACCTACGGCGTCTCCGCCGACGAGGCGAGACGCTTCGGCCTTCCCTGCGGCGGAACGATCCGCCTCGTGCTGGAGCCGCTGACCCGCGAGTCGGGGATGCGCGCGCTCCTGACCGAAGTCGAGGCAGGTCGGCTCACCGAGCGGCGGCTGACCCTCGCCGACGGCACCTGGTCGCTGCGCAAGGCGAGCGCGACGACGACGCTTGGCTTCGACGGTGAAGTGCTCGTCACCGTGCACGGACCGCGCTACCGGATACTGGTGATCGGCGCTTCGCATCTGTCCCAGTATCTCGCGCAGATCGCGATCGGCCTCGACTACCAGGTCACCGTCTGCGATCCGCGCGAGGAGTACACCGATACGTGGGACGTGCCCGGCGTCACGCTCGTGCGCACGATGCCGGACGACACGGTGCAGGCGATGCACCTCGACGAGCGTTGCGCGGTCGTGGCACTGACCCACGATCCGAAGCTCGACGATCTCGCGCTGATGGAGGCGCTGAAGTCGCCGGCGTTCTACGTCGGCGCGCTCGGCTCGCGGGCGAACAATGCGAAGCGGCGCGAGCGCCTGCGCGAATTCGATCTGACGGCGGAACAGATCGCGCGCCTGCACGGCCCGATCGGGCTCTACATCGGCAGCCGCACGCCGCCGGAGATCGCGATCTCGATCCTCGCCGAGATCACCGCGGTCAAGAACGGCGTCGATCTCGACGCGATCGAGACGGTCGCCGACGCGAAGGAGCTTCTCGGCACCCCGACCGCGGCCTGCTCGACGCGCTGAATCCGGGAGACGCAGGGCCTGCCGGCGCGACGCTCGCGCGTGCGTTCGTAGCGTCGGCGGGCGCTACTCGAGCCGCAGCTTCATCATCGCGGCAAGGAGCTCGGGCTCGTCCCACGGTACGTCGACCGGCTGCCCGCGCAGCCACGCGCTCTGCGGGTCGCGCAGCCACTCGCCGGGAAAGAACACGACGTATCCGCTTTCGCCGTCGTCGAGGTCGAGACGCGACGGCGACACGGTTCCGGAGAGCTCGGCGTGCAGCGCGGCGCAGAGATCGACGTTCCGGTCCGCGCTGCGGTGGGTGACCGGGGACATGCGGCGCGTCAACTCGAGCAGCAATGGCTCGCCGCTGGCTTCGTCGAGCCGGAATTCGGCGACGAAGAAGCCGGTGACCGAAAACCCGCGCAAGAGGCGCACGGTGATCTCGCGCAGCCGCGGCGAGCGGAAGTAGCGCGCGACCGTGGGCGGTCCGTTGGGTTCCGGATGCGCGACGACCTTCTCGCCGGCGTATCCGGCGAGGAGCCGCCCCTGCCACGCAACGCCCATGTAGTACTGCGTCGGTCCGCGCACGAGCGGCTGGACGACGAGCGCGGGATCGCCCGCATTCGCGGCGATGCGATCGCGCCGCTCGTCGTCGGCGAGCCGTGCGAACGCAGCGTCGAGAGACGCGCGATCGGCGCAGATCGCGACTCCCTGGCCCGCAAAGCCGTGCGCGCGCTTGACGACCATCGGCCAGCCGTGCGCGTCGGCGAAGGCGAGCGCGTCGTCGACGCGTCGGCAGACGAGCGACGGTGGAACGCCGATCCCCAGTGCCGGCGCGGCATCGGCGAGAAGCGTCTTGTCGGACGTGGTCTCGAAATGAGCGGGGTCGCCGAGCGACGTGCGCACCAGTGTTGCGAGGCTGAGCGAGAGTGTCGATCTCAGTTGCGGCGGCGGCGCGAGGGCGAGCTGCTGCATCAGGCGAAGCGCCATGTCGTCGCAGGGGATTGCAAGACGCGGCGACGTCGCGGCCACCGTCGCAGCGAACGCGTGCACCCACTGCAGCGGGGTCGAAGCTTCGGGGAGCCAGGCGATGCGGTCGATGTAGCGGCTGTGCTCGGCGAGCGATCCGCGCGGCGCGAGCAGCGATACGTTGAATCCGGCGCGCGCCAGCGCTCGCGGAATGCGCGCGGTTCCCGGCCATTTCGTCGCGGTGGCGACGAGGAGGATCGGCACGGTCGTCCTGGGTGGCGCGGCGGATGGATCCATGCGCGCGCATTCTACCGGCGTCGCTTTGATGATGAGCCGTTCCGCGCGCGGTCAGTGGAAGTCGCGCGAATGCGTCGGGAGTGCGCCGAGGAGCGGCGTGAGGTCGACGAGGCGACCGGCGAGCACGTGCACGACCATACCTTCGCGCTCGACATGGCCGTAGACGGCGAGCAGGCGCGAGTGGAGGAGCTCGCGACGCTGGCGCTCGCCGAGACTGCGCCAGACGATCACGTTGGTGGTTCCGGTCTCGTCCTCGAGCGTCACGAAGACAACGCCGCTCGCGGTGTCGGGACGCTGGCGGCCGATGACGAGACCCGCGGTGCGCACGAGGCGGCCATGCGGGGTGGCGACGATCTCGTCGGCGCAGGCGAGGCGGCGCCGGCGCAGTCGCTCGCGCAGCAGGGCGAGCGGATGCCGGCGCAGCGTCAATCCGAGCCGGCGGTAATCGGCGACGATGTCCTGGCCTTCGGTCGGCGCGGGGAGTGCTGGCGGCGTCTCGTCGATCACCGTGCCGGCGAAGAGCGGCGGCAATCGCTCGACGCCGGCGGCACTCCATGCGGCCGCGTGCCGATCGCCGGCGAGCGACGCGAGGGCATCGGCGTCGGCGAGCGCGGTGAGGTCGCGTGCATCGAGCTTCGCACGGGCGGCGAGATCGGCAACGCTCGCGAACGCGCGCTCGCGGCGCGCGACGACGATCCGCTGAGCGCCGTGCTCGGAGAGCCCGCCGACCATGCGCAGGCCGAGACGCAGGGCGGGGCCGGATGTGATGCCAGATACAGTGCTGGATGCGGTGTCTGATGCGGTGCCCGACGCGGTGCCCGACGCGGTGTCGCAGCCATGGTGCTGGTCGCATCGCTCCAGCGTGCAGTCCCAGTTGCTCGCCGCGACGTCCGGCGCGCGCACCTCGACGCCGTGCCGGCGCGCATCCGCAACGAGCTGCGCCGGCGCATAGAAGCCCATCGGCTGCGAGTTCAGGAGCGCCGCACAGAACGCGGCCGGCGCGTGCAGCTTGAGCCACGCCGACACGTAGACGAGCAGCGCGAACGACGCGGCGTGCGATTCCGGAAAGCCGTATTCGCCGAAGCCGAGGATCTGCTGGTAGATCTGCTGCGCGAATCTGCGGTCGTAACCGCGCACCCCCATTCCCTCTACGAGCCGCTCCTCGAACGGCTGCAGGCCACCCTTGCGCTTCCACGCTGCCATCGATCGCCGCAGCCGGTCGGCTTCGCCCGGCGTGAATCCGGCGGCGACGATCGCGAGCTGCATCACCTGCTCCTGGAAGATCGGCACGCCGAGCGTGCGTTCGAGCACTCCCTTGACCGCTTCGCTCGGGTAGGTGACCGGTTCGAGACCCTGGCGACGCTTGAGGTAGGGGTGGACCATGCCGCCCTGGATGGGGCCCGGCCGCACGATCGCGACCTCGATCACGAGGTCGTAGAAGTTCGCGGGCTTCAATCGAGGCAGCATCGACTGCTGCGCGCGCGACTCGATCTGGAACACGCCGATCGTGTCGGCGCGCTGGATCATCTCGTACACCGCCGGGTCCTCGGGCGGGATGTTCTGCATCGAAAAACGTGGTACGTCCCGGTTTTCGGTATCGATCAGGTCGAACGTGCGGCGGATCGCCGACAGCATGCCGAGCGCGAGGCAGTCGACCTTGAGCAGGCCCATCGCATCAAGGTCGTCCTTGTCCCACTGGATGACGGTGCGGTCCTCCATTGCGGCGTTCTCGATCGGCACCAGCCGTTCGAGCGAGTCGCGCGCGATGACGAAGCCGCCGACGTGCTGCGACAGGTGGCGCGGGAAGCCGAGGAGCTGGCCGGCGAGCGTCACGACGCGACGAAGAACCGGGTTGGCAGGATCGAAGCCCGCCTCGCGGATGCGCTCGGGATGGATCGCGCGGCCGTCCCACCACGCGAACGCGCCGGCCAGGCGATCGACCTCGTCGAGGCCGAGCCCGAGCGCACGTCCGACGTCGCGCAGCGCGCTCTTCGGCCGGTAGGTGATGAGCGTCGCCGCGAGCGCCGCGCGGTGGCGGCCGTATTTCGCGTAGATGTGCTGGATCACTTCCTCGCGCCGCTGATGCTCGAAGTCGACGTCGATGTCGGGGGGCTCGTTGCGCTCGCGGCTGATGAAGCGCTCGAACAGCATCGAGCTTCGCGCGGGATCGACCTCGGTGATGCCGAGCGCGTAGCAGACGGCCGAATTGGCCGCCGAGCCGCGACCCTGGCAGAGAATGCCGCGCGAGCGCGCGAAGGTGACGATCTCGTCGACGGTGAGGAAATAGGGCTCGTAGCGAAGCTCGGCGATCAGCGCGAGCTCGTGCTCGATCTGCGCGCGCACCTGGGCCGGAACGTCCGAAGCCGAGTTCCCCGGCTTCGGGGAACTTGGCGCCGTCCCGCAAGCTTCCGACGCTGTTTTCCCGTAGCGGCGCGAAAGACCCTGCTCGACGCGAGTGCGCAGCCACGATGCCGGCGTCTCGCCGGAAGGCACGATCTCCTCCGGGTACTCGTAGCGCAGCGTGTCGAGCGAGAACGTGCAGCGGTGGGCGATGACGACGGTCTCGGCGACGAGCTCGGGTGGATAAACGGCGGCCAGGCGCGCGCGAGCGCGCAGGTGGCGCTCGCCGTTCGGATGGAGCGAATGCCCGCAGGCAGCGACCGGCGTTCGGAGGCGGATCGCGGTCAGCGTGTCCTGCAGCGCGCGGCGTGCGCGAACGTGCATGTGGACGTCGCCCGCCGCGACCAGCGGGAGCCCGCTTGCCTTCGACAGCGCCTGCGCATGAGCGAGACGCGCGCGGTCGCGCGCGTCGGCAAACAGCTCGACGCCGATCCACGCACGCTCGGCGAAGATCTCGCGCACCCAGCGCGCGGCGTTGCAGTCGGAGGCGTCGCGAACGATCGTTGCGAAGCCGGGATCGAGCTGCGGCAGCCACAGCGCGAGGCACGAGGATGCGAGCGCGGCGACGTCGTCGCGCGTCAGACGGTACGAGCCCTTGGTCGAACTGCGCCGGCCGCGCGTGATCAGTTGTGCGAGGTCGCCGTAGCTCGTGCGATCCTGCGCGAGCAGCACCAGCTTCGTGCGATCGGCCAGCGTGAATTCGCTGCCGAGGATCAGCGGCAGCCGTGCATCCTTCGCCGCCATGTGCGCACGCACCGCACCGGCGAGCGAGCATTCGTCGGTCAGCGCGAGTGCCGCATAGTCCTGGCCCGCGGCGCGCTCGACGAGCTCCTCGGGAAGCGACGCCCCGCGCAGGAAGCTGAAGTTCGACAGGCAGTGCAGCTCGGCGTAGGCGGGGAGCAGGTCGTGGGTGGACACGCGATGCGGGGCGAATCGGATGCGGGGAGGTCGATCGACGACGGTACGAACGTAGAACCGTACAAATATACGGTATTCGAGCGATCCACGCCAGCGCCGCTGCGCTGCGAAGTCGGTCGGCCGCTTCGAGCAATGCCGCCGGGCGCCGGTTCCGGTTTTGCAGGGCTTCGCTAACGGGAGGTCGTTTGCCCGGCAGGCTCGGCACGGGTGAAGACTTTCGCCCGGGCCCGCAGCGGTGGGATGTCGTCGAGCTGGCTCTGCAATTGGGCGTCGACTAGCGCCCGGTGGCGCTCGCAGATCGGATCGGCGCAGGCCGCGTCAGCGGGCGTGCAGGGCCAGTAACGGCAGTGCGAGTCGATGTAGGCACGCCGGACGGCGGCAGCCGCCCGCAGCCGGCCCGGCAGCTCCTCGAAGAACGCGTCCCGGGCGGCTTCCGACGCGAACGTGTCGGGAACGAGGATCAGCTCGGGGGGCGCCATGTACGCGTACGGACTGCTGTGTCTCGGCGTTTTCGCGGCGACGACGCCCATCGCAGGCGCCAGCACGATCACGGCGGGAGGGAATGCCATCACCGCACCGGCGGTCAATGCGGCCCCCGCACGCCGCGCGGTCGCTCCCTGCTCGTATTCGACCTCGGTGGTCGGCAGGGAAGGGAAGGTCATCCGCTGATCGAAGTAACCTTCCTTGCGACAGACGACGTCGATGGACGCGTCGATTCTCGGAACCGGCGCGATCCCCGGGGTGGACGGAACCGAGGCAACCTCGGCACCCTCCTGCATGACCGAGCACGCGGCGCCTGCGGGATCGGTACGCAGCGCCAGGTCCTGCATGACGTCTGCGCCGGGTCGCGTTTGCGTCGTCGCGCAGGCAACGAGCACCATGGAAGCGGCGAGGACTAGCGCGGCGCGCAGCATATGCACTTCACAAACGCTGACTTGGATCTTCGCGCTTCACGCCCGCGCCGCCTTGACCGATGTCAACGCACGGCTCTCGCCCCGGAGGCCGAGACAAGGTAGGTCGAGGCAACGCGGCTCCGATCCGCTCATCGAACCTGATCCGGGCGGCCATGACGTAAGATTCGTCTCCTTGTCTGCGCCGCCCCGACGTGGTTTCGCGGCGCGTCCACCATCGCTGATCGACGACGGCACCACCGACGATGTCCCAGATCGCCCTCGACCGCTTCTACCGCTACGCCGAGCTCACCGAGCTCGTCCACGCGCTCGCGCGCGAGCGTCCGGACCTCGTCGCGATCGAGTCGATCGGGAAGAGTCACGAAGGCCGCGACATCTGGGTGCTCGCGATCACCAACGCCGCGACCGGTGCGGCCGGCGACAAGCCCGCGTTCTGGGTCGACGGCAACATCCATGCAACCGAGGTCGCGGCCTCCGTCGCCGCGCTCTGCTTCGTCGACACGCTGGTCAGGGGTTACGGCAACGATGCCGACGTGACGCGTGCGCTCGACACGCGCGCGTTCTACGTCTGCCCGCGAATCAATCCCGACGGTGCCGAATGGGCGCTCGCCGACAAGCCGAAATGGGTGCGCTCGTCGACGCGCCCGTATCCGTTCGACGAGGACGAGCCCGAGGGCCTCGTCGTCGAGGACATCGACGGCAACGGGCGCATCCTGCAGATGCGCATTCCGGACGCGAACGGACTGTGGAAGGCTCATCCCGAGGAGCCGCGACTCATGGTGCGTCGCGATCCGACCGAGATCGGGGGAACCTACTACCACGTGCTGCCCGAGGGTCGTTACGACGGTTACGACGGGCACACGTTGCGCATCAAGCGCCCACGCGAGCGGCTCGACCTCAACCGCAACTTTCCGGGAAGCTGGCGCCAGGAGTTCGAGCAGCAGGGTGCCGGCCCGTATCCGACGTCCGAGCCGGAAATCCGCGCGATCGCCGAGTTCGTCGTGCGCCACCCGAACCTCACCGGAGGAACGAGCTTCCACACCTGGTCCGGCGTGCTGCTGCGCCCGTTCGAGCACGCGCCCGACGAGGAGATGGATGCCGAGGACCTGTGGTTCTACCAGCTCGCTGGACGCAAGGGCACCGAGCTCACCGGCTACCCGGCGATCTCGGTCTATCACGAGTTCCGCTATCACCCGAAGTCGGTGATCGGCGGGACCTTCGACTGGATCTACGAGCACCTCGGCCTCTTCTCGTGGGTCGTCGAGATCTGGTCACCGATGCGCGAGGCGGGTATTACGAACTACAAGTACATCGACTGGTTTCGCGATCATCCGATCGGCGACGATCTCACGCTCTTTCGCTGGAGCGAGGAGAAGCTCGGCGGTGCCGCGCATCACGGGTGGAAGCCATTCGATCATCCGCAGCTCGGCCGCGTCGAGATCGGCGGCTGGGATCGGTTCCACGCGTTCAGCAATCCGCCGCTGTCGCGGCTCGCCGCGGAAGTCGAGCGCTTCCCGCGCTGGATCCTCTGGCAGGCGCTGTGCTCGCCGCGGCTCGAGCTCGTGCACGCGGGCGCGGCGCCGATCGGTGACGGCACCTGGAAGATCACGCTCGTCGTGCAGAACACCGGCTGGCTGCCGACCTACGTGACGAAGCGCGCGCTCGCGCGCAAGACGGTGCGCGGCGTCATCGTCGAAGTCGCGCTGCCACCGGGAGCTGCACTCGTCGCGGGGAAGCAGCGCGACGACGCCGGTCAGCTCGAGGGCAAGTCATCGAAGCACACCGGCGTCTCGTTCTGGCCGGACTACGAGGTGACCGACAGCCGCAGGAAGCTCGAATGGGTCGTGCGCGGGACGAGCGGTGACGTCGTCGGGATCACCGCGCATCACGAGCGGGCAGGGCTCGTGCGCGCGAGCATCACGCTCGAAGGGCCGCGCAGTTGACGAGTAGCGGGACGGAGTCGCGAGCCTCCCGCGATCGCGACTCGAAGCCGCGGATTCCATCGGGTGTATGGGCGCTCGGCTTCGTCAGCCTCCTGATGGACGCATCGAGTGAGTTGATCCACGCGCTCCTGCCGCTCTACATGGTCGGACCGCTCGGCGCCTCGATGGTCGTGGTCGGCTTCGTCGAAGGCGCGGCGGAGGCGGTCGCGATGATCGTCAAGGTGTTCTCCGGCTACTGGTCCGACCGCGTCCGTCGCCGCAAGCCGCTGATCCTCGTCGGATACGGGTTGTCGGCCGTCTCCAAGCTCGTCTTTCCACTCGCACCGGCGCTCGGCTGGGTGATCGGCGGCCGCATTGCCGACCGCATTGGCAAAGGGATTCGCGGCGCGCCGCGCGATGCACTCGTCGCGGACTTCACGCCCGAAGCGGTGCGCGGTGCGGCCTACGGATTGCGCCAGTCGCTCGACTCGGTCGGTGCGGTCGCCGGTCCGCTCCTCGCGATCGCGGGGTTCGCGTGGTTCGGCGGGCGGTTCACCGAGGCGTTCTGGGTGGCGGTGGTGCCGGCCGCACTGTGCATCGTGCTGATCGTCGTCGGCGTTCACGAGCGCGACGATGGCAGCGTGCGTGGCAGCGCGGCGAAGCGGATCGCGTGGCGCGACGCGGGCAGGCTCGGACTACGCTTCTGGCTGGTGACGGCGATTGCCGTGATGCTGACCTTCGCGCGGTTCTCCGAAGCGTTTCTCGTGCTGCGCGGACAGGCCGACGGCCTCGGCACGCTCGACGCGCCGTGGGTGATGGTCGTGATGTCGATGGTCTACGCGACGGTCGCGTGGCCTGCCGGACGCATCGCCGATCGTGGACGCATCTATGCGCTCCTCTCGGCGGGGCTTGCGGCGCTGATCGCGAGCGACGTCGTGCTGGCACTCGTGCCGGGACCCTCCGGGGCGCTCGTCGGCGCCGGGCTGTGGGGCCTGCACATGGCCCTGACGCAGGGATTGCTCGCGATGCTGGTGGCGGCCTCCGCACCACCGGCGCTGCGCGGTACCGCGTTCGGGGTGTTCAACCTGTTCTGCGGCGTGGCACTCCTCGTCGCGAGCGTCCTCGCGGGCATTCTCTGGCAGTCCTGCGGGGCGGGCGCAACATTCATGACCGGCGCCGGTCTTACCGGTGCCGCGTGGCTGCTGCTTGGCGCGGCATACTGGCGCCTGCCGCGCCTCGCAGCACAGGGGTCGAAGGGGCCGGCGTAAGCGAAGCGGGCGGCGTAAGCGAAGCGATGAACGAAGCATCTCTCCCTCTCGAGCCCCCCGACCGCGCGACTGCGGCAGCGGCGGGAGCGCGTTATCGCCGCCATACGCTCGCGGTGCGGATCATGCACTGGATCAACGTGGTCGCGCTCGCGATGATGCTGATGAGCGGGCTCAACATCTTCACCGCGAGCCCGGCTCTCTACTGGGGGAACTCGTCGTACAACGGGAATGCGCCGTGGCTCGAGATCGGTGCGCGGATGGACGCCACCGGGGCCATGCACGGCTACACGCGGTTCCTCGGCCGCGAGTTCGACACCACCGGAGTGCTCGGCGTCTCGTCGGACGACGGCGAGCAGTACGCGCAGGCGTTTCCGTCGTGGCTCAGCGTACCGAGCCATCAGTGGCTCGCGATGGCGCGCGCGTGGCACTTCTTCTTCGCGTGGATCTTCCTCTTGAACGGCCTTGCGTTCGTCGTGTATACGATCGCAAGCCGCCATCTCGCACGCGACCTCCTGCCCACGCAGCACGACCTCGCGGGAATCGGCCGCTCGATCGTCGATCACCTGCACTTCAGGCATCCGTCGGGGGCGGAAGCGACGCGCTACAACGTGCTGCAGAAGATCGCGTATCTCGTCGTGATCTTCGTGCTGCTGCCGCTCGTCGTGCTGATGGGGCTTGGGCTCTCGCCGCGGCTCGATACGCTGTTCGGCGGCTGGGTCGGATGGTTCGGCGGGCGCCAGTCGGTGCGCTCGATTCATTTCATCGTCGCGTGGCTCCTGGTCGCGTTCGTCCTCGTCCACCTGTTCGAGGTGATCGTCACCGGACTGTGGAACAACCTGCGCTCGATGATCACCGGGGTCTGGCGCGTGCCGCCATCGCCCGCGCGCGACGATCCCGCTCGCGTTACGATGCATGGCAGCGCAGGCGAAGGACGATGAACGGCAACGCAGGCGGGGGGAAGTAGCCGATGGATCCGATCCGGCAGCGCTCGCGTCGCCGCTTTCTCGCGCGCCTCGGCGCGGCGTTCGGCGCCGCAGGTCTCGCGGGCTGCGATCAGCTGTCGCAGAACGACACCGCCGTGAGCGTCCTCGGCAGCGCCGAGCGCCTCAACGCCACCGTCGCGAAGCTCGTCACCGGCCGCCGGGCGATGGCACAGGAGTACACCGAGGCCGACCTCTCGCCGACATTTCGCAGCAACGGCACCGCGAATCCCGACAATCCGGCGTACCAGGCGCTCGCGGCCGGCGGCTTCGCGGCCTACGCGCTGAAGGTCGACGGCCTCGTTGCGAAGCCGCGAAGCTTCACGCTGGCCGAGCTCTACGCGCTCCCGTCGCGCACGCAGATCACGCGTCACGACTGCGTCGAGGGCTGGAGCGCGGTCGGCAAGTGGCAGGGCGCTCGTCTCTCGGCACTGCTCGATGTCGTCGAACCGACGGCGCGCGCACGCTACGTCGTATTTCATTGCGCCGATCCGATGAACGACGACGGCACCGATCCGTATTACGAGAGCATCGACATGGACGAGGCGCGGCACGTGCAGACGATCCTCGCCTATCGCCTCGACGATCGTCCGCTGCCGATCGCCAACGGCGCGCCGATCCGATTGCGCGTCGAGCGCCAGCTCGGCTACAAGCACGCGAAGTACGTGATGCGCATCGAGCTCGTCGAGAGTTACGCCGATATCGGCGATGGCAACGGCGGATACTGGGAAGATCAGGGTTACCAGTGGTACGCAGGAATCTGACCCTGCGCGAAGCGATTCGCCGGAGCGATTCAGCGAAACGATTCACCGAAGGACTCACCGAAGGATTTGCCGATGATTACGACTGCGCTCACGCGGATGTTCGGGCTGCGCCATCCGATCGTGCTTGCGCCGATGGGCGCCGTGTCCGGAGGCGGGCTCGCGGCGGCCGTGTCCAACGCCGGCGGACTGGGCCTCGTCGGTGGCGGTTACGGCGACCCGGCGTGGCTGCGCACCGAGCTCGAGCTCGTGAAGAGCGCAACGCAGCGACCGTGGGGCGTCGGGCTCATCACCTGGGCGATCGAGCCCGCGGTGCTCGAGTTCGCGCTGTCGTTCCGTCCGGCGGCGTTCATGCTGTCGTTCGGCGATCCGCGCCCGTGGGTGCCGGCGATCAAGGCCGCCGGCTGCCGCCTGATCTGTCAGGTGCAGACGGTTGCCGATGCGCGCCTCGCGAAGGACGCCGGCGCGGATGTCGTCGTCGCGCAGGGAACCGAAGCCGGCGGTCACGGCGCGCAGCGTGCGACGTTGCCACTCGTCCCCGCGGTCGTCGATGCCGTGGCGCCGCTGCCGGTGCTCGCCGCGGGCGGCATCGTCG
Organism: Casimicrobiaceae bacterium; assembly: GCA_036379595.1. GTDB lineage: Bacteria > Pseudomonadota > Gammaproteobacteria > Burkholderiales > Casimicrobiaceae > VBCG01. The sequence goes on along the minus strand of DASVGI010000138.1, from coordinate 10,135 downwards.
ACGGGCGCGGGCTTGCGGCGGCGCTGGCACTCGGCGCAGAGGGCGCACTCATCGGCACGCGTTTCTACGCGAGCACCGAAGCACTCGTGCATCCGAGCGCGAAGGCGCGCGTCGTTGCGGCGCAGGGCGGTGACACGGTGCGCACCGGCGTGTTCGACATCGTGCGCGGCTACGTGTGGCCCGCGCCGTACACCGGACGCGCGCTCACGAACGGCTTCGTGCAGCGCTGGCACGGTCGCGAGGACGCGCTGCGCAGTGCTGTCGAAAGCGAGCGCGCCGCGTTCCGGGCTGCGGCGGCAGCGGGCGACTTCGACACCGCGATGGTCTGGGCCGGCGAGGGCGTCGACCTCATCGGCGACATCCCGGCGGCGGGCACGCTCGTCGAGCGCATCGCGGCCGATGCTGAGACCCGCCTGTGCGGCGCCGCGGCGCTCGTTACCTGACGAGCTTCACCAGCGTCTCGCTCGCCTCGGCGAGCAGGCAGTCGAAAGCGCGGCTCAGACTTCGCGCTTCAGCATGCGCATCCGTATCCGATCGATCGCACGGTTCGGATTGAGGCCCTTCGGACAGACCTCGGTGCAGTTCATGATCGAGCGGCAGCGGAACAGGCGCCAGGCATCGTCGAGAAAGGTCAGGCGCTCGTCGGTGGCGCGATCGCGTGAGTCGGCAATGAAGCGCATCGCCTGGAGCAGCGCCGCCGGGCCGAGGTAGCGGTCCGGGTTCCACCAGTACGAGGGGCAGAACCCGGTGCAGCAGGCGCACAGGATGCATTCGTAGAGACCGTCGAGCTCGGCCCGGTCGACCGGCATCTGCAGGCGCTCGCGCTCGGGTGGGGGCTCGTCGTCGATCACGTAGGGCTTGATCGCGTGGTAGTGCTCGAAGAAGCGCGTCATGTCGACGACGAGGTCGCGGATCACCGGGAATCCGGGCAGCGGACGCAGCGTCACCGGTTCGGCGAGCGAGTCGAGCGGCGTGACGCACGCGAGTCCGTTGCGGCCATTGATGTTCATCGCGTCCGAGCCGCAGGCGCCTTCGCGGCACGACTTGCGGAACGCCAGGCTGTCGTCCTGCTCGTGCAGGCGCAGCAGCGCGTCGAGCAGCATGTGGTCGTGGTGACCACGCGCGAGCTCGTAATCCTGCATGCGTGGCGGCATGCCGGTGTCCGGGTTATAGCGATAGATCGAGAAACGCATCGGGGCTCTGAATCCTGTTGCCCAGCCTACGCGCCGACGAGAATCTGCACGACCCATGCGCCGAGCAGGGCGAGACCCGCGGCCACGATTGCGAGCACCGTCGCTCGAAGCGGCAACGGCTTCACGTAATCGAGGATCACGTCGCGCAGCCCGACCCACGCGTGGAGCAGAAGCGCGGCGAAGAAGACGATCACCGCCGTTCGCACGCCGCCCGACATGACCCACGCGCGCCACTGCGCGTACGACTGCGGCGGCTCCGCGGCGATGTGCGCCACGGCGAACAGCAGGAAGACGAGGAGATAGAGCGCGCCGAGCCGCTGCACCGTCCACGCGCGAAGCCCGCTCAGTATCATGCGCGAACCCTACTCAGAATCATGCGCGGAGCACCAGCGCGACCGTGGCGAGCGCGATCGCCCCGCCGCCGGCGAGCGCGAGCCACGCACTGCGGCGCGCCACGGTGAGCGACGAGCCGACGTCGACGTCCTTCAGCATGTGGCGCACCCCGGCCAGCACATGGTGGCCCAATGCCCACGCGAGCAGCACGAGCATTGCCTTGCCCGACACGGAGTGCAGCCACGCGACGACGGCGGCATACTGTTGCGGGCCGGCGAGCGAGCGATCGAGCAGGTAGACGAGCGCCGGCAACGCGACCGCAAGAATCACTCCGGCTACGCGATGACCGAACGAGCATACGGCGCCGACCGGAAACCGGATCCGGAAGAGATCGAGAAAGTACGGGCGTCTCGATGTCGGGGTCATGCGCTGTTGCCGCCGTGCAGCTTCCGACGAGGCTGACCGTCGGAACCCAGGTGCCTCATCGTCGTCGGACTGCGAGCTCTATCGTACTGCGATGCGCGTTGCGATGCTACGATCGGTACGCCGATGAATGCCATGGGATCGACGAGAGACGGGCCGCCGCATGCCGCCGATGCGGTGACCGCACAGCGCTATCCGTGCGAGTTTGGGCGCATCAGCTTCGTCATCGCACGCGACGGCATGGCCGCAGCGGTCGATTTCTGCCGGCGTACCGGTCACATCTATCGGGCTGCGGTCCTCGCGAATGGCAGGCGCGGACATCATCATCCGCACTTCGCGTCGCTCCCCGAGTACCGCGCGAGGTTCATCGGGAGCTATCTCGATTTCAGGCGGTTCTATCTCGGGAGCGAGGAGCGAGGAGGGAGGAGCGAGGATAGGGGATAGAGGGACGAGGGACGAGGATAGGGGATCGAGGAGCGAGGGGCGCTTCACGCGAACAGGCCGTGCAGGAACCAGTCGCCGTCGTCGGTGCCGCGGCGATGATCGCGATAGATCCACGCCGTTTCTCCGCGCGGGGATTCGGCGACGAAATAATCGCGGCGCAGGTCGCGCCCATCCCACCATCCCGATTCGATCCGCTCGGGCCCGTCGCGCAGCACCCACGGCTTTCTGTCGAGCTCGCGTCCGAGCGGGCGCGCCTCGTCGAGCAGCCACAGCGGGCGCGGTGCTGCACGAGGTGTCGATAGAGGCACAGCCGCATGCATCGCTGCGCGCAGTGGCGATGCGGGCGAGCAGGGCGACGCGACGGGTCCCGCACCGATCATGCCCATCGCGTATTCGGGGCGATGCTCGGCACGGGTTTCGAGCACGATCACCGCATCGTCGGACAGGCGCGAGCGCAACCGCTCGACGAGTGGCACGACGGCGGCAGCGGATTCGTTTTCCGGCGATCGGGCATGGTCCGGAAGGAGGCCGAAGCTGCGTCCGGCGAGCGGCGCCGTCTCGACGCTCGCGAGCACGATGGCGTCGACCGGCGCAGGCAGCGCGATGCGTGCGAGGCGCTCGCGCAGCACCGCATCGAGGTGCGCGGGCGCGCGTGCCGGAGCGCCGAAGGCGAACACGACCTGGGTCGGCGGGAGCGGACATTCGCGCGAGCGGCGTTCGTGGGAGAGCGTCAGCCCGATCCGCACGACACCGAGGCCACGCGCCGCGAGCCAGCTCGAGAGGTCGCGGGAGAGGCGATGGACGGCGAAGCCGATCGCCTCGGTGGTCTCGACGGCGGAAGGCAGCACGAGCCTGCGCTCGAACCGCGGCGGCGGTTGGTACGGCTCGCGCGGATCGGGCCGGCTGCCATAGGCGCGGTCGAGCGCATCGACGAGTGCAGGTCCGAAACGGCGTGCGAGCGGTGCGCGCGGAAGACGCCGCGCAGCACCGAGCGTTGTCACGCCCGCCGCCCGCAGGCCGTCTTCCACGTCGGGACCGGGATCGAGCAGAGCCAGCGGAAGCGGAGCCAGCGCTTCCGGCAACTCCTCGATCGCGATGACGGTCATCGCATTGGCGTTGGCGTTGGCGTTGGCGTTGGCGGTGGCGTTGGCCGCGCGTGCCAGCAGGATTGCCGCGGCGGGGACCGGCGCGATCGCAGTCTGCAGCGGATAGTCGCGCGCCTTCACCTCGCGCGTCAGTCGCTCGAAGAGGCGCATCAGGCCGCCGAACAGGCGCACGCTGCCGCTGATCTCGACGAGGACCGCAGCGGGTGGAGCGATGCTCACCTGCGGCGAGAACGCGAGGGCGAGCGTCGCAATCTCGGCGAGGGCATCGGCATCGACGGTCGCATCCACGTCAACGGTCGCATTGGCGTCAACGGCCGCATTGGCTTCGGCGGTGGTGTCGGCTTTCGCGGTGGTGTCGGCTTTCGCGGTGGTCCCGCGCGCGAGCGAAGGAAGGAAAAGACAGAGCCACAACATCGTACTGCGACCATTCAATCCATCGTACTGTGACTATTCAATCGCCGGCTGGTCTGCGTTAATCGTCGGCCGGCTCGAGCAGGATCGGCTGCGCAAGTCCTGCGCCACGGCGCTTGAGGACGTGTACGGCAAGCCGCCCGTCCTCGGGCGCGAGCGCGAGGCGCAGCGGCGCCGCCGCCGCACCGGCCCGCCGGCCCGGCCGCCGCCACAGCACGCCCCAGCTTTGCCCCTCGCGCGCAGCCACTCGGAGCCGGCGCAGCACGCGCTCGTCCTGCGAGCTCACCCAGGTGAACGCGGCGCCGCATTCGGGTGCGCGCAGCGCCTGCTCGTACGCCCACAGCGCGTCGCGCTCGTCGACATCGCGCACGACGACGAGGCGTGCGAGGTCGAGGCCGGCAGCGGCCAGCGCGGGGGCGTATGGCCGGTACGGTGGAGCGACCCATACGACGAGGCTTCCCTCGGCCTGCAGCCGCACGAGCGCGGGAATCGTGAGACGTAACTCGCCGATGCCTTCACGTTCGAGCAGGATCTCGGTCAGTGCGGCGCGCGGCCAGCCTCCACCGGGCAGCACGGCGTCGAGGGCGTCGAAGCCGGTGGCGATGGCCGCGGGCTCGGGTGCGCAATCGCCGCCGCGCCAGACGGCAGGGTGCGACAGGACTTCGGCGAGCACCGGGTTCATCGATGGGGCGGATAACTGCCGATGCCAAACCGGATCGATCCGACGGCCGAACCGATCCGACGACCGAACCGGATCAGCCCGGCGGCCAGTTGCGCGCGAACACGGCGGCGACGTCGGGATGCGTCTCGATGCGCAGCAGAGCTTCGTGGAACGCCGGGCGGTGGGTTTCGAGGTGCTTGCGTGCTCCCGACCATTTCGAGACGACCGCGGCGAGGAGGTCGAGTGCGCCGAGGCGCTCGCCCGACAGCCACGGATGCGCGGGGAACACGTCGGCGAACATCTCCCAGTGACGATGCAGCCGCGCGCGCGTCCCGGCACGGATGCGCTCCTGCACCGCTTCGTCGCCTTCGGCGTTCGCGCACCAGCGCTCGGGAAAATCGATGATGCTGATCGCCGCATAGCAGTTGGCGGCGATGAACACCAGGCCACGGATGCTCTGGGCCCGTGCCGATGCCGCATCGGGCAGCAATCCGCTCGCCGGATGAACGAGCCCGAGGTGGATCAGGATCGCGGCGCTCTCCGACATCGTGCTGCCGTCTTCGAGGACCAGCGTCGGGATCTGGCCGAGCGGATTGCGTTCGAGCAGCCCGGGGAACTCGTCGTTCTTCTCCCACGACGCGGTCTCGATCATCCGGTACGGCGCGTGCGCGAGTGCCAGCGCCGCCTCGATCGCCGCCGATCCCGCGCCTTTCCTGCCATAGAGCGTGTACATGCGATCCTCCTCGATGGGTCGATCCTCCTCGATGGGATGTCAGGTCCCACCCTGTTCCATGAGCTTCGCCATGCGCCGGTGCATCTCCTCCATCGACACGTCCTCCTTGTGCGTGCCGATCGACCAGACGTGGCCGAACGGGTCGACGATCGTTCCCACCCGATCGCCATAGAACTGATCGGCGACCGGGCGCTGAACGGTGGCGCCGGCCGCGACCGCCTGCGCGAACATCCGGTCGACGTCCTCGACGTACAGCATCAGGCTCGCGCCGGCGCCGCCGAGCGTCTGCGGACTGCGGTAGGCGTCGCTCTCGTCGGCGAGCATCACGTGCGAATCGCCGATCCTGATCTCGGCGTGGGCGATGCGGCCGTTCGGCTCGTCGAAGCGCATCACTTCGCTCGCGCCGAACGCGTTGCGATAGAAGTCGATCGCGCGCGCAGCCCCGCGCACGATCAGATACGGCGTCACCGTGTGATAGCCGGCGGGAATCGGTTGCACCATGATTGTCTCCTCGTGGGTGGAAGGGAACACGGGCCGTCGCCGGAGCGGTGTCAGAGACTCCCGCTGCGGACGAGGCCGACGCCGATGCCTTCGATGGCGAAGGCGGTGGTCCGCGGGTCGACGACGATCGGCTCGAACGCGTCGTTCTCGGGAACGAGCACGATCTCGCGCCCGCGCCGGCGCAGGCGCTTCACCGTCACCTCGTCGCCACCGGCGCCGCCGATCCGCGCGACGACGATCTGGCCGTTGCGCGCGTCGGACGTGCGATGCACGGCGATGAGGTCGCCGTCGAGAATGCCGGCGTCGCGCATGCTCGGCCCGCGCACGCGCAGGAGGTAATCGGCGCGCGGCGTGAACAGCGCGGGATCGACGCGATAGCGGGCCTCGATGTGCTCGACGGCGAGGATCGGATGGCCGGCCGCGACGCGACCCACGAGCGGCAGCGTGCCCGGCAGCGCAAGGCCGGGCGGGCTCGTGAGGCGCAGGCCGCGCGAAGCGCCGGGGACGATCTCGAGCGCGCCTTTGCGGGCGAGCGCCTGCAGATGGTCCTCGGCCGAGCTCGCGGTGGAAAAGCCGAGCCCGGCGGCGATCTCGGCGCGGGTCGGCGGCATGCCGGAGGTTTCGAGATGCGCGCGAATCCAGTCGAGGATCTGCTGCTGGCGCGCAGTGAGCCGCGGTGCGTCGGGCGCCGCGTCGGGCGCCGCGGCACCGTGCTCGCGCACGAGAGCGCGGCGGCCGGAGCGACGATGGGGAGGGGTGGGCATCGGCCTGGGGAAGGGATGGGCGGAAGAAGTGGCGAAGAGGCGACGAATGCGAGCGAGAACCGTATAAATATACGGTATCGATTATAGACCGCAGCGGCCCGCAGTCAAGCCACCTGCCGACTCGCGCACGCTTCCGGGGGCTTCCTTGACGACGACCGGGGCCGGCGTTACAAGCAGGCAGGGGAGGTTCGACAGATCCGATTCATCTCCCGAGGAGAATGCTCATGGCCAGGAAAACGACTGCTCAATCCGCCTCTTCCAAGCCTGCCCCCAGGGCCCCTGCCGCGAAGGCATCCGCTCGCAAGGCTCCTGCGCGCAAGCGCTCGGCGCCGCCGAAGGCGGCTGCTGCCGGCGCGGCCTCCGCTGCGCGCGCGATGCCCGGGCTCGCGGGAATGGAAAAGATGTCGAAGATGTTGACTCCCGACAAGGCCTTCGAGCTCTACAAGACCAATGCCGCGCTCGCTCTCGAGGTGATCAACACCGCGATCGAGGGCGCGACCGAGTTGCGTCGCAAACAGCTCGAAGGCGAGGAAGAAGCGCGCGCCTTCCAGCAGAAGCACGCGCGGTCGGCGGCCGAGGCGCGCGATGCGCAGGATCTGATGGTCGCCGGACAGGGAGCAGCACAGGAAGCGCTCGAGAAATCGATGCACTACTGGAGCGAGATGTTCGATCTCATCGTCGAGATCCAGAAGCGGCTGTTCGCATTGATCGAGGGCCAGATGGAAGGCGTTCCCGGCGTGAGGGAGACGCGCGCCGCGATGGCGATGCTTCCCGATCTGCGGCAGATGCAGAAGGTGGTGTCGGCGATGCAGGGCGTCGTTACGTCGGGCGGATCGGCGTTCGAGACGATGCAGCGGGTGATGAACGATTTTGCGAAGATCGCGCAGAGCTCGATGGCGGGGACCGCGCGCTGAGCAGCGCTCCTCGGCGCGGATCAGGAACGCGTGCCCGGGGCGGGGGTCGAACCCGCACGACCTCGCGGTCCGGGGATTTTAAGTCCCCTGTGTCTACCGGTTTCACCACCCGGGCATGGCACGCGGGATTGTATCGGCGTCACTTCAACCACAGGAGCCTTGCATGAAGTTCACTCATAGATCGACGAGGACGATGGCCGTGCCCGTCCTTTCGCTCGCGTTCGCGCTCGGCCTCGGGGTGGCCGGCGTGGCGTTCGCGGAAGACTTTCACGTCAAGCTTTCGGGGAGCCAGGAGGTGCCGCCGGTCCAGTCGAGCGGTTCGGCGGAGGGCACGATCAGCGTCGGCGACGACGGCGCGGTCAGCGGCAAGATCACCGTCACCGGATTCACGCCGACGATGGCGCACATCCACGAAGCGCCCGCCGGCAAGAACGGCAAGGTGATCGTGCCGTTCAAGATGGAAGGCAACGAGTTCGTCGCGCCGCCGGGCGCGAAGCTGACCCCCGACCAGATGAAGGCGCTCAAGGCCGGCGACCTCTATTTCAACGTGCACAGCGCCGCGCATCCCGCCGGCGAGCTTCGCGCGCAGCTCAAGCCCTGACGCGCCCCTGCGCGTGCTCCTCCGCCGACGGCCCGACGCCGAGCGGCGGTGGAGCAAGGTTGACGATCCGCGAGAACAGCTGGTTGTAGGGAGCGACCGCGTCGATCCCGACGAGCGGGTCGCTGTGACCCGCGAACGCAACATCGATCGCCACCCAGTCCTCGGCGGTCAGGTGCTCGCGCGCGAGTGGAATCGCCTCCGCATCCTCGGCGTGCATGTGCGCCCGATTGAACGCGACGAAGTCGTCGGCGACGGCGGCGAACGCCGGGAATTCGGCAGCGCCCCCGGAGCGGTAGCGCTCGAGCGCCTGCTCGAGCGCGCGGATCTTCAACGCGCCGATCCGATGCTCGTGCTCGAGGCGGTCGACGAGCGGCGCGCTTGCCGGAGCACGCATGCGCAGCAGCCTGAATAGATACCGATTTTCCTTCGGATGGTGGCAGCGCTCCGGAAAGGCGTCCATGTAATAGACGATGGCGCCGAGGAGATCGAAGTTCGGCGCCTCGCCGCGCTCGCCGATGCCGCGGACCACCTCGGACAGCCCGTTGAGCACGGCCGCGATCGATCGATGCTCGTTGCGCAGCACGTTGATCGCGTGCATATCGACCCCCCTTCGGTCTGGTGACACTAGGTGGGGTAAGGGCGACCCGCATTGACCTCGATCAAAAGCCGGTTTCGCCTCCTGGGCGAGACTGCTGCTGAAGTCGCGTAGGAGATCCCCGCACGGGGAATTGCGAACGAACGCAGCAGGAGACGAAGATGACCAAGCCTGGATGGAGCCCGATGCGCGCGGTCGCATCGGTGTTGTCGATGGTCGTTGTGCTGGGTCCAGGTGCCGCGCAGGCGGTGCCCTCGTACGCGCGTCAGACGGGATTGGCCTGCGAAGCCTGCCACACGGCATTTCCCGAGCTCACGCCGTACGGGCGGCGCTTCAAGCTCAATGGCTACACGATCGACAATCTGCCGCAGGTGAGCGGGATCAGCCCGAACAAGCAGGAGACCCTGCTGCTGAACCAGCTGCCGCCGCTGTCGTTCATGTTTCAGACGTCGTACACCCGGACGAAGTCCGGGATGCCCGATTCAGCGCTCCCCGGAGCGCTCGCGAAAAACGGGCAGGTGCTGTTTCCGCAGCAGGCCAGTCTCTTCTACGCCGGACGGATCGCCCCCAACCTCGGCGCGTTCGTGCAGATGACCTACGACGGGACCGACGCGGAGTTCGGCTGGGACAACACCGATATCCGCTACGCGAGGCCCGTCAACGAGAATTTCCTCTGGGGTCTCAGCCTTAACAACAACCCCACGGTTCAGGATCCGTGGAACTCGACGCCGGCGTGGCAGGTACCGTTCGACCAGCGCAGTTCGGTCGCGCCGTCGCCGGGAGCCGCGACGATGCTCGACGGCGGGCTCGTCGACGCGGGCGTCGCCGGCCTCACCGCGTACGCCTATCTGTACGACTCTCTCTATCTGGAGCTCGGCGGGTACCACTCGGCGCCGGCCGCGGCACAGCTCGATAGCACCAGCACCAACGTCGTGCGCGACCTGGCGCCGTATTGGCGCATTGCCTACGAGCATCAGTGGGGTCGCAACTCGTGGGAGGTCGGCGCGTATGGCGTCGTCGCGAAGCTCTATCCCGGCGGCGGCGTCGCCCTTGCGGGCTCGACCAACAAGTACCGCGACTGGGCGCTCGACACTCAATACCAGTACATCGGCGACAACCACATCTTCTCGGCCACCGCGACCTGGATCGACGAGAAGCAGACGCTCGACGCGACCTGGGGCGCGGGCGCGTCGAGCAACGCTTCCAACAATCTCAAGACGTTCCGGGTCGGTGGAAGCTATCTGTATCAGCGGAAGTACGGTGCGGCGCTCGGATATTTCCGGACGACGGGATCGGCGGATGCGCTGCTCTACCCGGCAGGCGCTCCGGTCGTCGGGTTTGCCAATGGGAGCCCGAACAGCAACGGCTGGACCGGAGAGCTCGACTGGCTTCCCTACGAGAACACCAAGCTCGCACTGCAGTACACCGGGTACAACAAGTTCAATGGCGGCAGCTC